>DASYXF010000082.1:0-17533 GCA_035935335.1 Candidatus Acidiferrum sp.
GAACGTGACCGCCCTGAGCCAGTCGGCGAACAACGCGAACAACGGCGTTGGCGCGCTGCAGGTTTCAGACGGCGCTCTCGCCCAGGTGACCACCCTTCTCAACCGCGCCGTTACGCTGGCGACGGAATCGGCGAACGGTACGGTCAGCGACTCTCAACGGACAGCACTGAACGCCGAGTTCACGCAGATCAAGGCGGAAATCGATCGCATCGGCAGCAGCACCACGTTCAACGGCACGTCGGTGTTCACGGCTACGGCGACGGGCATCTTCCTGTCAGACGGCAGCTCGGCCGCGGCGAACAACACGATTTCGGTGACCGTGGGCACGCTGTCCTCGAGCGCCATCAGCTACAACGGGACGACGGTCAGCTTCGCGGCCGACAACCTGTCGACCTCCACAGCGGCAGTCACTGCGTTGGGCGATATCAACAGCGCCATCTCGAACGTAGCCGGCTTGCGCGGCACGATTGGGGCGGGCGTCAACCGGTTGCAGTCTGCCGTGAACGTTATCAACTCGCAGGTGCAGAACCTGACGGCAGCCCAGGATGCCATCACCGCTGCCAACATTCCGCAGCAAGTGACCAACTTGTCGGAGTACTCGATCCTGAACCAGTCTGGTATCTCGGCTCTGGCGCAGGCGAACTCCTCCCAGCAAAGCATCCTGAAACTGCTGCAATAAATGGGAGCAAGGGAATAGCATGCGGCGGGCGGGATCCCTTCGGGGATTCCGCCTAAACCGCTGTAGGAGGGAGCCATGAAAGTGTCACCGGACCAAGCACCAGGGATCCCCGAACCTCCGAGCGCAGCGAGCAATCAGGTAAACACCCAGCGCGTTTCGACTGCTTCGACGACGGCGAGCACGGTTGAAAAAGCGTCCGCAGCCGCGGAGACGGCGATTGTCACGCCGGCGCAACGGCAAACGGACGTGACATTTCGGCGGGATTCGAATGGAAGGATTTATTACGTGGTTTCCGACGCGCGCTCGGGACAGGAAATTGTGGAGTTGCCCGCGAAGGAAGTCCGCGATGTCGGCCAGGGAATCGAGGACTACCTGAAAAAAGAGGAGTCCAAAACCACGCCGCATATCGAGGTAAAAGCTTAGGGAGTTGAAGCTATGTCTACAACCAATTCGCTGACGTCACTTTCCGGCGCGCTCGCCAACACGAGCTCAAGTTCGGGAAACTCCAGTTTTGGGCAAGGCATCAACGTGCAACAATTCGTGCAGTTTGCACTGGCCAACCAGCAGGCGAACATAACGGCTCTGCAAAACCAGCAGGCCAGCCTGAATTCGCAATCGGCGGAAATCACGAAAATCAGCACGGATCTTTCCAACCTGGATAACGCGGTGTTTGCTTTGAGTGACCCGCTGGGAGTGCTCAGCTCGCAGACGGCGACGAGTTCGAATTCCGCGGTGGTGAATGCAACGGCATCGAGTTCCGCCACACCCGGTTCGCACTCCATCGTCATCAATTCCCTGGCAACGACTTCGTCTTATTACACGGGGGCGCTGGCCAGCAGCAGCTCAACGATTTCAACGGGGACATTCCAGGTACAGGTGGGGTCGAACACCGCTGTGACCGTGACGGTGGATTCGACGAACAACACGCTTAGCCAACTCGCAAGCGCCATCAACAACCAGAATGTCGGCGTCTCCGCCAGCGTAATTCAGGATTCCAATGGTTACCGCCTGGCGCTGGTGAGCACGGTTTCCGGCGCGCCGGGAGACATTACCGTCTCCGGAAATACGAGCGGCTTGAGTTTCACGAAGGCGGTAACAGGGACGAACGCGTCGCTGGTCGTGGACGGCATCCCCATCAGCAGCGCGAGCAACACGGTCAGCAATGTGATCAACGGCGTCACGCTGAGCCTCGGTTCGCCCTCGCCTTCCACGCCGGTGACGGTCAACGTGAATCCGGATACCACGCAGACGACGACGGCGATCAATAATCTGGTCAGCGCATACAATACGGTGATCAACGAGATCAATTCGCAGTTTAACGTTGCGGCTGACGGCAGCGGCGGCGGCCCACTGGAAGCCGACAATTCGTTGCGCGACATACAGAGCCAGTTGCTTGCCGCGTTTTCTTACTCGGTGCCCGGAAACAGCGGCGTGGTTAATCTGGCGAGCATCGGGGTCAACTTCAACAACGATGGCACGCTGTCGGTGGACAGCGGCAAACTCTCCGCGGCACTCTCGAGCAACTATTCGGCGGTCCAGAACCTGCTGCAAAACACCACCAACGGCTTTTCGCAGAATCTTTCGACAGTGCTCTCGAATATCAACGGAGCGGGCACGGGAATTCTGTCCCTTGATGCGCAAAGCATCACGAACACTTCGCAAGGTTTGACGAAGCAAATCGCGGATCTGCAAGCGTCGCTGGCCACGCAACAGACCAGCCTAACGGCGATCTACGCCCAGGTGAATACGACGCTGCAGGAGCTGCCCTTATTGGAAAACCAGATTTCACAACAATTAGCGAGCGTAAAATGAACACACGCGATACCGCAGCCGCTTATCAACAGTCCACGGCCTATGCCGCATCGTCGGTAGGCCAGGTGGTCGCGTTGTACGACCGTATCCTGCGCGATTTTCGCGCCGCGATCGCAGCGATCGGAAGCGGGGAGATTGAACACCGGGTCAACTCATTGAACCACGCGCTGACGATCATCGGGGAGCTGCAGGGCGTGTTGGATCACGAGCGCGGGGGAGAAGCGGCGCGCAATCTGAACAGTTTCTACACGGTTACGCGAGGGATGGTGATGGAGGCGGGCGTGAACTGCTCGTCCGAGAGGTTGCAGGAGCTGGTTTCCATGTTCGCGCGGCTTCGAGCGGCGTGGGCGCATGCAGAGAGCACAGTGGCGCCGTCGGAGCCGACAGAACGGCTCCGCGTTTCCAACCAGCCGCCTCTTCCGGAGCATCGAACCGGCGCAGAAACCGGCGGCTGGAGGGCCTGATGTACGAGGCCATGCGGCAGACTTTGCTTCGGGTAAACATCTCGCTGACGGGATACCTGGCGGAGGCGCGGCGCGCACTTCGCGGCGAATGCGATTTTTGCGTCGAGGATGTTCGCAAGATTCGCGGGCCGGTGGAAGAGATGGCGCCGGTGATGGCGCATTCGACAGAACTTCTGCGGCTGCAACCGGAACTCGCCGGACAGCTTGAGCTTTACAAATCGCAATTGGGCGATCTGCAGATCACACTCGGCCAGATTCGCGTAATGCTTCTGGCCCGGCAGGCGAGCCTGGAAGCAGGTCGCGCGCAACTCTCCGCGGTCTCGCAATGGATGGGCGCGTTCCGGCAGACGCGTTGAAACTTTTGCGGTTGTAGCAATCGTCCGGAGACTCTTCCCGGAAATCCTGAACGGGGAGCGAACCCAGCCGCCTCCTGAGCCACGCAAAAGCTGAATGGATGGATTCATCATTTTTCAGCGGACATTTCCGGCGATCTCCCACTATACTTCCTGCACCCATCTGGAAGATCCTGCCGAAAGGAGTCGTTCCATGACTTCATCAATGAAAGCTTCGATAATTGCCGCGTCGTTTGCCGTGAGCCTTATTTGCACGGTGGCTATGGCGCAAACCACAACGGAAAAACCGGCCGCAAACAACTCCTCCGGAAAACACTACACACTGCCGGCGAACAAGGATACGGTGCAGTGGGGCTGGTTCGATCCGAGCGAAAAGCCCAAGCTGACGGTCGATTCCGGCGATACCGTTTCCATCGAGACGCTGCGGCATTCGATGGATGAGATCAAACCCGGCGCCACGATGGACGAAATCGTCAAGCTGCGCCTGGCGAATCCCGGCGGCGGGCCGCATTCCGTGACGGGGCCGATTTTCGTGAATGGCGCGGAACCCGGCGACACGATGGAGATCCGCATCAAGAAAATCGTAATCAAGGATTCGGGCTTTAACTTCAATCTGCCCGGCAAGCAATTTCCTACCGTGGGATTGCTGGCTGCGGAATTCCCTGAGGGCCACGTGGAGTATTTCAAGCTCGATGCGAAAACCATGACCACCGAGTTCAAGCCGGGGATTGTCCTCCACATGAAGCCGTTCCCGGGGACGATTGCGGTCGGGCCGGATCCCAACGAACCGAAAGAGAAAGCCGGGCCGCCGATCCACGATGCCAAGGGGCGCACCAGCACGCTGCGGCCGTGGAAGAATGGGTCGAACATGGACGTGAACGAACTGCAGGAAGGCTCGACGCTTTATTTTCCCGTGTTCCAGAAGGGCGGATTGATCTGGACAGGAGATTCGCACTGCCTGCAGGGAAACGGCGAGGTGAATTTGACGGCGCTGGAATGTTCATACAAGGAAATCGAAATCGAACCGATCGTGCGGAAGGACCTGCACATTGAATGGCCGCGCGCGGAAACTTCGACGCACTGGATCTTCATGGGATTTGACGAAGACTTAAATGAAGCGATGAAAATTGCGGTGCGCGAGACGGTGAATTTCCTGGCGGAACAGAAAATGGTGCCGATGTCGCGAGAAGAGGCATATTCACTGACTTCGATTGTCGGCGATTGCCGCGTGTCGCAGGTGGTGGACATCCGGAAGGGCGTGCACTGCATGATTCCAAAGTCGATTTTCGTGAAAAAATGATCCCCAATATTCTGGATCGACGAAAAAAGCCGGGCAGCCCCTATAATGCTGGCTGCCCGGCCAAGAGCCTGCGTTCGTTTAAAGCTGGAAGTTTCAGTAGCCCGAACTCTGTTGCTGACCCTGACGATCGGGCGCAATGGCGTCCGCCATGCGAAATACCGCCGCGAGAAGTTCGATGACCACGCGGCAGTAGAGAAACCACACGAAATATCCGCCCAGGGCCGCCAGGAGCGCGAGCAGGCCCTGGACCGGGGCTTGCTGAAACGCCGTCACAACCCAGGCAACTCCTGCGATCAGTCCGACGAGGAGATGAAGGGCGTACAGGAATCTCAGCATCTTCGGGGTCGCGTACACACGGAAGGAAAAATCCATCAATCCTTCCCACATTCCCTTTGCTTCGGGCATCGTACCTCCTTAAGTTGGGCTGGAAATTAGATTATAGAGAACAACCGGGGTTCGGGCCAAAATTCGCGCCGGGGGAGTGACGAAGTGCGCATACGGCCCCCCTTTTCCCGCAACGGCGCAGGTTTCCAATTTACGGTGCGAAGGAATAAGTCCATTTCAAGGCGAAACGCGTCTCGCGGACTTGCGGAGGATTGGCGGGGGCGATGCTGACGAATTGCGTTCCAACGTTATAAATAACGTAGAGGTCGCTGTCCGGCCGGTAGTTATATCGCAGACGAAGGTTGGCGCTCACGGCTTGCGCATTCGAAGTATCCATCTGGATGAGGCTAGAGAAGGTCAAAAAACGCGAAAAAGAATAATTCCCCTGCAAACCGGCAAGCAGGACGGAGAAATTCCCGTTGGGCAACGGAAGGAGAAAGCGATCCCAGGTCTCGGAGGCGGAAAGAGAGAACTTTGCCGTCGGGCGATAGTTTGCCTGCGCGCGAAATTCATTCAGCGTCCCGCCGTAGTAGCCGCCGAAGCGCTCGAAGAAACTGTAAGTGAATCTTTTGTCCTTGGCCGATCCATAGGTGAGCTGGTGCCGGCTGAACTGGTAGACCCCGTTCGGTATGAACACATTTTTGTAAATGTGAAGCGGAGTCGTGATTCGCTGGGTGAATACGTCCACGATGTCGTCGTCGGTGTAGGCGCCGTTATTGAAATCGGCCCGAAAGGTTGTTTGCCATTCCTGGGTCTGCACCTGGCCACGAGTATCCGGTGCATGGAGAAGGAATCCTTCAAATTGCAATTCTCGAACCCCACCGATCCTGGGCCTAGCCTTGAAGGTCAGATCGCCATACGTCTCATTCGAATCGGTCCGCTCGATGAATCCGACTTCCGGATTGAAGTTCGGCCCGATTTTCCGGCGCTCAAAGATGGCGTCGAGCCAATTGGAGCGATAAGTCAAGGAAGCACCGAGATCGCTGTTCCCGCTCGGGTCGCCCGGGGATTGCGTTCCCGCCATATGCGCGTCCAGGAACCAGTCCTTGAAAAAAACCAGGCGGGTGTCGATTCCGCCGGTCTGGTTGAAATTGTCCTGCAGGTCACCGGATCGCTTATCAACCCCCATCACTCCGATGTAGGAGCCTCCCCAAAGGGACTCTTTGAGCCGTACCACGGCATAATTTGCGTACGGGTTCGGGCCGCTCGAGCGGGTGTCTACGTCCATCACGCCGAATTGCAGTCTGCCAACAGCGCCCGTAAGTTTCGCGCCGCCGTTGATCGGGACCTGGTTTCCGGTGACGGAATCAATGCCAATCTGGCGGCTGAAAAAGAGTTTGTCCTGGTCGCCGATGTCGAAGTCGAAGATACCCGCATTCTCGAGGAAAAACTGGCGCTTCTCCGGGACGAAAATAGGAAAGGGAGTCAGGTTGAACTGAACCTGGTCCACATCCGTTGCGGAGAAATCCGTGTTCCCGGTGAGGTTCAAAACAATGTTGGAACGAATCCCATACTTTACGTCCAGCCCACCCGTCAGCGGAAAGGCTGTATTCTGTCCCGTCTGCTTGTCGTATTGCGCCAGGCCGTACGGCTTGACGATAAAAAGCCTTCCGCTTCCGATATCCGTGATGCCGGTCAATTCTCCCGCTTCGGAAACTTTCGTGATACCAAACGTTCGGCGGTAGCCGGACCAAAGGTCTTCTTCGTTTTTCGCGCGGATGAATCGCTTGAAATTCAACCCCCAGACGACGTCCTTGGACTTTGTAAAATTCAGGGTTGTGAAAGGAATCTCGATGGTTGCGGTCCAGCCGTCCGTGGTGATTCTGGCTTCGGAAGTCCAGACACCGTCCCAGCCCGGGTCGAAGTCAGGCGCCTCGACTTCGCTCTGCTCTTCCACCAGGCCGTCGCTTTGCGTGCCAAGCGGATTGATCTCGAAAACGTAACCGCCGCGGCGGTCGTGCTTGGAATTAACCAATATTTCGAAATGATCGTCTAGGTCCTGGCTGACATCGCGGCGAAGTTCGGTGGCGACAATGCGGGAGGGAGTGGAATCGTAGCAGTGAATTCCAAAATAGACGGCTGTGCGTGTGTAGAGGATACGCACTTCGGTTTTTTCCGTCGCGGGCTCTCCCTCGAACGGTTCCTTTTGGCGGAAATCGCCAACAATCTTGGCTTTTTGCCAGAGCGGATCGTCAAGTGTTCCATCCATCGTGGGAGACTGTTCCACACGGACGGCCTCTGCTACGCGAGGTCCTTCCCGCGATTGCTCCTGGCCGGGACCGGCATGCGAACTCCCTGCGAACAGCGATGCCTGCACCCCAAGCAAAAGCATCCACCCCGCAAAATGACAGGAACAGTTCAGGCGTAGATGCCGCAAGCGCCCTCCGTTCGCCCGCTAACAAAATCCCAAATTGCCCGTAAGCGGCAGGCGGCAATAATTTCCGCCTAGAATTCCGGCAAATTCCACGACAAGATAAAAGTCTGCGAACTGAAATTGGCGGACCGCACGGGTTACAGAAAGCGGACCGACCCTGGCACGGCCCCCGTCTGCTGTCCCATTGGTATACCACTGAACACACGGAATGTGAGCATTCCATCAGTGGAGTTACTTTGGAATAAGACGTAGCGAGTTCCTGAATGTCAGGCGAAAGGCTACTTCATCGGCGCAGTGCTTTCGCGAACGACGATTTCCGGTTCGAGGACGATTTCTTTGGGATACTCGGCCCCGGCCGGGGCGATGATGCGCTTCAGAAGGGTTTCGGCCGCCACAACGCCCATGCGGCGAAGCGGCTGGCGGACAGTCGTGAGACTCGGGTTGTGAAACGCCGCGCCCTGAATGTCGTCCCAACCGATTACGGAGACGTCTTCAGGGACACGCCTTCCCGTTTCGCGAAGCGCTTTAATCGCGCCCATGGCGGAGATGTCGTTGAAGGCGAAGAGAGCCGTAAATTGGGGACCGGCTTCCAGCAGTTTCCGCGTGACTCGATGTCCTACTTCAGGAGAAGGGGAATCGCTGTCCAGTTGAACGGTCAGTTTTTCGTCAATGACGACTCCGAGTTCCCGTGCGACCGAGAGAATGGCCTGCCAGCGCGTTTCCGTATCCGAACTGAAATCCTGGCCTTTGATCAGGGCGATGCGCCGATGTCCCAGGCGATGCAGGTGCTCAAGGGCGAGATGTGCGCCGAGATTGTGGTCGAGGACAATGTTCGTGACGCCCTTGACGTGACGATGGCCGGAGATGGAGACGGCGGGAATGTCACAATTGCCGCTGTAGACAGTATCCACGGCGATGATCCCCTCCGCCGCGCGCTGCCGGAGAAGATGAGGATATTCTTCGATAAGGTCCTTTCGGTGACGGTGGCTGACGACGAAATAAAAATAGCCTTCCTGAAAGAGATGGTCTTCCACGCCGGATAAAACCATCGACGAGTAGCCCTCGCTGATTTCGGGAACCATGACACCGATGGTGAAACTTCGTTTCTGGCGGAGGGAACGGGCCATAAGGTTGGGGCGATATTTGAATTTGCGCGCGGCGGCCCAGATGCGCTCCTGAGTGACGTGGGGTATGGACTTGGCACCCGGCGAGCGGTTGATTACGAGGGAGATGGTGGCCGTCGAAAGGCCGAGGTGTTCCGCAAGGGCCTTCATGCTGATCGAGGCGCCAGCAGGCTCAACAGGACTTTCCGGGGTCAGATTCTTAGAGCGGGCCATGGGGCTTGATGCGCGGTAGTCTGACATAATGGGGGCCGCTGAACAACAGGATGGAGGGCAAAATCGGAGTGAAAAGGGCGTCAAGGGAAACGGGAGTTGTGATAGAATCCACATGCTAAATCGATTTAGCAGACGGATTACGGACTGGCAGCCCGACACGCTTTTGAGAATAGGACACCGCTGGAGGCCTGTTTTCGATGCCCAGAAAAATGGCAGCCTGCCCGGGAATCCTTCGGAAGATTGCCAAGAATGAAGAGTGCTCTGGCACCGGCGCCCCAGGTTTCAGCAGGAACGCCCACTGATTTCACCGCAATGTTTTCCCCAGTTGAGGATTCACTTCCCATGCCTTGGAATTCACATCAACGCCGCTCGAAGCTTTTGGCCACGGCAGGAATACTCTCTGTAATTTTGGCCTTTGGTTTCTCCAAACCGGTCGGCGGCCAGGCACAGAAAGGCGCCGGGCGTCCCGCTGTTGCCAAACTTTCCGGGCTGAGAGATCCCACCATCGAGAAGCGCGTTGATGCACTTTTGAAGCAAATGACGCTGGAGGAAAAGGTTGGGCAGTTGGCGCAGTATTCCTCTGGCGCGCCCACGGGGCCGAGCACCGGCAATCCCGATTATCCGAATATGATTGCCCGGGGAGAAGTGGGTTCTCTTTTCAATCTGGACAGCGTGCACTCAGCGAATCAATACCAGCACCTGGCGGTGGAAAAATCGCGCCTGCACATTCCGCTGCTTTTCGGCTTGGACGTGATTCACGGATACCGGACCACGTTTCCCGTGCCGCTGGCACTGGCGTCAACCTGGGACCCTTCCATTGTGGAGAATTACGCACGCATTGCGGCGCAGGAATCCGCGGCGGCCGGGGTGCGCTGGGTGTTTTCTCCGATGGTGGACATTGCGCGGGACCCGCGATGGGGCCGGATGGTGGAAGGCGCAGGCGAAGACCCGTACCTGGGCAGTGTGCTGGCGCGCGCATACGTCCGCGGGTATCAGGGGAAAAATTTGAGCGATAAGGAGAGTGTCGCCGCGTGCGTGAAGCATTTTGTCGGATATGGCGCGGCGGAGGGCGGGCGCGACTACAACACCGCGGAAATCTCCGAACACACTTTACGGGAAGTTTATCTGCCGCCTTTCCACGCGGCCATTGGCGAGGGCAGCGTTTCCGTGATGAGCTCGTTCAACACGCTTAACGGATTGCCCGCGACCGCTGATCCTTTTACCTTGACGCAAATCTTGCGCAAAGAGTGGGGGTTTCAGGGGTTGACGGTGAGCGATTGGACCTCCGTGGGCGAGTTGGTGTTTCACGGAATTGCGCGAGACAAGGCTGTTGCCGCGCAGAAAGCAATCAACGCCGGCGTGGACATGGATATGGTGAGCGATTCCTATCACCAGAACCTGGGCGAACTGGTGAGGAGCGGCAAAGTTTCGCAAGCGAGGCTCGATGAAGCCGTGCGCGATGTGCTCCGAGTTAAGTTTGCATTGGGTTTATTCGAAGATCCTTTCACCGACGAGTCGCGAGAACCGCGGGGGGCAATTCCCAAGGAACGGTTGGAAGCCACACGGCTGGCAGCCGAACGCTCTTTCGTCCTTTTGAAGAATTCCGTGGCAGATATCCGGCCGGTTTTGCCCCTCTCCGGTGAAACTGGAACGATTGCTTTGATCGGGCCGATGGCGGACAACCCGCAAAATATGCTCGGGCCATGGGGAGGGCGTGGGCGGCAAGAGGATGTGGTAACGCTTAGAACCGCGCTGGAGCAAAGAATCGGCCCGGGAAAAGTGCGTTACGCAAAAGGCGGAGGGCTGCAGACCGCGGGTGACACGGAAATACAGGAAGCGGTTGAGACGGCGCAACAAGCGGATGTGGTGCTGGTAGCCGTGGGCGAGGAGGCAGGCGAGCAATCGGGAGAGGCAGCTTCTCGCGCCTATTTGAATTTGCCGGGAAGGCAAGAGGAATTGCTGGAAAAAGTGGCCGCCACGGGAAAACCGGTGGTGCTGCTGCTGTTCAGCGGGAGGCCGCTGACGCTTCCGTGGGCTTTCGAGCATGTGCCGGCAATCGTGGCGGCGTGGTTTCCCGGAGACCAAGCCGGTCCGGCGCTGGTGCGCGTGCTTTTCGGCGATGTGGCGCCCAGCGGAAAGCTGGTGGTCAGCTGGCCGCGGACCGTGGGGCAGATCCCGGTTTATTACAATGCGCTGAACACGGGGCGTCCGGCGGAGGGATATGACCTAACGCATCCGCCAAGAAATTCACTGGAGAAATACGTTTCCCGGTACATCGACGAGCAAAACAGCCCGCAGTTCCCTTTCGGCTTCGGGCTTACTTACTCTTCGCTTGAGTATTCCCAGACTAAGGTGGATTTGGGCAACTTGAGCGCGCGGACGTTGAACGCGGATTTGCAGCAGGACACAGCGGACACCGTTTCTCGCGCCACGGCCAGCGCGAACGTGAAGAATACGGGAAACCGCGCGGTGGACGAGATCGTCCAAGTCTATGTCCGCTTGATTGGCACCAGCATGGAAGAGCCGGTTCGGAAGCTCGTGGGATTCAAACGCATTTCACTTGCGGCCGGCGAAAGCAAGACGGTGAGCTTTCCGCTTGGCGCGGAAGCTTTCTCTTTGTGGGATATCCAGAATCATCTGAAGGTGGAACCAAGCCGCGTCCAGATCTGGATCAGCCCGGATTCTTCTCGCGGGCTGCCGGCGGAGTTGGAAATCGCTGAATAGAGGGATGACCTGTTGTGAAAAACCTTGAACCGAGTCGAAGAGAATGGATGCGGTTGTGCGGCGCGTATCTTTCACTGGCGCCGTTTGCATCGCTGTTGAGTTGCAACGGTGGCTCGCCGAAATCACCGAATCCCGGGGGCACGCCGTTTCAGGGGACCGACGTGCAGTTGCTGGACGATCTGCAACGCGGCTCGTTCCAGTTTTTCTGGAACGAGACGAATCCGGCGACGGGCCAGATAAAGGACCGCGCGTTCCTGAACGGCAACGACACGCGCACCATGTCCAGTATTGCCGCGACCGGGTTTGGGCTGACGGCGCTGTGTATTGGCGATTCGCGGGGTTACGCAAAGACTTCCGACATTATTACTCGCGTTCGGAGCACGTTGCAGTTCGTGTACCAGCAGATGCCCAATGTGCACGGCTTCTACTATCACTTTGTGGACATGAACACGGGGCAGCGCTGGGCGCAATGCGAGCTTTCGTCCATCGATACCTCCCTGCTTCTGTGCGGCGTGTTGACCGCCAAGCAATATTTCCAGGACGCAATGATCCAGGACCTGGCAACGAAGATTTATGCGCAGGTGGATTGGCCGTGGATGATGAACGGCGGCCCAACGTTTTCGATGGGCTGGACGCCGGAATCCGGATTTCTTGCGGCCCGCTGGGAGCATTACTGCGAGCTGATGATGATCTATCTTCTGGGAATCGGGTCGACGACCAATCCGGTTTCGGCGGACAGTTGGAGCGCATGGACGCGGCCGACGATTACCTATCAGGGCTTGACGTACATTTCCGGCAACGACCCGTTGTTCACGCACCAGTATTCGCATGCGTGGTTCGATTTCCGGAACAAGAAAGATGCGTATGCAAATTATTTCGACAATTCGATTACCGCGACGAAGGCGCACAAACTGTTTTGCTTGTCGCTGAAATCGCAATTCAGCGATTACTCGGACGACTTGTGGGGGATTTCGGCGTCAGACTACGCGAAGGGGTACACGGCTTGGGGTGGTCCGCCGCCGCAAGGGCCGCTGGACGGGACCATTGTGTCCTGCGCCACGGGCGGATCTCTGCCCTTTGTGCCCACGGACTGCCTCCGCGTGTTGCGGACGATCCGGGGCGCGTACGGAACCAAGGCGTGGGGACTTTACAGTTACGTCGACGCTTTTAATCCGCTGACCGGTTGGTATGACACGGACGTGCTGGGTATCGATCTGGGCATCACGATGGTGATGGCGGAAAATTATCGCACCGGACTGGTGTGGAACACGTTCATGAAGAATCCCGAAGCGCAAGCCGCGATGCAAAAGGTTGGATTCCAGAGTACATAAGACGCCGCTGCCGCAAGCGGAAACGAAAAACCTGCCAACGAGACAGCTTCCCGGGGTGCGGGGAACTCGTTGGCAGGTTTCCGTTTTGCGCAAAAGGAGGCGCCGGGGGTAAAGCGCCTCCGGGAAAGGGTTGTTAGAAGCTGAAGCGGATCCCCAACGTGACGACACGTGCGGCGAGAGCACCCGTAATTGTGCCGAAGTTGCCGCTGCTAATGTTGTTCGAAATCTGGTTTTCGTTGAAGTTCATGTTGTTGAACAGGTTGTAGACGTCCATCCGCATTTCTATGTTCGCGTTTTCGCCGAGCACGGGTACTTTCGGTATGCCGAAAGACTTGGCCAGCGTCAGGTCCACATCTTTATAACCGGGCATGTTAAGCGAGTTGCGGTGGATGCCAGGCGCCGGAGGAAGGGCACCAGAGAAAATACCAGCAGAGTAGCTGGTCGGGAAAAAGTATGCTGTGCCGCCATTTGGAAAGTTCGAGTTCGCCACAGTTTTGAAGCTATCTATGCTGGTGCTGCTGCCGGCGCCGCCCAAATATGCGGCGGGGAAGAGCGACCCGTACCCGCATTGCTGGCAATAGGTGTTTCCGCCATTGACGTTGACAAATGGGGTCCAGGGGAATCCAGAGTGGATGTTGAAGATGCCGCTGAGCGACCAGCCATCTGCAATGTGGTGGAGCAGACTGTTGCTCTGATGGAAGAAGACCGGCTGCCACACGCCAAAGAGCTTGAAGGCCTTGCCAACGTTGTAGTCGCAGCGCCCGTAATCTAAATCGAGGTTATACGGGTAGGGTTGTTCCGAATACGGCGCGGAGCTCGTGTCCATGCACTTCGACCAGGTAAATTGCGCATCGGCCTGGAATTCATGCGAGAACCGATGCTTCAGTTCGGCGAGCATAGCGTTGTAGTTGCCACGGCCGCCGACGCCCCAATAATCCCCACCGCCAACGTTTGGGTTGAATGCATAACCATTGATCGCAGGGACGGCCAGGGGGTTCTCGTGGAAGAACGCATTACGCGACAAGCTGCCCTGATATCCGAGCGAGGCTACGAAGTCGTGGCCCAGGTCGTATTCGGCGCCCAGAGACCAGTGATGGGTGCGCGCTGTAGGCAAGGTGTTGGGGAAGATTTGCACGTTCACTGCGCCGGTCGTTGGCAGGCCGTTCGCGCCAAAGCTCGTAACCGTATTGGGGTTCGCGGGATAACCGCCGATCGCGTTCGGACTCGACGAAAGAGCGTAGGTAATCCCGCAGTTGTTCGCCAATGTAAATGAATTGCACGTCGTGGGGTTGGAATAGCTGAGTGACGGAAATGTGAACAACCCGGGATTTTGGGAGATACTGGCCGAAATAGCGATTTCTTCCCCGTTGTAGTTGAGGCCGTAACCACCACGGATTACCAAGCGGTCATGAAATTCATGGCCGAAGAATGAGGTCGGGCTCCAGGCAACACCGATCTGTGGCCCAAAGTTGTCCTTCTGCGCGTCCCAAGAATGTCCCGGCCTAACGACCAGGCCCGTCAGATAGTTCGGGCCTGTCAGAGGGTCCGCGCCATTACCCGGGATGGCTCTGAACATATTGCCCTCTTTGGAGGAGAGTGGCCCAAAATAGGACCAGCGCAGACCGAGGTTAATAGTCAGATTCCTGCGGAGCTTGAAATCATCTTGAATAAACAAGCCCCAGAGCGATTCGCGGTCATCCTGGCGAAATGTCGTGGGAAACCCCGTAACAGGATTGAAGCTTCCGCCTTCGCTATGCGGCGCATCGTTCAGGAAGTCCCAGATGTTGAAGAAGGCATAATTGGGTACACCGCAACCGGCGCATTCTTGTAAATAAAAAAGCCGCGTGAGTTCACCACCAAATTTAATGGTGTGGCGTCCGTAAATCTTGGTGGCCACGTCCTTGTAGGTGTATGTCCACTGGTTCAATTCGCTGCCGACGTTCGGGCCAAAGTTAGCCAAGTTAATGTTGCCGGTCGTTTCAAAACGATCCGTGGGAAATCCTACCGGAGACTGAGGGTTGTCGCTGACTTCGTTCCACCGCCAACCGGCGGCATTCACGCGGAATTCGTTCAAGAGTGTGGGCGAAAAGGTGTGGTCCCAAATGGCCGAGAGGGCTTCGTTGATCTGGGAGTGATGGAAAATATCGTAGGCGCGATTTCCGTTGAAGTTATCCGTACTTTGAGGAACCCAATAGATGGCAAACCCAATGCGGTCCTTCTGGGTGGCGTTGTAGTCCAAGCGGCCATTATATTGCTCAGCCGTAAATTTGGTGGGGTTGATGGTCAAGTAGTTCGCTATGTCGGCCGTAGTACCCAAGGGGCTGCCAGCCGTTCCGCAACCCGTGCCGGCTCCTCCGCAACCCGGATGCGTGTTGTCGGTCCAGCCTAGATCCTGTTTACCCAGGCCTGTGGTTAGGGGCGTGCCAACATTCAGCCCACCAGAGACCTCGGCGCAATTCGCGGGATTCGCGGCAGTGGCGTGTGCGGCATCGATCAAGCCGGCAGTTGCGCACGTAGCATTGGGATTGAGCGTACCGATTACGCCGTTGCCGGGGAAAGAAAGATATTTCGCCGCGATGCTTCCCGAAGGCGCCAACGCATCAAACGCCGGGGTTTCGTACCAGCCGTTGCCCTGTATATTGGAGGTTGGTTCGCGAACGGTTTCGTAATTGAAAAAGAAGAAGAGTTTATTCTTCAAGATCGGCCCGCCGACACTGCCTCCGAACTGTTCGAACTTGTTATTATCTTTCGTCACCGGGTTTCCTTGGCCATTAAACCTCTGGTAGGCATTCAACCCAGGCTGATGCGACGTGAGAAAGAGACTTCCGTGAAAGTCGTTGGTGCCTTGCTTGGACGTCACCTGAACCTGCGCACCGGTGAAACGCCCATCCTCGGCGTCGTAACTGTTCGTGACAATCTTTAAGTTGTCAACGGAGTCTTCGGACGGCGTGATAATCGTTGAACCGCCCCAAACGGCACTGGTAGTGCTGATGCCGTCAATCGAAATGCCCGAGTTCTCGGCCTGGGTTCCATTGGAGTAGCCTTGGACCAGGTTTTCGGTCCTAAAGATCCCGGAGGAGCCACCCGACGGTGTCGGTCCACTCTGCGTGCCAGGAAGGTTGTAGAAACCGCCGCCTCCGCCAGCTTGCGCACCATCGGAAGACAGGCCGGGTGCCAACTGCGCGAGTTTCAGCACGTCTCGCCCAAAGGATGGCAGGTGTTGAATCTGGTTCGAGGTAACGACCCCGTTGATGGATGCGGTCTGCGTGTCCATAAGGGGAGTGGCATCGCCGCTGACGGTAATGCTTTGCGTGACCTCGCCTATTTCGAGCTGGATGTTCAAAGCGTTCGCTTGTTCCGGGATGATGCCGACATTCGCGAGCGTCTTTTTCTTAAAGCCCGCCTTCTCAACGGTGAGGGAAAACTTGCCGGGGGGAAGGGCGACGAAATTGTAAACGCCGTTATCGTCGGTCGTGGCGTTCAACGCAAAGTTGGTGTCCAGATTCGTTAACGTCAGAGTCGCTCCGGAGACAACGGCCCCTTGCGGGTCGGTCACCACTCCCTGGATCGAAGCGCGGTATTGCGCGCGAGCGGAAACAGCGAAGAGCAGCATAACCAGCAGGAAAAGCATCTTGCGTCGCATAGTCAATCTCCTCATGGATATCAAGGGAACGTCCCAAATTCCCGACTCGACCCCACTGCTTACGGCATGAAACTGGATTCGGCGTATCGAATGCCGGAAAACGGCCAGACCCCAGAACTAAATTTGATTGGAATAACACGTATGGAAGACTGAGAGTCACCCGAAAAGGACATTTGGAAAAGCGCATACCTACTCCCTCGCCTTCCTTGTTTATCCGGATGCTGCACCACACCCGCTAGTAAATCGGTTGAGCAACGATAGGTGGGAGTATATGTATCTGTTTCCTGGATGTCAACAATCGATTCGCACGCACGGGCCGGGAAATCCACCGAGACTGTGGAGCCGATTTCGTGCGGCGGGGGGTGACCGGCATCACTGCAAGTATGTGAGTTTTCAGGCTTAATACCAGGTTACCTCCCTGTAGTCGCGCGGCAGCCTTGCCCACGGAGCAGCGGAAGCGACCATCGCTCTAATCGGACCTAAAAAATTAAAGGGGTGTCACATGAGAGGACTTTCAACCATCCTCCGCGCATGCTCTCCGGTTATTCGACTGCTGCTTGTTTGCAGCCTGATGATCTTCGTATGCATGCCGGCGGCGGCGCAGGACGACGTAAGAATCAATCGCTACACGGTCTACACTGGTTTTGATTACATGACGGCCCCCGGGTTGAGCCTTACTCAACGCGGGTTCGACACTGACTTCGGCGTCACTGTGAAACCGTGGCTCGGCCTGGGGGTGGACTTTAGCGCCGCCGGAACCGGGATCATCAGCGGCGGGGGCACGATCAACGGAACTTCGACCACCTATGCACCAACGCTCGCGGCATTCAACCTGGCAACCCAAGGGCTTACACCGGCTCCTAATGATGTCAACGTGTCCTTCAAATCGACCACCTATACCATCGCAGCGGGGCCGCAGATTTACATTCGCAAGCTGAAAAGAGTCACCTTTCTGGTTCGTCCCGGATTGGGAGCGATTCACGCAAGCGTGGACCTTGTAGTGCTCCCCGCTAATTTAGACAGTCAGGGCCTCGTTTTTTGGTACAACTGCGAAAGCCAAGTAGGCCTCATGCGGGGTGCGATTTCCGACTCCGCGATGAGGCCGGTCGTGATTGTACTCCTCGATCCAGCG
>DASYXF010000083.1:0-16420 GCA_035935335.1 Candidatus Acidiferrum sp.
GGGTGCTGGACACGCCGATTTCGGAGGCGGGATTTACGGGAATGGGAGTGGGCGCGGCGATGACGGGTTTGCGGCCGGTTGTGGACATCATGTTCGGGGATTTTTTGACGCTGACGATGGATCAGCTGGTGAACCAGGCGGCGAAGGTTCATTACATGTCTGGCGGAACGTGGAAAGTGCCGATGGTGCTGCGAACAACGCTGGGAGCAACACGGCGGTCGGCGGCGCAGCACTCGCAATCTTTGCACGCGTGGCTTTGCCATGTGCCCGGACTAAAGGTGGCGATGCCTTCGACTCCGTACGATGCCAAAGGATTGCTGAAGACGGCGATTCGCGACGACAACCCGGTAATCTTTTTTGAAGACAAGATGATGTACAAGCAGAAGGGCGAGGTGCCGGCGGAAGAGTACACGATTCCGTTTGGAGTGGCCGATGTGAAGCGCGAGGGCGAAAACATCACGCTTGTGGCCACGAGCAGCATGGTGGAAGTGGCGCTGGGAGCGGCGAAACTGCTGGAGGGCATCGGCCTGAGCGCGGAAGTTATCGACCCGCGGACGATGTGGCCGCTGGACGAGAAGACGCTGGTGGAATCGGCGAAGAAGACTTCGCGGGCGATTGTGATTGATGAAGGCTATGGACGGTACGGGGTGACGGGAGAAATCGCTTCGGTGATTGCCGAGGGCGCGTTCTTCAATCTGGAGGCGCCGGTGAAACGGATGGGCGCGATGCACGTGCCGATTCCCTTTTCACCGCCGCTGGAAGACGTTACGGTGCCGACGGAACAGACGGTATTTGAAGCGGCGCGCAAACTTTGCGGAAAAGCCTGAAACGATTCAAACGGGAGGCGTAGCGTGGCACTGAAGACATACGGCCCGATGGCGGTGGATTGGGAAAACCGCATCGATTTTGACCGCTTGCGCAAGGAGCGGCTGGAGCGAGCGAAGGCGCTGCTGGCGAAATCCGAAATGGGCGCGCTGCTGTGCTTCGACATGAACAACGTGCGGTATATCACGGCGACGCACATCGGCACCTGGGCGCAGGACAAGATCAGCCGCTTCTGCCTGTTGCCGCAGAACGGCGAGCCGATTTTGTGGGATTTCGGTTCTGCGGCGCGGCATCATCAGCAGAACTGCCCGTGGCTGGGGGAGCGGTCGAGGCCGGGGATTCCGCTGTTACGCGGGGCGATGTCGCCGGAGATGGGGCGCGCGGAAAATGTGGCGAAGAAAATCAAGCGGGAACTGGAGAAACACGGGCTGCTGAATGAGCCGTTGGGAATCGACGTTGTGGAGCCGCCGATTCTGTTTGCGCTGCAAAAAGAGGGCATCAAGATTGTGGACGGGCAGCAGTTGATGTCCGACGCGCGGGTAATCAAAACACAGGATGAGATTTCTCTACTGAATCATTCGGCGATGATGGTGGACGCGGCTTACGACGAACTGTATCGCGCGATGAAGCCGGGGATGAGCGAAAACCAGGCGGTGGGGCTGGCGAGCAAGGTGCTGTACGACCTGGGCTCGGAGTATGTGGAGGCGGTGAACGCGATTTCCGGCGAGCGCTGCAACCCGCACCCGCATGTGTTCAGCGATCGCGTGCTGCGGCCGGGCGATCCGGTTTACTACGACATTTTGCATTCATACATGGGCTATCGCACTTGCTACTACCGGTGCTTTTCGATTGGGTACGCTTCGCACGCGATGATTGATGCGTACAAGCGGTGCCGTGATTATCTGGACGCGGCAATTGAACTGGTACGGCCGGGGCGGACGACGGCGGAGATCGCGTCGGTGTGGCCAAAGGCGGAGGAGTTTGGATTCCCGGATGAAGAGGCGGCGTTTGCGCTGCAGTTTGGCCACGGAATCGGACTGGCGATCTGGGAGAAGCCAGTGATCAGCCGGATGGTTTCGCTGGAGCATTCGCACGAGATCAAGCCGGGGATGGTGTTTGCACTAGAAACATTCTGGCCCTCGAAGGATGGATGGAGTGCGGCGCGCATCGAAGAAGAGATCGTCGTGACAGAGACGGGCCATGAAGTAATTACGCGGTTCCCGGCGGAGAAGTTGATGGTGGCGGGCGCGCATTATTTTACGGTGGACGGACCGCTTTCGACGACGCGTGAAAACGAGGCGGCTCCCAGCACGCATGTGAAGGAGATGGTGGCAGGCGCGAAGAGAGAAGGAGTGGCGGCCACGGATTGACGCGGTGAATCCCGGCTTACAGGAAAACTATGGCGATTAGCGTGGTGATGCCTGCGTTGGAGATGGCGCAGGAAAACGGAAAACTGTTGGCATGGCGCAAGAAAGAAGGCGAAAGCGTCGCGAAGGGCGAGCCTTTGCTGGAAATTGAAACGGACAAAGCGGTGGTGGAAGTGGAAGCACCGGGCGACGGAATTCTGGCGGGGATCACGGCGGATGTGGGTGCGGTGATTCCGGTTGGAGAAACGATCGCATGGCTGGTGGCGCCGGGAGAGAAACCGCCGGTGAAGGCGGCGACGGCTGCGCCTGCTGCGCGGGCGACGAGTGCCGCACAGACTGCGTCCGCGGTTCCGGCACAAGTTAGACCAGCGGCTGCTGCGGCCACGGCTGCTCAGATTTCGCCGAAGGCACGGCGATTGGCTAAGGAACTTGGGGTAGATGCCGGGGCGATTCAAGGCACCGGGCCGGACGGAACGATTACATCGGAGGATGTGCAGGCTGCGGCGAATGCGAAGGGTGCTGCTGCACCGGCGACGGCGGCAGCGGCAACTGTTGCAACCGAGCCGCTGAGTCAGTTGGCGCGGTTGATGGCGGAGCGGACGACGCAGAGCTGGACGAGCGTGCCGCATTTTTTTCTGGCGCAGAGCGTGGATTGCGGCGCGTTGATGGATGCGCAGAAGAAACTGAGCGCGGGGAACGCGGCGGGAACGGCGCCCACGATTACGGATTTGCTGATCAAGCTGATTGCGCGGGTGCTGGAGAAGCATCCGCGGATGAATGCGAGCTGGGTGGGAGATGGCGTTCGGTTGAATCCGGAGATCAATATCAGCGTGGCGATGGCGGTGAAAGACGGCGTGGTGGGTGCGGTGATTCCGCGGGCAAATAAAGAGCCGATTGCCTCGCTTTCCGTTTTGCGGCGTGAGTTGACGGAACGCGCTCGGGCCGGACGGTTGCGGCCCGCGGACATCAGCGGCGGAACCTTCACGCTGAGCAATTTAGGGATGTACAAGGTGGACGCGTTTACGGCAATCATCACACCGCCGCAGTGCGCGATTCTGGCGGTAGGGGCGATCGCGGACACCGTGGTGCCGGTGGATGGGAAGCCAGGCATCCGGCCGATGATGACGATGACGCTTTCGAGCGATCACCGCGTGGTGGATGGCGCGCGGGCGGCGGAATTTCTTGGCGAATTGACGGGCGCGATTCGCGAGCCGGAGAAGTGGTTGTAAGGCACTTTCTGCAAGGATCTCTCTAAGAGAGGTGTAGATTGCCATCAACGACGCGTTCGCGGCTCCAACTATGACCACGCCTACCCGTAAGAAGAAACCTCTCTACCTGAATCCAACTGCACAAGTACTTTTCGCCGTGGCGGCTGCCGTGGCGCTGGGATATCTGCGTCCGGGGACGGCGATGGCCATGAAGCCGCTGGGCGACGGGTTCATCCGGCTGATCACGATGATCATCACGCTGATTATTTTCTGCACGGTGGTGACGGGCATCGCGGGCATGGAAGACATGAAGAAGGTGGGCCGCGTCGGCGGGAAGGCGCTGATTTATTTTGAAGTGGTGTCCACGCTGGGTCTGATTATCGGGTTAGGCGTGGGAAATTTTGTGCAACCGGGAGCCGGGTTCAACGTGAATCCGGCGACGCTGGACGCGAAAGCGGTGGCGGACTATGCCGGGCAGGCAAAGGCGCAAAGCGTTTCGGATTTTGTGCTGCACATTATTCCGAGCACGGTGTTGGACGCGTTTGCGAAGGGCGACATCCTGCAGGTGCTGCTGATTTCGATCTTGTTTGGATTTGCGGTTTCGGCGATGGGGGCGCGGGGCAAGCCGCTGATGGAACTGTTCGAGGCGCTGACGCATGCGGTGTTCGGCATCGTAAACATTGTGATGAAGCTGGCGCCGCTGGGCGCGTTCGGAGCGATGGCGTTTACGGTGGGAAAATTCGGATTGTCGTCGCTTGGGCCGTTGGTGAAACTGATCGCTGTGTTCTACCTGACTTCCCTGCTGTTTGTGCTGCTGGTGCTGGGGTTGATTTGCAGCGCATGCGGATTCAGCATTCTGAAGTTTTTGCGATACATCAAGGAAGAGGTTGTGCTGGTGCTGGCGATCAGTTCGTCGGAGCCGGCGATGCCGACGCTGATGGCCAAGCTGGAGAAATTGGGATGTTCGAAGGCGCTGGTGGGGTTGATTGTGCCGACGGGCTACACATTCAACACGGATGGCACCAGCCTGTATATGACGCTGGCGGCGTTGTTTGTGGCACAGGCTACGGGGACGCACCTGACGTTGACGCAGCAGTTGACGATTTTGGCAGTAGCGATTTTGACGTCGAAGGGTGCGAGCGGCGTGCAGGGGGCTTCATTCATCGCGCTGGTGGGAACACTGATGGTGATTCCGACGATTCCGGTGGCGGGGATGGCGTTGATTCTGGGGATTGACCGGTTCATGAGCATGTGCCGGGCGACGGTGAACATGATTGGGAATGGCGTGGCGACGGTGGTGGTGGCGCGGTGGGAAAAAGAGATAGACGGCGCGACGTTGCAGAAGAATTTGGCGGGGGAGTGAACTGGTCCACCTGAAGGTGGATGCTACGGGGCTTGATGGCGGAACGCTACGACATTGTTGTTGCTGGGGCCGGGCACAACAGCCTGATTACGGCGGCGTATCTGGCGAAGGCTGGGTACCGGTGCCTGGTGCTGGAGGGACGGCCGATTGTCGGCGGCGGAGTGAAGTCGGCTCATTTGACGCTCGAAGGCTTTGTGCACGATGTATGCTCTTCCGCGCACAACGGAATTCATGGTAATCCACTGATTCGCAATGATGAGCTGAAGCTCGGCGACTACGGATTGGAATACATATATCCCGACCCTGTGTTTCACATGCCGTTCCCCGACGGCAGTTATCTGACGCAGTGGCGCGATCTGGATCGTACCTGCGCGGAATTCGCGAAATTCTCGAAAAAAGACGGCGAGGCTTACCGGCGTATGATCACGGAGTATGAAACGGTGAAGCCGCTGCTGAATGCGGTGACGTTTTCGCCGGTCGGGTTCGGAAAGCCTTTGAACGAACTGCTTGCCGCGCATCCCCAGGGAAAAATCTGGCAGCGGCGGTTGGCAATGTCGGCGTGGGAGATTTTGAAGGAGACATTTGAGGACGACCATTGCCGGGCGTTCATGATGGGATGCCCTTACTCGCTGCAGCCGGTGTTGGATCCCGCCACGGCGCGGGCCGCGTATATTCCATTACACCAACAGAGAGAGAGCCGGCCGCTGCCGAAGGGCGGATCGGGAGCGCTGACGGTGGCCCTGGCACGGTTTATTGAAGCGCACCAGGGAACCCTTCTTACGAACAAGTGGATCAGTGCGCTGATGATTGAAAATGGAAAATGCGTGGGCGTGGAGTGCGGCGACGGCACGTCGTATCGCGCCGAGAAGGCCGTGGTCTCTACGGTACACATCAAGCATCTGGTGGATATGGCGCCGAAAGAATTGTGGGGCGAGGATTTTCTGGATGGAGTGGAGACGTGGGAAGCGGGGCTGACCCTGTTCGCGACGAACTATGCGACGATGGAGCCGCCCAAGTACGCGACTGCAGGAGGCGCGCTTTCTCCGGTGCATTCGGGGTTCATGATCAATTCCGAGCGGGCGATGCGGATGAGCGTGGACTATAGGTCGGGCTCAGTGAACACGGAGAATCCATCGCTGCACGTGATCTGCTGCAGCGTGGCGGATCCATCGCGGGCGCCTGCGGGGATGCATACGGTCAAGGTGGTGGCTTACCAGCCTTACCAATTGAGGGAAGGGCCGGAGCATTGGGATGCGATCCGGCGGCAGGTTTCCGATGCCAACTTGGACTTTCTGCGGAAGTTCTCGCCGAATTTGACGGAAGAAAAGATTCTGGCGCAGACGATTGAGAGTCCGCTTGATTTGGAGCGGATGAATCCTCACAACTGGCACGGGAGTTGTCATGCAGGAGGCTCGGGACCGGCGCAGTCGGGGGCGATGCGGCCGATGCCCGGATATGCGCAGCACCGGATGCCGATTCCGGGGTTGTACCAGACGGGGGCGACAACGCATCCGGGGGGATCGGTAACCGGCGGGCCGGGGAGGAATGCGGCGGCGGTGATGCTGAAGGATTTTGGGACTTCGATTGAAGAAGTGGTCGGTAGTCAGTAGTCAGTAGTCAGACGCGGCGCGATAATAAAAGCGGGAGCAGAGCTCTCGCACTCCAAAAATTATTCGATCCAGGTTTGCTGGCCGAAGGCGATTTGCCAGTGGCCGCTGTTTTTTTCGAAGAGCCGGGTTACGTGGAGAACTTTGCCATGGAGCGGCTTGTGCTCGGAGCGCATGACGGCAGCGTCACCGAGCACCCAGACTTTCATTGATGTTACTTCGGCGGGGATTAATGTGGTGTTAGTGCGGCGAAGTTCGGTGATCATGTTTATGCGATCGGTTTTATTGAGCGGGGAGCCGCCGTCGGGCGTGACGAAAATAAAATCGTCGGTGAAGTTGGGAGTCCAGGCTTCGACATCGTTGGTCAACACGGTGCCTTCGACGGCTTGCCACATGGAGACTACTTCCTGCTCCGCGGCGGTGTCCGGCTTATAGGGGACCGTCTTGCAGGGATTTTCGCAGGCGACAGGTTGACCGTTGCTTGGGGCACCGAAGCCGCTGCGCTTTTCGGGATTCTTTTCCGCTTTGTTGGTTTCC
This sequence comes from Candidatus Acidiferrum sp., assembly GCA_035935335.1. Taxonomy (GTDB): domain Bacteria; phylum Acidobacteriota; class Terriglobia; order Acidiferrales; family UBA7541; genus Acidiferrum. The sequence continues at coordinate 6,908 of DASYXF010000083.1, forward strand.
TGGTATAGGAGCAACTGCCAGGCTTGCGGACGCTTGACCCACACGCGCAGAAATCGCACGGCTGCGTTTTGCGCAGGGATGCGGTGGCTGCCGTGAATCAGGACGATCTGACCGGCGTCGATGACTTTTATGCCGGCGTCCGAGTCCACCGCCAGGGAGGCGAGCAATGGAAGGATCTCCACTTTCGAGCGGGTCTTGCCGGTGCGGTCGGTCCACGTAAATTCAGGGTCCAGCAATTTGGCGAAGCCGACCTGGTCGGCTTTGGCAATGGCAGTGGCGAGAGAATGGTCAGCGGCGAGGGCATCATTTTCTGGCGTGGCGCTAGCCAGTGTGGTCAGTAAGTGGGCGATCGTCAGCAGGAGCAGGGAGGAGAGGATAAGGTAGCGGGAAACCGGACGCATGAAGGACCTCCGAAGCTGGAGATGGAAGTGGTCTAACCGCCAAACCGCGTGGGGCGGCAGTGGAGGAATATCATAATTTTAAATGGGTTACAACGAAGAAATGCTTGACCAGGATAATGTATGGTGGCACAGTAACCAGACCAATTGGTTGATTTTGTCGAGTTCTTGATTCCATCCCTTGGCCTGTCTGAACAACAGGATTTGGTTGCGGGTTCAGACAGACTCCGGCTGAGGGCCGGAGAAACGCGAGCTGATGCCGGACCAATTCGACATTGTCGTTGCGGGAGCGGGACACAACAGCCTGATCGCGGCGGCTTATCTGGCGAAGGCCGGGTACCGGTGCCTGGTGCTGGAGAGCCGTGCGCTGGTCGGCGGCGGCGTGAAGACGACGCAACTTACTTTGCGTGGATTCAAGCACGACGTCTGCTCTTCGGCGCACGTCTTGATTCAGGACAGCCCGATCCTACGCGAGGACGAACTGGGCCTGGGGCAGTACGGGCTGGAATACCTCTTCCCGGATCCCGTCGTTCATCTTCCCTTCCCCGATGGAAGCTACATCACGCAATGGCGCGACATGGAGCGCACCTGCGAAGAGTTCGCCAAGTTTTCAAGGAAGGACGCGGCGGCGTATCGAAGAATGATGGCTGAGTATGAGGAAATGAAGCCGCTTTTCGCGGCAACCTCGTACACCCCGGTGGGATTTGGAAAGCCGCTGAACGAGCGGCTGGCGGAACATCCAAAGGGCAAGATCTGGCAGCGGCGGCTGGCGATGTCCGCGTGGGAAATTATTCGTGACAATTTCGAAGACGAGCATTGCCGGGCGTTTATGGTTTGGATGGCGTATCAGACCGTGGAGCCACCCGAAGCGGCGGCAACCGGGCGGCTGGCTTATGCGATTTGCGCGGGGCGGCAGCGGTGGAGTTGGACGACGCCGAAGGGTGGCTCTGGAACCCTGACACAGGCGCTGGCGCGGTTGATTGAGGCGCACGGCGGAACAATACTGACGAACAAAACGATCGCGCGGTTGATCGTCGAGAGCGGAAAATGCACGGGCGTGGAGTGCAGCGACGGGAGTTCGTACAAGGCCGAAAAGGCGGTGCTTTCGACGATCCATATCAAGCACCTGGTGGACATGGCGCCGAAGGAGGCGTTTGGAGAGGATTTTCTTTCCGGGGTCGAGACGTGGAAGGCGGGGATTACGCTTTTTGCGACGCATTATGCGACAACGGAGCCGCCGAAATTCGCTGTCAGCGGAGGCACAATTTCGCCCGTGGCGGCGGGAACGATGGCGACGCCGGAGCGCGGGTTGCGCGTTTCGTATGATTTTGCAATGCAGAATGTGAAGGTGGAAGATCCTCCACTGCTGATTGTGTGCAGCACGGTGGCGGATCCTTCTCGCGCGCCGGCGGGAATGCACACGATTAAAGTGATCGGCAACCAGCCCTACGAATTGAAGGAAGGGCCGGAGCACTGGGACAAGATCAAGGACGAAGTTTCCGACGCGAATTTGAAGTATCTGAGAAGGTTTGCACCCAACCTGACGGACGACAAGATTCTGGCGCGGATTGTAGAAAGTCCTCTCGACCTGGAGCGGATGAACGCCCACAATTGGCATGGCACCTGCCACGGCGGGGCGCAGAATGCGGCGCAATCGGGCGGATTGCGGCCGGTTCCGGGTTGGGCGCAGCACCGGATGCCCATCGCCGGCTTGTACCAGACGGGGGCAACCACATATCCGGGTGGATCGGTTTCGGGCGGGCCGGGTCGAAATGCGGCGGCGGTAATGTTGAAGGATTTTGGATCGAGCCTGGAAGCGGTGGTGAAGTCCAAAGCGTAGAGACAAGAATATGAGGATTGGGCCGCCTAAAGGTGGCTGCTACGGGGAGAGGGAATGACGAAGTTTACGCGGCGTCGGTTTGTGAAGGGTGCGGCAATTGCGCCGCTGGCTGTGAAGCATATGGCGCTTCAGCAGGTGGCGGCTCCATCGGATCGCTACGACATCGTTGTAGCGGGCGCGGGGCACAACAGCCTGATTACGGCGGCGTATCTGGCGAAGGCAGGCTATCGCTGTTTGGTGCTGGAGGGGCGGCCGAAGATCGGCGGCGGGGTGAAGACGGCGGAGCTGACGCTGAAAGGTTTTCATGACGATTGCTGCTCGACCGCGCACGTTTTTATTCAAGACAACCCTCTGATCAAGAATGACGAGTTGAAACTGGGGGAGTACGGACTGGAGTACATCGATCCGGACCCCATGTTTCACGTGCCGTTTCCCGATGGGAGTTACATCACCCAATGGCGGGATGTGGATCGCACGTGCGCGGAGTTTGCGAAGTTTTCCAAAAAGGATGCGGCCGCTTACCGGAAGATGCTGGCGGACCTGGACGCGATTCGCCCGATCATTGCGGCAGGATCGTTCACGCCGATTGGATTTGGGAAGCCGCTGAACGATCAACTGGCGCAGGTGCCGCACGGAAAATTGTGGCAGCGGCGGCTGGCGATGTCGGCGTGGGACGTGATTCACGACACATTCGAAGATGATCGTTGCCGGACATTTATGTTGTACATGTCGCACCTGGCAGCGGAACCGCCGGATGCACCGGTGACCGGGCGGCTGGCTTACGGCGCGCCGCGGCAACAGCATAGTGGGCGGCCTTTGCCCAAGGGCGGGTCGGGAGCGCTGACGGAGGCGCTGGGGCGATTCATCGAAGCGCACGGCGGAACGATCCTGGTGAACAAGTGGGTGAAAAGCCTGATTGTCGAGAGCGGAAAATGCACGGGCGTGGAGTGCAGCGACGGCAGCGCGTATCGCGCTTCGAAGGCGGTGGTTTCGACGATCCACATCAAACACCTGGTGGACATGGCGCCGAAGGAATTGTGGGGCGAAGATTTTCTGTACGGCGTGGAAACTTGGCAAGCGGAAAATGCGATGTTCGTGACGCACTACGCCACGAGCGAGCCGCCGATTTACAAAGTGGATGGCGGGACGCTTTCGCCGGTGGAATCGGGGATTCTGGCGTCGCCCTACCGGGCGCTGCGGTTTGGATATGACGATACACGCGGGGTGGTGAACCTGGAAGAGCCGCCGCTGCAGGTGATCTGCTGCAGCATTGCAGATCCGACGCGCGCGCCGAAGGGGATGCACACGTTGAAAGTGCTTGGCTGGCAGCCGTACATGCTTAAAGAAGGGCCGGAGCACTGGGACAAGATCAAAAATGACGTGAGTGACGCCAACCTGAAATATTTGCGGCGGTTTGCGCCGAATTTGACGGAGGACAAGATCCTGGCGCGATTTGTGGAGAGCCCGCTGGACCTGGAACGGATGAATCCGCATTTCTGGCACGGCAGCGCGCACGCAGGGGCGCAAAGCGCGGCGCAGACCGGGCCACTGCGGCCGATGGCCGGGTGGGCTCAGCATCGAATGCCGATTCCGGGTTTGTATCAGACCGGCGCGACGACGCATCCGGGCGGATCCGTTACGGGAGGACCGGGAAGAAACGCAGCGACGGTGATGCTGAAGGATTTTGGGACTTCAATTGAGGAAGTTGTGGGCAAGAAGGCGTGAGGCGGTTAGAACTTTTCTGATTTTATTTTGGTGCGAGGAGAAGCGATGATGCGGAGCGCGGGGAACAGAACCCTAAGGGTCGCGGTGCAAGCGCTGGCTATCCTTCTTTGCCTGGGCGGACTGGCGAGCGGCCAGAAAACGGCGAAGAAAATGGTGCCGGATAATCCGAGCCCGCACCCGGCGCCGGAGCAGCCAATTCCCTACAGCCACAAGCAGCATCTGGCGTTCAGCCTGCCGTGCGCGAAGTGCCACACAAATCCGGAGCCGGGAAAGCTGATGACTTTCCCGGAGACGGCGACGTGCATGCAGTGCCACGCGACGATTGCGAAGGACAAGCCGGCGATTCAGAAGCTGGCAACGTATGCGAGTTCGAAAGAGCCGATCCCCTGGGTGCGCGTTTATAAGGTCCTGCCGGGAATTGCGTGGTCCCATCGCCCGCACCTGGCCGCAGGAGTAAAATGTGAGACATGCCACGGAGCGGTGGCGGAAATGGCCACCATGTCCGAGGTGACCAGCGTGACGACCATGTACAGCTGCCTGAACTGCCACGAGATGAATCACGCGAAAGCTTCGTGCGACACCTGCCACAAGCACTAATCGCGCCGCGCGGTATCGAAGGGGACTGGTATGGCTATCGGCTTGGAACTGGAAATCAATGGGGAGAAATATTCGGTTCATTATCCGCCGGATACGCCGCTTCTTTATGTATTGCGAGATGAGCTGGGATTAACCGGCACGAAATACGGCTGCGGCGAGGGAATGTGCGGGGCATGCACAGTTTTGCTTGCAGGGACGGCGCGGCGGTCGTGCCAGATCCCGGTAAGCGCCGCGGTCTCGAAACCAATTACGACAATTGAGGGGCTGGAAAAAAATGGCGCATTGCATCCGGTGCAGCAGGCCTTTCTGGATGCGGGCGCGTTTCAGTGCGCGTACTGCACTTCGGGAATGATAATGAGCAGCGTTTCGCTGGTGCAATCGAACCCGCATCCGAGCGCGGAACAGATTGTGCAATCGCTGCAGGGAAATATCTGCCGCTGCGGGACGCATCCGCGGATTATCGAGGCGGTGGAGCGGGCAGCAAAGGCCATACAGGGGCGCTCGAAATGAGCAAGCGCGAAGAAACATTCCTGCTGGAGCCGGAGCGTTACGAATTCCGGGCGTTACCGATGCACCAGTTCGCGCTGGGGCGGCGTGATTTCTTCAGGATTTTTGGCGCGGGATTGGCCGTGTTCGCAGTGGCCAAGGATGTTTCCGCGGTACAGGAAACCGCGCCCGGGCCGCGGGGTTTTCATAATGAAGAATTGCCGAAGGAAATCGGGGCGTGGCTGCACATTGGGGAAGACGGAACCGTCACTGGGTTTGCCGGGAAAGCGGAGATCGGGCAGAACGTGCGCACGTCGCTGGCGCAAACAATCGCGGATGAACTGGGCGTTGCCTTTGCGAGCGTGCGGATGGTACTGGCAGACACGGCCCTGACCCCGTTTGACGCGGGCACGTTTGGCAGCAGGACGACGCCGACAATTACGCCGCAATTGCGGAAAGTGGCGGCGGCGGCGCGCGAGCTGCTGGTGGCGAAGGCGGCGAAACAATGGAACGTGCCGGCGGAAAAGCTGGTGGCGGGCGATGGGAAGGTGTCGGATCCGGTTTCGGGAAAATCGCTGAACTATGCGGAATTGGCACGGGAAGACATCGGCGCGCAAATACCTCTGGTGGAAGATGCAATCAAGCCGACTTCGCAATGGACCATCGCGGGGAAGCCGATTCCGAAGGCGGATGCGCGCGAATTCGTCACCGGGGGGCATCGGTACACGACCGACCTGCGGCCGGAAGGGATGCTATACGGCAAGATCCTGCGGCCGCCCTCATTTGGGGCGACATTGATTTCTTACGACAATTCGGTGGTGAAAGAGTGGAGTGACGTGGTGCTGGTGCGCGACGGGGATTTTGTGGGCGCCGCCGCTCCCACCGTGGCCAGGGCGGAAGCTGCGCTGGCCGGGCTTCGCGTGGAATGGAAAGAAGTGCCGCAGATTTCCGATGCGGAGATTTTTTCGTACCTGAAGAAGAATGCGCAGCCCTCGAACGAGCCTCGTTTCCGGCAAGCGAAAGGCTCGATGGAAGACGGCCTTGCAGCCGCGGCGCACAAGCTGGATGCGAGTTATGCGGTGGCGTACATCGCGCATGCGCCGCTGGAGCCGCGCGCCGCCGTAGCCCAGTGGACAAACGGCAAGCTGACGGTTTGGATGGGAACGCAGCGGCCGTTTGCCGTTCGCGACGACCTGGCGGACATTTTTCATGTGCCGGAAAGAAATGTGCGGGTGATTGTGCCGGATACGGGTTCCGCTTATGGCGGTAAGCACACGAGCGATGCGGGACTGGAAGCAGGGCGTCTGGCGCGGGCATCCAACGGACGGCCGGTGAAACTCGTGTGGACACGCGAAGAGGAGTTCACCTGGGCGTATTTCCGGCCGGCGGGAGTGATTGACGTAAAGAGCGGGATTGCAGCGGATGGGAAACTGACAGCGTGGGAATTTCACAACTATCACTCCGGGACGTCGGGGATTGCTACGCCGTACGCGGTGGCGAACCAGGTTACCGAGTACCACCAGGTGCCGCTGGTGCTGCGCAGCGGTTCTTACCGGGGACTGGCGGCGACGGCAAATCATTTTGCGCGGGAGACGCACATGGATTCGCTGGCCAATGCGGCGGGCCTGGATCCACTCGAATTCCGGCTGAAAAATCTTACCGACCCGCGTATGCGTGCGGTGCTGGAAAGCGGGGCGAAGGCTTTTGGCTGGCCGCGGAAGAAAAGCGCGGAGGGACAGGGGTTCGGCGTGGCTGCCGGATACGAAAAGGGCAGCTACGTGGCCACGTTTGCGGAGATCTTCGTGGACCGTGCGAAGAATTCCGTTACCGTGAAGAAACTGGTGGAAGTTTTTGAATGCGGGGCGATTGTGAATCCGGATGGGCTGCGCAACCAGGTGGTCGGAGCGATGATTCAGGGGCTGGGGGGAGCGCTCTTCGAGTCCATCCAGTTTGAGAAGGGGCGGATCTCGAACTCGCATTTTTCCAGCTATCGCGTGCCGCGATTTAAGGATGTGCCGGAGATCGAGGCGATTCTGCTGGACCGCAAGGACATTCCCTCCGCCGGGGCCGGGGAAACGCCGATCATGGCCATCGCGCCGGCGATCGGGAATGCCTTCTTTGACGCCACGAAGATTCGGTTGACGAAGCTGCCGCTGCACCCTGAACTTCATCTGCTAGGCTGAGGCCCCTGAAATAGAGTTGCGGTTATCACCCGCGAGCATTGTGACGCGTGTCACCGCACCCTGGTTCTGTTCGGCGTATTTCCTTAGCGAGGTGAATTATGCTCATTTTTAAACAAAGCTCTCTCTCGAAGCTCTCTTTCCTTGGGAGCCTGATCGTCGCCGGCGTTCTTTTGACCGCTGGAAGCGCGAACATCACCTTCGCGCAAGATAAGGTGATCAAGAAGACCGCCGTCCAGCAGTCCGATCCAAGCTCGGGCAAGGCTATGTTCACGAGTTATTGCGCCGCATGCCACGGGCCCTCGGGCAAAGGGGATGGCCCTGCCGCCAGCGAAATGAAGGCCGCGCCGACGGACCTGACGCAGCTTGCGAAGAAGAATGACGGGAAGTTCCCGACGGACCACGTGCGTTCGATCCTGGAGTTTGGAGCGAAGGCGCCGGCACACGGCTCGAGCGACATGCCCGTTTGGGGCACATTGTTGCACGCGCTGGATCAGAATGACCCGGTCAAGACAAACCTGCGAATTCAGAATCTGGTCGATTATATAAAGTCGCTTCAGGCGAAATAATTCCGCCCCGGGGAATCACCATCCGGCAGTCGTCGGCGAAACCACGGGAGTCGCTGGGAGACTCCTGCGGATTTGTGTTTTCGCGCAAGGAGAAGTTCCGAAAGTCCAAACGGTTGCTGGTAAGCAATGCGCGGCGAAATCGCAATTGGTTGAGGAAAGAGCGGGGATTAAGTTGGTGGACGTGACCGGGTTCGAACCGGTGACCCCCTGCTTGCAAAGCAGGTGCTCTCCCAGCTGAGCTACACGCCCACAGGTGGGGACACATCTAGTTTAGGACACTTTGCGATGCGGCGCACCTGCGATTGGTGTGCGGTAAGCAGGGCAATACTGCCCGGTGTTATTTCCAGGCGCCGAGTTGGCGGCGGAGGAGGAGTAGCTCGCCGAGGTGGTAGGCGTTGTGGTCGGCGACGAGCAGGACTTCGCGAAGAACCGTTTGGCCGTCGCCATGGGGCAGCGGGGTGAAGAAATCGGTGGATTTGTTTTGGACGATTTTGATCATGCCTTGCAGGTCAGCGCGAAATGCTGCGAGGCTTTTGCTCCAGGCTTTGCCGTCGGGAGGGGCTGGCGTTTTCGGCCAGTAGCCGGCGGGAAATTCGGGCGAAACGTGTTTGGGGTTGCGCGTGAACTCCAGGATGTCCCACTGGGCGATGCGCATATGCTCCAGGACTTCCCAGGGCGTGTGGGCGGCGCCCGCCGGCTTTTTCCCTTGTAGATCTGAGGGCCAATCCTTCACCGCGCTTTCAAAATCGATGTGCGCGTGGCCGGCAGCGAGAAGTTCCACGAGATGTTCGGGCAATGATTTTTGTTTTTTCATTGACTTCGTCCCATTGTTCCGTTGGTTCGCGTCCACCTGAAGGTGGACGCTACGGGATGCAGCCCTCTGGAGGGTGGTCGGCTGCCTACATTTTTTTGGCGTAGTGGTCGCCGAAGAAATCGTGGGCGTTCCACGCGGGGCGTTGCGGGTCCTGGGCAATCAGCCAGCCGCACAGGTACGCGAACTGGGCGTATTTCACCGCCTGATTGAAGTCGAGGTTGGGCTGCTGCATGTCGTCCTGCGGCTGGTGATAACGCGTCTCTTCCCACTCCTTGAAGATGGCCACGGGGTCGATTTTGGGGTCATTCGATTTGATCCCCGGAGAGGGATAGACGGCGGGGATGCCCTGCTTGACGAAGGAGTACTGATCGCTGCGGATGAAGATGACCTGTTCGGGCATAGGGTCGGGGCTGAGGGCCAGGTGCAGGCGTTCGGCGGCGCGTTTGACCACACCGTCGAGCGTGGAATGCTCGGCGCCAAACGGGATGATGTCCTGCAGCGGCCAGAGCATCTGGTCTTCGTCCATGTTGACGTTGGCGACGATGGCGTCTTTGTTGACGGTGGGATAGTGCGCGAAATAGTCGGAGCCGAGGAGGCCGGCTTCTTCTCCGGTGACGGCGACAAAGAGAATCGAGCGCTTCGGCCGGGGATTCATCTGCGAGAAAGCGCGGGCGACTTCGAGAAGGATGGCGCAGCCGGAAGCGTTGTCGAGCGCGCCGTTATAGATGGCGTCGCCATTCACCGGCTCGCCTACGCCGAGGTGATCAAGGTGCGCGCTGTACACGAGGTATTCGTTTTTCAGAGAGGGGTCGCTGCCTTCGAGCTTGGCGACCACGTTGTGGCTGCTGACGTCCTCGAGCTTTGCCTGGTTGTGAATCTTGGCCGTCAATGGCAGCGGGAAGGT
>DASYXF010000084.1:0-46369 GCA_035935335.1 Candidatus Acidiferrum sp.
GGCCCCACCCGACGCGTCACCTCGTTTTCCAGAATCGTGCCGATGATGCGCAGCCCGGCCGCCCCGGTTAACTCCTCCACCTGCGCCTGCAACTCCTCCCACACCTCGACCATCGGCAGCGGCACCTCCAGCAACTCCCGCTTGCCCAGCACCTCGAACTTCGCCTTGCACTTGTCTCTGATTCCCTGATAGCTTTTCTTCACAGCGGTTCTCCTCTCAAAATAGAGTTTGCAACCCGAACTCTATCCGAGTTCGGGTCGAGAACCGCTGCTTCCTTTTTCACGTTTCAACTAAAGGCGGGACAACTTCATCGGCGGATGGCGCACCCGCGGACCTGGGAGCCTGGGGACGGAACCTGGGGACAGACCGGACGTTCACTGGTGCTTAGGAGCGAAGAGAACCCATCGTATTACCGCGCCAGATACTACGACTCGATGGCAGGCAGGTTCCTCAGCGAGGACCCGATGCGGTTTAGTGCAGGGATCAATTTTTATTCCTACACGCTTAACAGCCCTTTGAATTTCAGGGACCCCGATGGAATGGATATCGCAGTCATCGAAAACGGTCCAACTCAAGGCAACCCAATTGGACACACCGCGATTGCCATCACGGGACAGGGAGTCTACAGCTTCGGGAACGGTGTGCCCTGTGGGTCGAGCCCATCGAAGTATCTTCAGCGAGAAGCCCCACGTAGAAACACGGTTGTCTACGTCATAAAGACAACGCCTGCGCAGGATGCTGCCGCACTTGCGGAATTGCAGAAGTGGGGAAAGTGTGATCGGACACTTCCGAAGGCTTTTGGTAATTGTTCTGATATTTCGAACCGCGCCCTCACCGCGGCGGGAATTCCTGACCTACCACCGCTATTTGATTTTCCCCTTCTTGATAGTATTTTGCCGGGGTCCGCTGGAGACCGCGCTGCCAGTGCGGGTGCGACGCCTATCAATATCCCCCAAAACTCGCCAACGCTTCCGGGTGGGTTACAAGGATTTGAACCACATTGATGAGAGAAAAACCTATAAAAATAGGATTGACACTTCTCTTGCTAATTGGAGTAGGGGGGTGTGACCGGTCCGTTGACAAGGAGCTTGTGACTGCCGCGAACACCGGTGATACAGATACGATTAAGGCACTTCTTCAACGTGGCGCCAACCCGAACTCGCTCGCGCTCGATGGTTGGACGCCATTGACTGTGGCTGCCCGCGAAGGGCATCTCGATGCTGTGAGCCTCCTGCTCCGTTCGGGCGCGAGAGTAGATGAACTGGAGGGTGGAGGAAATACGGCACTTTTCTGGGCGGCCTTCTACGATCATCGTGACGTTGTCAAACTCCTTCTGTCCAACGGGGCAGCGGTGAACAAGAAGAAGGGAGGAGGCGAAACGCCGCTTCATGTTGCCCTCCGACTAAACCATGCAGAGGCCGCGGACCTTCTCCGACAATCAGGCGGGAAGGAATAAGTCGCTTGGCCTTGCCGATATTTCCCTACGACTATAACGGCGGGACGGTCACCTTCAAATACGATCCCTTTGGCCGACGAATTTACAAATCGTCCTCTTCAGGCACGAGTATCTACGGTTACGACGGCGATAATCTCGTTGAAGGGACCAACTCGGTAGGGGCAGGGATGTAACTCGTCATCCCCAAGTTAAGCTGAGCTACCCCATGGCTCCGCGCACGAAATCGTCCTAGATCAAAATCTGAAATCACATACACTTCTGTTTGGCCCGAGGGGAGCAGGTCAGATTCTAGTCGGAAATCTGGACTTTCTGTACCGCTTTGCCATCCCAAGCATAGATCACTGCCCAAGATCCGTATCCAGCGAAGACAACGACGGGCCTCGTGGCCCGAATTGTCTTTTCGCCGTCGAGGTCATCATATTTACCAGGTCCTTCGCGCCAGACTACCGGCGTGCCATTCGTTATCTCCAAGGAACGAATCTCCCAAACCTCTCCGACCTGATGGGCAACAAGCAGTTCCGCCTTGCGCTTCGGATTCTCTCCGGTGATCAAGGCCAGAGCCCATGTAGGTTTTCCATCACCATAGAAGTTTACCTTGGCAAGCCCAGGGCATTCATTAGCGTGGTCTTTTTGAAACAATTGCCTGCCCTGCTCACTCAGGTCCGCCTTGGTGACGACATGCGCACCCGGATATCTGTTTGAAATCTCTTCTTGGAGACCCCGCGGCAAATCGCATGTGGCGCTTTGGGGTGCCGCAAAGCCGACCTGAATTGAAAGCACACAAAGAATCGCAGCGCAAGTGACGGCTAGATTTAATCGCATATCGGTGACCTCCTCACTTACTCGTATCGCACTTTCCGGGCTTACACTCGGGAGTATCGGGTATCGAGTTGGGTGCGTTCGGGCTCGGATTTAGTGGTGCGACCAATTGGATGTGGAAGTGAGGTCCGGTGCCATGCTTTGTATGAAGTGTTCTTTCATCTAGCAAGTATGGCGCCCCACATTTCCCCGCGCAGCAGAAGATCGTTTTCGAAGGAGTCCCGATGGGTCGCAGGTCCACCGTAGTGCCCGCCGCGTGGCCAGGGTCTGAATGTTTTCCGTTCGTAGTGGCGTTCACGTGCTGGTCTCGGCCGGTGCAGTTGTCCATGCACTTCATGAATTTGTCCAACTTCGGGGGAAGAGGCAGTGGGACTTCCGGCTCGGTGGTATAAAGCCCAAAGGGGTCGGTGAAATTGGTCGAGTCGTTGCGAACGTATGAATAGAAATCAATCCCGTCGTCGAAACCGGATGAGTCCTCTCTAATGAAGCGCCCAGTTACCGGGTCATAGTATCTGGCGCGGTAGTATGAAGAACTGACTTCGACAGTAATCATCAGGAAATGTCCCGTGGATCCCGGTTTCCGCGGTTTCCTTCCACACTCAATACGTCACGGTATGATGTACTTCAAATTCGGAGACTTTTGAATCTTTTAGAGTGACTTCAAAAACATCGTGGACATCCCAGTAAGGACTCGTCACTGGAGATTTGAATGCTTCAACTTCCTTCTCGACTTCAGATTTGGTCATCGGTCTTTTCGACCAGAATTCGAATGTAAGCCGGTTGCCATTCACTTTGGTGGGAGGCCCCAGCAGAGTAATCACCTCGTCACGGCTAAGTCCGAATCGCAAACCCCCGCTAGTCTGAATGCTTTTCCCGAAGGCAGTAGTCACCTTGCATTGAAGTTGGCACTTAACGGGTAAATTTCCTGAAATAACCCTGAATCCGTCGAGTCTTGACCATCCCCCCGAGGAGCCAGATTCAAAAAGGACCCTTATCTTGTTGGAGTCGTCGGAAATATAGCAGACCGTCTTGCTAGCTTCCGCGTCTTCTGAGCATGATCCCTCTCTCGTTGTACCGAGCCTGTGTTTCACGTCATCGAGTGTGTTCTTTTCCAGCGTGAAGCCTAGGAGACCGAGATTTAGCGACACATCTGGTTTCGAAGCGTCTTGGCCATTAAGGCGTGGAAACCCTCCTAGCAATAGGAAAAGACCTGAAGCAGTCAACATCTTTATACGCGTACCAGACAATGCCATCATGGTTGCACCTGAAGGGTACCGCCGTCGCAGCCCGCTAATTTTTTGCGAGCGTCTGGCCCGAGAATTATGCATCCTTCGGACGCGCTGTGATCTCCCGCCGAATTGTCACCATGGATGAGCATTCCGTCTCTACCGAAAGTATTTGTGCCCGGTAGAGGCGTCAGGGGAAATGTTAGAGGGCCCTTAGCGGTTGTAGGTGGCCCAATACCGTACGTGCCGACGGGAATCGGCCCACCATACGATCCTGGAACACCAGGAAAATATTTGTGGTCCTGCATGTCCGGGTTGTTAAGACCAGGTCCGTGCCCTGAGTAGCCGGTGGCATTGACGGCGGATTTTCCCGTTTCGTCAGAGGCGCATTCAAACGCACCACTTTTTTGGTGGTACGTGCAATGACATGTGAATCCGAAGGGATCGGTATAGATTACCGAGTTGTTGTCCGCATACCGGTAGAAATTGCCTCCTCCAGCGAAGCCAATGGGGTCCTCACTTATGAATCGGCCTCCAAGAGGATCGTAGTATCTGGCGCGATAGTACGATGCCTGTGGATTTCTGGGCCCCTCTGGCCAGCTGACTGGCCTTGAGATTTGGCAGGCATCGCCCTGCGATGCTTTTTGGTCAGTCATGGGCATCATTTTTCTTATTGTACGTTTTGGATGCGTAAGACGCGGAAAACTATGGGGGCGGTGTGCCTAGTCAGGCTCTCCTGATTGAGTCTTACTCAAATCTTCTGAGATTGGGGTATCTACTGTTTGGGTGGAGTTGTTTTGCAATTCTCTGGCCTGAAGGGATTCCGAATCAAATCGTGCAGCTGGATGGGTGGTAGTGTGGACCTGCTTCAGCATGCGGATCGAAACATGCGTGTAGATTTGAGTTGTGTCGAGTCGCACGTGGCCTAACATCGCCTGGATGTAGCGAATGTCCGCTCCCCCTTCGAGCATCAATGTCGCCATGGTGTGGCGGAAAATGTGACACGCGCCGCCCTTGCCAATCCTCGCAGATTTCACATACTGGCGAGCAAGCCAACTCAGGTGGTTGGGTGCGAATGGGACGCCATTCGAGGTAAGGAATACGACCCCGTTGTCAGGTTTCCGTACGATTTCGGGCCTCGAGCCATTCAAATAAACGTCCAGCCAAGCCAACGCCCGTTCACCGATTGGCACCACTCGGTCCCGCTTGCCTTTTCCTTGTCGAACAGTTACGAGGCCGTGTTTTTGGTCCACGTCGTATAACTTGAGGTGCAGAAGCTCCATGCGGCGCAATCCGCTGGAATAGAGCATCTCAAGCATCGCGCGATCACGGATGCCCAGAGGCTCTCCAACATTTGGCTGACTCAAAACTCGTTCGGCTTCGTCTCTGTTCATCACGTTCGGCAATTTGTAGCCGACGCGCGGCAACTCCAACTCGGCGGCTGGATCCTGCCCAGTATACCGTCGATTAGTCAACCACTTGAACCAAACCTTCAGCGGCGCTAATCGCGAATGCTGGCTGGCCACAGCTAAAGGTTGGCCATTTTTCTTTCTGTAACTGAAAAGAAACCGCTGATAGCTTTCCAGAGATGTTTTTTTGACTTGGGCTGGTGCGGTGATTCGATTTCCTGCGCACCATGCCAGAAACATCTCCATGTAAACCCTGCGAACTCTGAGAGTGCTCTCGCTGTAACCCTTCACGGCGAGATGTTGTAGGTAGCTCTCCAGCAGGCCGGCAAGCGACGATTCGGCTGAGTTGCGTCCTTTTTCGACTTTCGGGTTGTGTCGTTTGAATTGGTCAGTCCTTCGAGCAATCTTTTTTTCACGATGCCTCCTAGGGCTGCCATCTTGCCTCGGGAACCTGAAATCTGCAGCCTTTGGAAAGTCTCTGGGCGCGATCAGATGAAACCGCGCATTCCAAGGGAATGGTATTCTTCTGGCAATCGCGATGGCGAGCCAACTGCACAAGAGGATGAGGTCCGGAATCTTTCACCTGAGGGTGACCCTACTTGGAGTGGAGCCCGCTATTTGGCGGCTAATTCGTGCCCCAAGCGGTATTCATTTGGGCGATTTCCATTCGTTACTTCAGGAACTTATGCCATGGGAGGACCGACACGATCACCGATTCGTGATTGGCAATGAGCAGTTTGGCACTCGCAATCGGAACCCGGATGATACAAACACGCGCGAAGAGTCTCGGATCACCCTCGAGAAAGCCGCTCGGTTAGCTAGCGGTCAATTCCGCTACGAGTACGATTTTGGTGATGGCTGGCAGCATGAAATTGTCATCGAGAAAGAATCACCATGGGAGAAGGGAAGTTGGATCCCAGTCTGTTTGGATGGAGCGCGTGCGTGCCCGCCCGAGGATTGCGGCGGCCCTTCTGGATACGCGGGTTTTCTGGAGGCGCTAAACAATCCAGATCACGAACAGCATTTGGAAATGAAACAATGGTTGAGCAATCGTGGCAAAGGGCCGTTTGATCCTGAAAGATTTGATCGGGCGCTTACAACCAAACTGCTCAAGTGGACTGCACAAGACCTACGAAGACACGCTCACTCTCGATAGGGAAGGTGTTGGCGAAGATTGAGCATCGATCAGGGGCCGAAACCACCTCTCAGAAAAGTTCGGTCGTCGGCTTGCCATCCACGCCGAAGCCGACAGTACTTTTTGAAACACAGTGACGGAATCTATGGGCTTGGAGAAACGAGGGGCCATTGAGGATTTCTTCGCGTTCCTCAGTGTTCCTTTGGAATGCCTTAGCACTCCTCGACATTTCCCGTAAGTCCTTCCGATTCTGATCGGTGTTGTTTTCGAACTTTGCCCAAGACTATGCGGACTCTCACGCATTCGTGCGTCCTAAGGGTGCCAACCCGTTCCGCGTGGTACATCTGAACCGCTTCTATACTCTTCGTTTCGAGGGAACAACCTGAGGAACATTAAGCGTTTCTGACTGCTCTCGGGGCTACTTAATGTTCCTGAAAGTGCCTTGTAAGTTCCTGATATTCCGTTGGCTTCAGAATTGCCAAGGTTCAGGTGTCGGTTCGATTCCGATAGGCCGCTCCATCTTCCTCTTCCTACTGCTCGTAGTTCTCCACAATTTTCGCCGGACGCACCTTTGCCTTGTCCGGGTCTTCCCCAAACTCCCGTAAAGCCCGCCGCTGCCGCAGCAGGTCCCAGCATTGGTCCAGCGCCACCTTCACCTCGGCCAAACGCGCCTGGTCGTCATCTGTCAGGCCATTCTTCGCATACAAGCGATCCTCTTCCTTTACCAGGTTGTCGATGTGACTGAGGACGGATTGGTCGTTCTTCTCGTTTGTCATGCAAGGTTTCCTTTCCTGCTCAGGTGGATATTGGATGCGCAGGAACGGAAGAAGTAGATATTCGGAAGCGGGGAGTCTCTAGGCTTACCGCCGGGGTTTGGGCTTGCTCTTGCCCTTGAGGTTGAGCGCCACTGCGGCCCGGATGAGATCTTTCAGGGCCGCCGCATCTACCTTGTCGCCTTCATGGATGTCGATGGCCCGCCTGACATTGCCGTCGAGGCTGGAGTTGAAGAGACGGGAAGGGTCCTGCAACGCAGCTCCCTTGGCAAATGTCAGCTTGACGACGTTCTTGTACGTCTCTCCCGTGCAGACGATGCCGCCGTGGGAGAAGACGGGAGTCCCCATCCATTTCCACTCTTCGATGATCTCAGGGTCTGCTTCGTGTATGAGCGCACGTACTTTCGCGAGCGTCTTTCCGCGCCAGTCTCCAAGTTCCTCGATCTTCTCGTCGATCAGTGCAGAGGCTGATTCCACGGTTTTTTTCATGGTTGGCTCCTTTCTTCACAAAGCCTTTACGCAGCAGGGGTGGAGTACGATAGCTCAACAAAGCCGTTCTTGTACGCAACAGCACTTTTCAAATTCCACTTCTCCTCCGTTAGCGAACCGCTGAACAGCCGGAGTCCGTCACCCAATAGGACCGGCGCTATCGTCAGCTTGATTTCGTCCACCAAGCCGAGTTCAAGAAAACGCTGGCACAACATGGCGCCACCCACGAGCCAGATGTTTCGATATCGAGGGCCGAGTTTCGTGTCAATCAATGCCGTGAGATCCCCCGAATAGAATTCGACGCTCTTCCTGGTCGAGGATAATTTCCTTCCGGTCACTACCACGGTCGGAGTCTCACCATAGGGCCAGCCCAATTCAAGCGCGTGTTCGTACGTCCGTGAGCCGAGTACATAACAGTCTATCGTTTTGACGAAAGCCGCGGCTTCTTCCTCCGAGACGGAGACTCCGGCTTCGTAGACGCTTCCAGTGTCCTCCAGCCAGGAGACACTGTTGTCTTTCTTCGCAATGAAACCATCCAGGCTGGAAACCACGTGTAGAGTTACTCTTGATGCTTTTGGATTTCCCTCGCCCGACATTTCTTCTCCTCGCGTTGGCCTGATCCTGGAGTCCTTCCCGCAGTTTGCGCACTCTTGCGCAAAAAACACGCGGTACACTCCAACCCGCCGCACTGCAGCATCAGCGAAGGCGGGCTATCTCCTTTATTTCCCCTACATACGCGCGCCGGCATTGTATCTCTATTGTTTCCCCTACATACGCAAAAACAGGGGGGTGGCATGTCTAGCCCAAGCAAACTCGCATCTGCAGTCTCACCGGTCGCCCTTATCTACCCAAAATGTCGGCGGGCCGACATTCGTGATTTTTCCCCTGATATTTCGCGCTTTTTTACAGTGAGCACGTCGCGAAGGGCTTGCTCCAAGCGCACGCGAAGAACTTGCCCTGACCCGCCAAAGGGGCCAGTCCGCCGAAGCTTCAACGAAGGCGGGTTTCCCACGCTTTTTCCTCAGCCCGCCCAAATTCGTCCTCAATCTCCCGTCAAATTCCCAGTACACTGCGCTGACAGGACCTCTATCTCCGTGAGCGCATGCCGCATCGCCGTCGGGAGCACCCGGCGGCCCAAACTTCAGGCGGTTCAGGAAGCTACTGCCAGCTTTGCCGCCAAACTCTCTCCGGACGCCTCCCTGGAAATCCAGGGACACGAAGTTGCAAGCGGCGTCAGCCACACACCGTCTTCCCGCGAAGAGCTCATGCAAGGAGCTCGGCAACGAGCCGAAGCGTTGCACAAAATGCTCTCCGACTCCGGTCAGCGCGCCAATTACTGCGTCGGCCTCGAAGGCGGCCTGGATGTTGCTATCGAGAATGGGGTTCGCAGAGTTTTCCTGGAAAGCTGGGCCTATGTCACCGACGGCGTGCGCGGACATTTCGGATGCTCCGGCAGTATCGAGATTCCAGACCTGCTGGCTGAAGAAGTTTTGTCCCGCGGAACGGAGCTTTCGATCGCGATTGATCGCTACGCCGGAGCAGTTGGCATCCGCGACGGGCAGGGTGCTTGGGGCGTGCTGAGCGACAATCTGGTTTCGCGGCAGGAGTCGTTTCGCCTGGCAGTGGTCGCGGCGTTTGCGCCGTTCTACAATGTGAGGATGTACCGGGCAGCGGTGCAGGCTGCGGGAAAGAATTTGTAATGACCGGGCTTCAGACCGGTCTTACCAACTGGGCCACCTGAAGGTGGCCGCAACGGGAATCGTTTAAGGAGACGCGGCGTGGACATAGTCAAGGGCAACATGGGTTGGATCGAAGTTGTCGTCGGGCCGATGTTCTCCGGCAAGAGCGAAGAACTGATCCGGCGTTTGCGGCGCGCGGAGATCGCGCGGCAGCGGGTGCAGATTTTCAAGCCGGCGATTGATTCGCGCTACGCGGCCAACGAGATTGTTTCGCACAACGGCCTGGGCATTCCTTCGGACAACGTCACCAAAGCCGCCGAAATCATCGAAAAGCTGCAGCCGCGGACGGAAGTTGTGGGCATTGATGAAGCGCAATTCCTCGGCGATGAAGTGGTGGATGTCTGCACCAAGCTGGCGAACCTCGGCAAGCGCGTAATTGTTGCGGGCCTCGACACGGATTTTCGCGGCCGTCCGTTTGAACCAATGCCGCGCCTGCTGGCCATCGCGGAAGAGATCACCAAGCTGCTGGCAATTTGCGTGCGCTGCGGAAATCCGGCGGTGCACACGCAGCGCCTGGTCGAAAGCGAAGAGCTGATCGTCGTCGGCGCAGGGAGCGCGTATGAGGCTCGCTGCCGCCGCTGCTTCGAGCCGAATCCAGCGCTGGCGGCGCGTGAAGCCGGCCCTCTACTTCTTCGCAACCGCGCTGCAAATGCCGGCGGCAAGTAAGCCGCGCTTCCGTTACTCTAGCCAGTGCCCGCCGCCGTGGTGGGCAGGCACTACATACGTTGCTGAGCAGAGGGCACGATTTATCGTGCCCCTATATGGTGGAAAGATTGCGCATCGAATCGAAAGCTCCCACACGCGTCGACCTGGCCGGTGGCACCCTCGACATCTGGCCGCTGTATCTCTTTCATCCCGGCGCGCTGACCATCAACGCGGCAATCTCGCGCTACGCCCACTGCACCATCGAAACGCATCCCGCAGGCGACCAGCGCATCAAGCTGGTTTCTGTCGACACGAGCAAATCGGAATCCTTTCCTTCGTTTGCTGCGCTGGTCAGGGCGCAGCGCTATCGCTTGCCGCTGCTTGCCGAGATTGTAAAGTTCTTCCGGCCCGAGGGTGGCTTCACGCTGACTACAAATTCCGAGGCTCCTGCAGGCGCAGGCATCGGTGGCTCCAGCGCAATGGCCGTGGCCATTTGCGCGGCGCTCGATCGCTTCACCGGAGCGGGGAAGAGCACGGTGGATTGGATCCACATCAGCCGCGACGCCGAGGGCATTGTGATTCGCGTGCCGACCGGGACGCAGGACCACTACCCGCCCGCATTCGGCGGGGCGGCGGCGATCGAGCTGCTGCCGGGCGGCGAACGCCGTATCGAGTTGCGCGTGAACCTGGATGAACTGGAACGCCGGCTGGTGGTTTGCTACACCGGGAAACCGCGGCAATCGGGAATCAACAATTGGGAAGTGTTCAAGGCCCACATCGACGGCAAGAAATCCGTGCAGAACAACATTGAACACATTTCGCAGATCGCGCAGAAGATGCGCGTGGCGCTCGAGAGCGGCGACTGGAAAGAGACTGGCCGGCTGATGCATTCCGAATGGACCTTCCGCAGGCGCAACCTGCCGACCATCTCGACAAAAACCATCGACTCGATTATCAATGGCGCCCGGCGTAAAGGCGCGCTGGCTGGAAAAGTATGCGGCGCCGGGGGCGGGGGTTGCCTGGTGTTGCTGATCGAACCGGACGCGCGGGAACGGGTGGAGAAGTCCGTTGTCGAGTGCGGCGGGGAGCTTTTGCCGATGCGGATCGACCGCCAGGGCGTCACCGTGGTCTCCCCATAATTTTGAACCGAACCACTACTCAAGTCGCTCGCCGCATCATAAAATAGGCGGGTCCCGGGCTGGGTGGTGCGCGGTTCGTTATGTCCAATTGGCTTCCAATAACGTTGTTTCTTTTTTCGTTCGCCGCCGCGGATTTGCCGAAGATTCCTCTTTTGCCGGCGGCGGACCGCAACGCATCGGGAAATTTCCCTTCCGGCGAAAGCATTTCCTTTCTGCCGTCGTTTCTGACAGATCCCACTACGCAGTCAGGCGGCTCGCAGCAGCCCAGCACACCGAAGGGTGCGAATCTGACGGAACCCTCGAAGCTGGCGCTGATCCGCTTTGTCTCCGGGGAATTTGCAAAGGCGCGCAAGCCGATTCCAGGTGGAAAAGAGGGGTTTGTCCTGTATACCGACAAGCCGCTGAACCAGGAATATCTCGATCGAGTGGTTTCGACGCACGGCGCGGCGATCAACACGGGCGACAACGCGCAAATCACGAAGCTGGAGTTCCACGAGCACACCATCATCGTGGACATCAATGGCGGCGGGAGGCCAAAGAAGAGCTGGCGCGACCGCATCCAGGTGAGCATGGGCGGGCCGTCGCAGGTTCCACAATCCACAACCACTACGACGCAGGAGCAGGGGCCCGCGGGATTTCAGCCGGGGCAGGGCGGCACGCTGTACCTGCAATTCCCGAAAAACATTCCCGATCTTTCACCCGACGACCTGAAAAATATACTTTCGCCGTTTCTGGATTTCGCGAAAGAACGGTCCGCCGCGGTGCACTGGATTGACACGCTGCCGCCGGAAATGAAGAAGGCCATCACGGAACGCCACGCGATTCTGGGGATGGACAAGGATGAAGTGGTGGCGGCCATCGGAAAGCCCGACCGCAAGGTGCGCGAACGCGACGCCGAGGGCTACGACACGGAAGACTGGATTTACGGACACCCGCCGGACAAAACAGTGTTTGTGCATTTCCGAGGCGACAAAGTAAGCTCCATCAAGCAGTACCCGCAGTAGCGTGGAGCAAAATGCAAGCACAATTCGTCGCCAACAACCCCTTCGCCGTACTTACCGCCATCGTGGCTCCTGCGATTCTCACCAATGCGTGTTCGGTGCTGGCCCTTGGCACCAGCAACAGGCTGGGCCGCGTAGTGGATCGCACCCGCGTGGTGTGGTCGGACATTGCGGCGAGCATGCCGGGGTCGGAGGGGTTTCTGGAGTGGAATTCGCAATTGCGCTCGCTGGAAGCGCGTACGCACATGCTGCTGCGCGCCTTACGGCTGTTTTATGCGGCATTGGGCTTGTTCGCGTCGTCGGCGTTGATTTCCGTTGCGGGATCGATTGCGGCGTTTTACGGACAACGGCCGTTGTTTCAGGCTGGAGCGCTGCTGGCGGTGTTGAGCGGTGGCTCCGCGGTCGTATGTCTCAGCGTGGGATGTTTTTCGATGGTGAATGAGACGCGGTTGGCTGTGAAAAGCTTGGGAGAAGAAGCGAGGATGCGGATCAAGTTGCGCGAGGTGAATAAGGCGGATTAGCTGTATCCCAGGGAGATGGAAGTTTCGGTCTGGAATCGCCCACCCACCGTTGCCAGTAATTCTGCAAGGATTTGTGACGCAGGTACATGGTCTTTCGTTGACTTTTGGCTACACTCAACCTAGCATTTTCAGTTCCACCCGCGGCGCCTTGCTTACCTGATGTCTCGCCGCAATCCAGAAACCCGCACCGGAGGAAGCATGCCAATCAAAGTAGGAATCAACGGCTTCGGCCGCATCGGCCGCAATATTGTGCGCACCGCTATCGACGACAAGGACATTCAGTTCGTTGCCGTCAACGATATTACGGATGCCAAGACGCTGGCGCATCTTTTGAAATACGATTCCGTGCTCGGAAATCTGCCCCACAACATCACGCATACCGAAGATACGATCAGCATCGAAGGCAAGGTCATTAAGGTATTCAAGGTGAAGGACCCGGCCGAAATCAACTGGGCCAGCGTTGGTGCGGATATCGTGGTGGAATCGACGGGACTTTTCACGAAGGGACCCGAGGCGAAGAAGCATCTGCGCGCACCGGTAAAGAAAGTGATTATTTCGGCCCCGGCGGAAGATCCCGACGCCACGTTTGTGCTCGGCGTGAATGACAAGACCTACGATCCCGCGAAGCATCATGTGATCTCGAATGCTTCGTGCACCACAAACTGCCTTGCCCCGGTGGCAAAGGTTTTGCAGGAAACGTTTGGGATTCAGAGCGGCACGATGACCACGATTCACTCCTACACGAACGACCAGAAACTGCTGGACCTGCCGCACAAGGACCTGCGGCGGGCGCGCGCGGCGGCAATCAACATGATTCCGAGTTCGACGGGAGCGGCGAAAGCGCTGCACCTGGTGATTCCGGAGTTGAAGGGGAAGCTGGACGGGTACGCGATGCGCGTGCCGACCCCGAACGTCAGCGTAGTGGACCTGACTGTTTTTGTGGAGAAGCCGGCGACGAAGGATGCGGTGAATGCGGCGCTGAAGGCCGCGGCGAACGGCCCCCTGAAGGGTATTCTCGGCTACACGGAGGAGCAGCTCGTTTCCTGCGATTTCAAAGGAAATTCGAACTCCTCGATTGTGGATGCGGAATACACCAAGGTTGTCGGCGATCGTTGCGTAAAAGTGCTGGCGTGGTACGACAACGAGTGGGGGTATTCCTGCCGGTGCCGCGATTTGATCAAGTTGCTGGCGTCGAAGTTTTGAGGCAGATCACGTAGCACGCGAACGGCCCGCTCTGGAACGCGGGCCTTATCAAACCCTCTGAGTAGGTGTAGGACGGCCTTCTGAGACTGTCCTCGCAATGGAATATATTAAAGATACGGACCATTTCATGACCAAGCTCACGATTCAGGACCTTGACCTTCGAGGGAAACGCGTGTTTATCCGCGTGGACTTCAACGTGCCGTTGAAGGACGGCGTGGTGACGGACGACACACGCATTCGGGAAACATTGCCTACGCTGAAATTGGCGATGGAAAAAGGCGGGCGGCTGGTGCTTGCTTCGCATCTAGGCAGGCCCAAGGGCGGGCCGGAAGCGAAGTATTCGTTGAAGCCCGTGGCCAAGAAATTGGAAGAACTGCTCGGGAGGGGGGTCTCGTTTGCGGCGGACTGCGTTGGCCCGGACGCGGAAGCGAAGAGTAAAGCGCTCAAAGATGGCGATGTGCTGGTACTGGAAAACGTGCGCTTTCATCCTGAGGAAGAGAAGAATGGCGAGGGATTTTCGAAGCAACTCGCGGCGCTGTGCGACGGCCTGTTTGTATGCGACGCGTTTGGTTCCGCGCACCGGGCGCACGCGAGCGTTGTGGGCATCACTAAATTCGTGAAGCAGGCCGCGGCCGGACTGCTGATGGAAAAAGAGCTGGCTTATATCGGCAAGGCCATCAGCAATCCCACGCGGCCGTTTGTGGCCATCATCGGCGGCGCCAAAGTCAGCGACAAGATCGAAGTCGTCGAAAACCTGATGAAGATTGCCGATGCCATGCTGATCGGCGGCGGCATGACCTATACCTTCTTGGAGGCGCAGGGGCTGGCGATCGGTAAATCGCTGGTCGAAGAAGACAAGCTGGACCTTGCGCGCAGGATTCTTTCGGACGTGAAGCAGAAAAACTTCAATCTGCTGCTGCCGCTGGACAATGTTATTACACCGGAATTCAAGGCAGAAGGGCCGACGAAAATAGTGGACGTCTCCGCCATCCCCGCCGATCAGATGGGGCTGGACATCGGGCCGAAAACCATCGCAGCCTACTCCGCGGAAATTGCAAAATCCAAAACGATCGTGTGGAACGGGCCGATGGGCGTGTTTGAAATGCCGGCGTTCGCCAAGGGCACGCTGGCGATCGCGCAAGCCGTGGCCGCCGCAACCAGCGCGGGCGCCACTTCGATTGTTGGCGGCGGCGATTCCGTAGCCGCGATTCACCAGTCGGGGCTTGCCTCCAGAATTTCGCACATTTCGACGGGCGGCGGCGCTTCGCTGGAGTTCCTCGGCGGGCGGAAGCTTCCGGGCGTGGAGGCCCTTTCCAACAAATGAGCCACTCCAAGCGGCGCCGCGTGATTGCGGGCAACTGGAAAATGTTCAAGACGCCGGGGGAAACGCGGGCGTTCTTCACAGCGTTTAATCCGTTGGTCGCAGGCGTGACGGACTGCGATATTGTGATCGCGCCTCCGGCGATTGATCTTCCCGCCGCTGTTGAATCCTCTGAAGGAACCCACATCGCGATCGCTTCGCAGAACATTTACTGGGAGAAGGAAGGTGCGTTCACGGGGGAAACTTCCGCCGGTATGGTGGCGGAAGCCGGGTGCCGCTACGCGCTCATCGGGCACTCCGAACGCCGCCACATCTTCGGCGAGACCAACGAAATGGTCTTCAAAAAGACCAAGGCTGCGCTGGCCGCCGGCCTCACACCCATCGTTTGCATTGGAGAGCAACTGGCAGACCGGCAGGCGGGAGCCACCGAGAACGTCTGCAAAGCGCAATTTCAGGGAAGCGCCGGCGCGTTGACCCAAGAAGAATTCTCCCGTATTCTGATAGCTTACGAACCGGTGTGGGCAATTGGAACGGGCCACACGGCCACGCCGGACATTGCCGCGGCGGTGCACCGGTACGTTCGCCAATGCGCGGTGCAAATGTTCAGCGCCGACCATGCAGCTGCCCTCAGGATTCTCTACGGCGGCAGCGTCAAGCCTGACAATATTCAGGGATTGATGGCACAGGTGGAGATCAACGGCGTGCTGGTTGGCGGAGCGAGCCTCGATCCGAAGTCGTTTGCGAGTATCGTGAAGGACTGGAAGCGCTAGAAGAGCGGTAGCCGGGTCGCCGGTGGAACGAGATCTTACAAGTTCGAGGTGCAGGAAATGCCAGGCTGGATGAAATGGACGATCGCGCTGCTGATTGGCTTTGCGATCATTTATGTCGGGTTTCACTTTTCGTGGGGCGGTTACGTGCTGACGCCCTTCTTTGTGCTGAACTGCCTTATCCTGATCATTGTGGTGCTGCTGCAAAGCGGCAAAGCGGCGGATCTTGCCGGTGCGTTCGGCGGCGCAGGCAGCCAGACGGCGTTCGGGCCGCGCGGCGCAGCGACCATACTTTCGCAAGCGACCACGTGGTGCGCGATCATGTTCATGGTCTGCGCACTGGCGATGGTGGTAAAAGTGGACACCGGCCTGGGAACATCGGGTGGCAGTTCGATTCTGGAGAAATATTCGAAGCCCGCGCCCGCGAAGACCGCTCCGGCTCCGACACCGGCGCCGATAACGCCGGCTCCCGTGGTGCCGCAGTCTTCAGCGCCCGCGCAATCGCAACCGGCACCGGCGGCACCCGCCAAGCCGTAACTTAGTTTCGGGTGGTTGATTCGCCCTGTGATTTTCCGCGCCTTGCCGGTTCTGGTTGGCGCGGCTACAATGAAGTCCTTACCTCAGTGCGGTCGTGGCGGAACTGGCAGACGCACCAGCTTGAGGGGCTGGCGGTAGCAATACCGTGGTGGTTCGAATCCACTCGACCGCACCAATCTTCCCGCAAACTTTTTTCCTGCTGGCTTCGAGATGCTGGAGGCTCCTGCTATGATTTTGGGATGGCACTGCAGCTTTCCGAAATCGAAGCCCGAGTTCTCGGCGCGCTGGTTGAAAAAGAGAACACCACACCCGAATATTATCCGCTCTCGCTGAACGCGCTGGTCAACGCGTGCAACCAGAAATCGAATCGCGATCCCGTGATGACGCTGGACGAAGAAACGGTGCGCCGGGCGCTGCGTTCGCTTTCGGATCAGGCGATGGTGCGTTCCGCCGGCGGGGATTCGCGTGTCGCCAAATTCGAGCACCGGCTGAACGAACTTTACAATTTTCATCGCCACGAGATTGCGGTGCTGTGCGTTTTGCTGCTGCGTGGGCCGCAAACGCCGGGCGAACTTCGTACCCGAGCCGAACGGATGTACGCGTTTGAGGATCTGGAGGCGGTGCATTCCGCGCTGCATCTTCTGATGCGCCGCGAGCCGCCGCTGGTGAAGATTCTCCCGCGCCAGCCGGGTACGAAAGAGTCGCGTTACATGCACCTTTTTTCCGGTGATACCGCGCCGGCTGAGCATGAGGCAGGTGAACACCCCGCCGAGGTGCAAGGTTCAGCCAAGATTTCACATGACGGAGACCGACTGGCGCAACTTGAAGCCGAAGTGGTGGAATTGAGAAGGGAACTGAACACCCTGCGCGAGCAGTTCGCGACATTCCAGAAGCAGGTCCAATAAATTCTCTGCGGTTTCCGCCGCCTTGCAATTCTGGGGCGTCGCGCTAAGATACGGGCTTGGGTTCAGAGTGCCGCCGATGGCGGAAGTATATAGAAAATGGTCACTTACGACGAGGGCGCCAGCGCGCCTAAACCTACAGGTCCCTCTTTTCTGGCGCGCTACGTCTTTTCCGTTCACCACAAAACCATAGGGCTGCAATATCTCTGGCTCGCCCTGGCGAGTGTCCTTGTCGGTGTGGTTCTTTCCACGCTGCTGCGGGTGCATAGTTCCTGGCCCGACACGGCGATTCCTTTTCTGAATGGGTTTGAAAACACGCCCGAGCGATACGCCGCGGTTCGGCTGCTGCACGGGTCGCTGATGGTGTTCTTTGTGCTTACCGCTGCGC
Organism: Candidatus Acidiferrum sp.; assembly: GCA_035935335.1. Classification (GTDB taxonomy): domain Bacteria; phylum Acidobacteriota; class Terriglobia; order Acidiferrales; family UBA7541; genus Acidiferrum. The sequence continues at coordinate 17,471 of DASYXF010000084.1, forward strand.
CGCAGTTGGGCTTTGGCAATTATCTTTTGCCCCTGCAGATCGGCGCTTCGGAGATGGCGTTTCCAACATTGAATCTCGCGTCCTTCTGGCTGACGGTGATTTCACTGGCCGGGATGACAGCTTCGTTCTTCTGCAGGCCGGAAACTGGGATTAACGTGTGGCTCGGAAGCGCGGCGATCTTCGCATTGGGGGCGTTGCTGAGCGCGTTGAATTTCACGACAACAACGATCGATTTACGGACCGAGGGCATGACGCTGGCGCGGCTTCCGGTGACCGTGTGGGCGTGGTTCCTGAATTCCATTCTCAGCATGCTGATTTTCAGCGTGCTGCTGGCGGGCTGCGCTGTGTTGCTGTCGGACCGGCTGCTGGGCTCGCAGTTTTTCAGCGTGACAGATTTTCTGGCCGCGCAGCCGCTGAATCTGGTGCGGCAGGGAAGTTCACCGGCGCTGTGGCAGCGGTTGTTCTGGTATTTCGCGCAAGCGGAAGTGTATGTGGCGATGCTGCCGTGCTTCGGGATCGTGACCCATCTTATTTCGACATTTTCGCGCAAGCCCGTGTGGAAGGAACGCCTGGTGGTGCTGGCGTTATGCGGAGTGGGGTTGATTGGTTTTTGCGTGTGGGGTTACCACATGTTCGCGACGGGCATGAATCCCTACGCGCCGCTGGTGTTTGCGGTGCTGGCGTCTTCGCTGGGAGTGCCGGCGGCATTTTTGCTGGCGAGCTGGCTGGGCACGCTTTGGGAAGCGCGGCTGCAGCTCACTACCTCCATGCTTTTTTCCATCGGGTTCATCTCGCTGTTTATTGCCGGGGGACTCTCTGGAATTTTTCTGGCGCGGCAGGATTTAGGCAGCGTGGCCGTGAACGAAGATTTTGTGATCGGCCATTTTCACCTGGTGATGGGCGTAGCGGCTACATTTGCGATTCTTGCGGCGCTGTTTTTCTGGTTTCCGAAAATGTTCGGATGCCGGTTGAGCGAACCGCTGGGCAAAGTACATTTCTGGATGACATTCGCCGGGGTGTATTTGATTTTCATGCCGATGCACTGGCTGGGGTTGCTGACCGGATCGCGGTTATTGCCGGAGGCACAGCGAGCGACGCTGGCGTCGGCGGGAGCGTCGATACGCACGCTGGTTACGGTGGCAACAATCTGTACGGTTTCCGCCCAGGTGGTGTTCGTCATTAATTTTGTGCAGGCGCTGGTTCGGCGGAAAATAGAGACCGAAGTAGATAACCCCTGGCGGGCCACGACACTCGAATGGAGTGTAGCGTCTCCCGCGCCGGAACCGAATTTCGGGGACGTTGCCCCGACCGTTTATCGTGGAGCCTACGAATTCCCCCAAGGCTTTGCAAATGATTTTGCTCCGCAGCACGTGGCGCCAGAGGCGCTGGCCCAGAAAGTTCGCTGAATCAGGAAAGGGATGCCATGCCGGGCTCGACCGCGACGCATGAAATCGAATTGATTATTGAGAAAAAGACCGGAAACGGAGGCGGAGGGAATCTTCCACCGGCCGGCCGCAATGGCGGCGGCGACGATGGAAAGCGGCCGGGGCCTGGGAATTCTTCACCGAAGCGCTATTACACCGGGATGGCGCTGGGGATCGTTTCGATATTGATGTTCTTCATGGCGCTTTCCGCGGCGTTCCTGGTTTTGCGGGGAAGCAGCAAGTGGGTTCCGGTTCGGGTTCCCACGTTAATGTGGATCAATACGGCCGTGCTGCTGACGAGTAGCGCCACGCTAGAGATAGCTCGCCGGCGCCTGGCGCAAGGGCGGCTATCCTCCTACCGGAATTTGTGGGGAATCACCACGATTCTGGGACTGGTTTTTCTGTCCGGGCAGATCCTTGCATGGCGTCAACTCGCTGGCGAAGGAATCTATTTGGCCAGCAATCCCGCCAGCAGCTTCTTCTATATCTTTACCGGGGCGCATGCTTTGCATTTGTTTGGAGGGGTGGCTGCGCTGACGTTCGTGGCGATGCGGAATTTCCGGCGGGCCCAGGTGACACGCTCGGAGGCGGCGGAAGTAACCTCGTTTTACTGGCACTTCATGGACGCGCTATGGCTATTTCTGCTGGCGCTGCTCTATCTCGGCAAGTAATGCAAGAAATCAGCAGCGTTGCGCTGCTGATTCCCGCATAGGTTCCAAAGCACCGCAAACATTAGCGCAGGCGGCCGGGGGGATCGGAGCCAGGGGGCAGATCGGGCACCCGTTTGCGATCTGCGACGTTGGCGACAACTTTTGTGGGCGCAGGATGAGGGATGCCGATACCCGCGTTCCAGTCCATATGATCCTTGGCGCAGGCCGGGCAGTAGCCTTTGCCGGTATCTTCGTCGCGCATGCTGGCCAGCTCATAACAGCCACAGGCACAATCACAGTAGCCGGTTTGCGAGGCGGTTTTTATAGGTACGAGTGCCATTTGGGAAGCTCCAGCAAACGATAGCACGACTTGAACTGCGCAGAAAGGCAGACCGGCGCCGGAGTTGGTAAGTCCGGTCTAATTGTTCAAATTCTTCAGATGAGCCAGGCGGAAGGGAGAACCCAGGTTTTGCCGGAGTTCCGCCCAGTGCTGTTCGGGAATCGAGAGAAACACTTCCACCACCTTGGGATCGAACTGTGTGCCGGAGCAGCGGCGAATCTCTTCGCGGGCGTGGGACATCGGCAGAGCCTTGCGGTACGGGCGGTCGCTGATCATGGCGTCCATAGCGTCGGCGATGGAGAATATGCGGGCGCCGAGCGGAATCTGCTCGCCACGCAATCCGCGGGGATAACCGGTGCCATCGAAGAATTCCTGGTGCGCCAGAACGATCTCCGCCGCATCGCGCAGAAAAGGAATTTTGGTGAGCATGTTGTAGCCGATCTCGCAGTGGGTGCGCATGATGGTCTTTTCGTCGTTATCGAGCGGTCCGGGTTTGCGCAGGATGGAGTCCGGAATGGCCATCTTGCCGATGTCGTGCAGGAAAGCGGCGCGGGCGAGGACCGGCAGGTAGGGAAGCGGCACGGGAACGGCTTTGGCGATGGAAATAGTGAAAGCGGTCACACGCTGGCAGTGGCCTTCGGTTTCGGCGTCCTTCAAGTCCAGGGCGCTGCCGAGAGCTTCCAGGGTGTCATCGTAGGACTGTTCGAGCTGGGTGATGGCGACGGTTAGCTGCTGCGTTCGTTCGTCCACCTGCTGCTGCAGGTTCAGCTGGTAGCTCTTGTTTTCCAGGACGAGGCGGCGATGCTGCAAGGCGCGGCCGACGCCCAGAAACAGCTGGTCTTTTTCGAAAGGCTTCAGGATGTAATCGTAAGCGCCGCGGCGGATGGCTTCGAGAGCCGTGGAAATGTCGTGGATGGCTGTCACCATGATCACGGGAACTTCAGGGTCGTGGTTCCGCAGCCAGTCGAGCAGTTTGATACCGTCCATCTCCGGCATGATCATGTCGCTTAGAACCAAGTCCGGGGTCCGCTTCCGGACGCACTCCTGGGCCGCCCGGCCGTTGCTGACAGCGGTGCAGCTGTAGCCGCGGGATTCCAGCATCGTCGAGACAACTTCGCGGATTGCTTCCTCGTCATCCACTACCAGGATGTGTTCCACGTCCACTTTGGTTTATCTCCCAAGCAGCATTATAAGGGACGGCACACACGTCGTGTGGGCCTATTGCCCAGTCAGAAAATAGCGTGTTAGCGTCAAATCAGCATGGTGTCGTTGCTTCGCTTTACCGAAGGGACACGGCACTTTTCTCACATTCAGGCAATGTAGACCCCAGGAGGGGCCGCCGTGATCGCGACGCAAGGCATCCAAGGGATCGCTTTCTTCGAAGCTACGGCTTGCCTGACCCTGTTGGTATTGTTTGTCCACCTGAAGCGCGATAACCCAGGCGTTTTCTATAAACTGTGGTTGTTCGGTTGGGTTTCCCTCACGGTGACGTCCTTCAGCGAACTGGCTTATTTCTTCGGTTACCCTTCGTCTCTTCGAATTCTTGCGACAGCATCCGGGATTGCCGCTCTGGTGTTGTTCCTTGCTTCAATCGTGCAGTTGACGATGGGCCAGAACCGTTTTTTCTGGCCGATGATCTGGCTCTCCGTCCTCATGGCCGTAACCGCCGGCTTTTATCAGGCCAAGGCCGGTCCCTGGGGGCAGGCACGCTGGGAGAGCAGCATCCTGCAGAGCATGATCTGCCTGGCATCCGGTTGGCTGCTATGGCGCGCGGCGGATTCGATTCGGGGTCATGGCACGAAGCTTTTGGCCGGCGCTTTTACACTGCTGGCCCTCAATAACTTTAACCGGCCTCAGTGGACCTTGGGCGAGATGCACTTGCTTCGCTTTGCGTTTGACCACTTCCTGAACGCCAGCCTGGGCATCGGGATGATTGTGCTCCTGTTGGAGGCGGCGAGGACGCGGTCCCTGGAAATCAGTGAAAAGATGCGCCAGTTCACGTTGCTGACCGCGTCAAGCAGTCAATCGCTGACCCTGGCGGCAATGTTGCAGCAGGTGCTGGGGCAAATCACGGGAAGCCTTGGCGTCACGCACGGGATCATCCGGTTGAAAGAAGGAGAGGCGGAGGCCGCGGAATTTGTGTGCCGCGCGTCGGTGGGATACACGGAATCCTACTTGAAGCAATTGGAGCGGATGGCGGCGTCCTCACCGGCCTTGCAGGCCATGATTCAGGAAGATTACCGCGTTACGCGATTCGAGGAAGAAAAGGATGCAAAGATTCGGCGGGCCATGGCAGACACCGGGATCACCCAGTTGATCAGCGTACCCTTGCGGGGGAAAAAGGGAGTGGTGGGGCTTCTAAATCTCGGCGCGTTACCCGGGAAGCGATTTCACGAAGATGAGTTGGCGTACCTGGTGAACGTAGCGAACTTCCTTGGCACCACGGTGGAGAACGTAAATCTATTCGAGCAGATCAAGACGGTTCAGCAGCAATGGGTGTACACGTTTGATTCCATCGGCGATCCCATCATGGTGCATGACAGCGAAGGGCGGATCGTGCGGGGGAACCTGCGGTTGGCGAATCTGCTGGGCAAGGACTTTGCATCGGTTGTCGGCCGCTCCGTGAGCGATCTTTTCAGCCCACGGGCGGCTTTTTTCAGAATTTGCCCGTACTGCGAAGGCTGTTCGGGTGACGCGGATGCGCCCGACCCGTGGTTGCAGGGCTTTTTTCTCGCTTCGAACTCCGATTTTTCGGATCCGGCTGGACGAAAGCTGGGAACAATTCATGTCCTGAAGGACATCACCGAGAGAAAAAAGGCGGAAGAAAAATACCGCGACCTGGTGGCCAGCGTTCAGGAGGGGGTGTTTATTTCGACGATGCAGGGGCGCTTTCTGGATTTCAACGACGCCCTGATGCGCATCGTGGGGTACGAAAACCGAGATGAGTTGCTCGGCGTGGAAATCGCGCAGGAGCTTTACGTCAATCCACAGGAACGCGACCGCCTGAAGCGGTTGCTGCAGGAGCACGGCTCGGTCAACGACTTTGAATTTGAAATTCGTAGGAAAGACGGGGAATTGCGGACGGTCAGCGAATCTTCCACCGCCATTCGGGACGCCGCCGGAAACGTCACCGCGTATCAGGGATTCCTGCTGGATGTGACGGAGCGCCGGCGAGCGGAACATGAGATTCGCCGGCGAAATCGCGAGCTGCTGGTGCTGAATTCCATCGGCGAAACGCTGGTGTCGTCGATCGACCTGCACGATTCCCTGCAGCGGACGCTCCGCCAGTTGCTGGAACTTTTCAGCATTGACGCGGCTTCTCTTTATCTTTTCGAACCGGATGGGTTGTCGCTGCGCCGCGCCGCTGCGGTCGGGCATCGTTCGGAATTCGCGAAGAATTTTCCACGGCTGCAGGTTCCGCCGGAGTTGATTCAGCAGATTCGCGCGGTGCGGGCGCCTTTTCTGTCCGCGCAGGGTCTGCCGTTGCCCGGGCTGATCGCAGAGCTGCGGAAGAAAGAGCAGATCGAATCCGCGTATATCGTGACGTTATGGTCGAAAGACAAGATCGTGGGCGGGCTGGTGGTCGGCAGCCGGACCCCACGAGAATTTTCCGCGCCCGACATCAGCCTATTGATCGCGGTCGGCAGCCAGGTGGCGAGCGCGGTCGAGCGAAACCAGCTTTACGAAGAGACCCGGCAGGCATATGAAAATCTGCGCCGGACGCAGGAGCAATTGCTGCATAGCGAAAAACTCGCTGCGGTGGGACAGCTGATTTCGGGCGTAGCGCATGAGTTGAATAATCCTCTGACTGCGATCCTGGGTTACAGCCAACTGCTGGAATCCAGCGGCCAGGTGGGGCCACTGGCGCTCAGCTATTCCGAGAAAATGTACAAGCAGGCGCAGCGCACGCATCGCATCGTGCAAAACCTGCTGAGCTTCGCGCGGCAGCACAAACCGGAAAGGGTGCCCGTCGCCGTTAACACCGTGATGGAGGACACGCTGACGCTGCGCGATTACGATCTCCGCATGAACCAGATTCGAGTGCATCTGGAACTCTCGAAGGAACTTCCGCTGGTGCCGGCCGACCCTCATCAGTTACAGCAGGTGTTCCTGAACCTGATCAACAACGCAGTGGACGCGATTCTGGAGCACTCCAGCGAAGGGGAACTGTGGGTCACTTCCGGCAAGGACGAGAAATGCATCTTCGTGGAGTTCACGGACAGCGGCCCTGGGGTGAAGGATCCGTCGCGAGTGTTTGACCCGTTTTACACAACCAAGCCGGTGGGCAAAGGTACCGGCCTGGGTCTGAGCATCTGCTACGGGATTGTCACCGAACATGGCGGAACGATTCGGGTAAAGAATGCTCATCCTCGCGGGGCGTGTTTCCGAATCGAGTTGCCGTTGCAGTTTGAGGCGAAGGCGCCTCAACTGACGGAAGCGACCTTGAGCCGTTGACAGTGGGGAAGTAGAAGCGACGGAGAAGGTCAGAAGCTGCCGGGATTTTCGTTCGGGTGGCCGGAAGACTGGGCACTTTGCACCGTAGCCTCCGCAATGCGCGTGGTTGCCGCCTCCAAACGGCGAGCGAAGGAAGTCGCCATATTCGAAAGCAGGGTGAATCCGGAGAATGGCTGAATGCCGAGGCGCAGCTTCCATCTCAAGAAAGCGCAGTTTGCCGCAAACGCCAGGCTGAGCTTCCAGCGTTCCATTTCCTCCATTGCGATGACCTCGGGTGACATCACCGCCAGCACCCGCGAAATTTCCAGCAGCATCGCAAATTCTTCCTGCAGTTGTCGCAGGTAGTTCAGAGCAATGGTTCTGCGCTCGCGGCGGATGGTCTGCATCAGGGAGGCCTGGCCGGCTCTTCCTAGGAACTCGGTATCTTGGGGTTGCAAGGCCTGGAAGATCTGCGACATCCGGGAAGCATGGCGCGATTGACGGAGCGCCTCAAAAACGTCCAGAGCCGGGCGAATCTGTTGTGCCGGGGGACGCAGAGCCCAGGCCAGCAAGCCAACCAAGAGGATTGCGAAGAGGACGAGGAAGATCAGCGGAAGGTTCATTGGCCACGATTCTCCAGGTGGAGGAACTGCATCAACTGGCGATTGAGCAGGATCAGGCGCGCGTTCACTTCGGAGGAAATCATTCCGTAGACTTCAGCGGGGATTGTTTGTGGCATCTCGACCTCTTCAGCCGCGGTGTACCGGTTGGCAGCCCCTATCCAGACCAGCAGGCTGGCGATAAAGGCAAACAACCCCAGAAAATTCCATACGAAGGGGTATTCCCGCAGGATTTTTTCCAGCAGCGAGTAGTTAACCACGTAGAAGATGGAATAAAGGCATAATCCGATTGCCAAGGCGCGTTGCAGTTGATTGACAGGGACTCGGTAGTAACGCGCGAATATCAACATCGTCACAATCACAGCAGCCATTGCCAATTCCAGTCCGCGAATTCCATTCAAAATCAACCATTGCCATTGTCCCTTCGACAAAAAAAGATCGTAGGCAATTACGGCCGCCGCAACACCAAGGAAAATTCTGCGCGCCAATCCCCAGATGCCGATATACCGGGCGAGCACCCTTCGATTGAGTTCGACCAGGGCCAGAGCTCGAAGAAACACGACAAACCCCTGCGTCAGCCAAGCGATCTTCCAGACAGCCATCTTGTCGAGGTTCTGAGTCCGATAGAGACCGGCCACAGCAACACTCTGTAAGAGGACGGAGGCAAGATAGGCGAAAAATAGAGGATAGATTCGACCAATCTTACGACGCACAAATTGAAGGAACAGCACCAACTCAAGCGCCGTGGTAAGGGCCCATGCGACGGTCTGCAGTTGGGGGGGCTCAACCATAGCTCGCAAAGCTACCATAACTTAACTTGCCAGTAAATAGTCCGAGCCCCATGACTTTGATACTGCAGATAAGAATATTGCAATCTTCCAGGTACGACGCCTCCGCCAAGATTTCGGTCCAACCTTCGGATAGCTGCCGAACTGGCGGTAGAGGTCGAACTCTGCCAGTTATTAGGCCACCACGAGCTTCGGAGTTGGCTGGATGGGCGGAGGTAGAGGGACTCCGTCTGCAACGAGAACGTTATTAAGCTTCGGAGTTGGCTGAATGGGAGGAGGCAGCGGGACTCCATCTGCGATCAGGGCGACGCTGTTCTTCGGAGTCGGTTGAATGGGAGGCGGTAGTGGTACCCCGTCAGCAGTCTCCACGACGCCAAGCTTTGGAGTCGGTTGAATCGGAGGTGGCAGTGGAACGCCATCCGCCAGACTGTTTCCGGAGCCAAGTCCGCCGGCGAGCCGGTGGTTGACCGGAACAGCGATGGAAAGTACGATTAAACTTACTGAAAGTACAACTTTCAGGGTGAGAAACTGATTTTTCATGGGAACCCTCCTGGCTGCGAAGGGTGACCCAAAATTGAACGATTGCTTTATTGGAGGGGAAGAATTTCCGCCAGCGGAACACTTCCCCGCGCTGAGGGGCCGAATGCAGGAGCAACTTCGCATCCACCGCCAGATTCTTTATGACCTCGCTCTGCATTACCTGGAGCCCCTGAACGGAATTTTTTCCAGATTGACGTATATTGCGAGCCTCAGGAACCCTTCCTTCCAGACCTATGTGCACGAGCGCCTGACCGCGGTTTATGGACCGGAGCGTGTGAACGAAGCACTCGCGAACTGTCATGAAGAGTTGTTCGAACGATTGCTGGAGATGCCCCTGGCACAGCAGGAGGAGGAGCTTCGCCGGTTCGTCGGAACGCTCCCTGAGGGCAGCCAGGAGGGCATTAGGATTTGCCGGAAAAGAATTGAGGATTGGATTCCTTTAGACGCCCCGTCCTACCTTAAGGAGCTTTTTCGATCCAATCTGATTGTATTGCTGGAGCTGTTGCACGACCGCAATCCCAAGGTTCGTTCAGGTAAGTAATAACGCCGATCACTTTTCCCACCACCTCTGCCTCCGCGGGAATGCGCCACGCTTCGGGCGCGCAATGGGAAAGCATGTGCGGCTGCATCACCAGCCTTGATTTCAGTTTCAGGAACCAGCCGCAACGGTAACCCCCTCTTGTTTCCACAAAATAGAGAGGCCGGTCATACTCAGTGCTCCAATCTTCCCCATCTATGCTCCGCACCGCGGTGTCCACAATGACCATGCTTCCCGGCCGGAGAATTGGCGCCATGCGGCGATCGGAAAGCCCGATATATCCGTAGCGGAAACGAACGGTTGATTCCTGCTTTATTCCCGGGAAGCAGCGCACATTATCCGGTTGCTTGTTCAACAGCGCGGTGCAGTCGCAGGCGGAGTTTGATCGGAATTGTGGGCTGGAGACAAAACCAACGGGGAATTCGTGCAGGTGGGTGCGGGGAGCAGGAAACCCCGCCCCCTCTTCGAACGTCTGCTGAAGCGGCGCCTCATACCAGCTGGAAATCTCCAGCGGACTAAGGTGGTAAATGGTTGCGAGTGAAAACAATTTGTGGAGGCTGGGCACTACATTTCGATTTTCGATGTCGGCCAAGCGGCTGATATGCAGGATGAAGTCCGGCCTGCCACGCTTGGCCGCCAACTCGTAACTGGCCTGCTCGACTTCCCGGTAGGTCAATCCAAGCGTTTCGCGAGCCTGGCGCAGACGGAGTCCTGGTGGATACATGTAATCCCCCTGATGTTGAGGTAATCGGCATCTAGGACTCTAACAAATTACCAGTTTGTTACGAATTCAGAACAATATAACCTCTGTGGAAATCTAGGCGGGACTGTATCGGAATGAAACATCCGATTCCGCCAGGTTCCGGTTTCAGTTCAGCTGGGGAGAATCTGCTATCCTGAGCTTCTATGGCCCCACGTCACCGGTTTTTCGGGCGTTTCCTCGTTTCCCTGCTTCTCGGAGTATTAGTTCTTGATACTGCCCCAGAGGTATCCGCTCAACAAACCGCCCCCGCCCCTGGGAAGGCAGCCCCCTCGGTGGGGACAAGCAACCCGGAATTCCTTGCCACCGCGGATGAAGTAATCAAGGAAATGAGCCAGATCACAGGCTGGCGCCTGAAAACACCCCTGAAAAAATCCATTCGCAACCGGGAGGACATTCACGCTTACATCCTGAGGCAGATGGACGACGAGAAAGACGCTAAGGAGCGGTACGCCTCCGCCCGCAGCGCCGAGGCATTTGGCTTGATTCCCAAGGGGTTCAAGCTCGATAACTTCCTTGTGGACCTGTTAACCGAGCAGATTGCCGGCCTCTATGATCCGAAAGCACACGAGTTCTATATAGCGGACTGGATCCCTGCCGACGAGCAGCGCATGGTGATGGCGCACGAGTTGACTCATGCCTTGGAAGACCAGCATTTCGACATCGAGCCCTGGGTGCACGCCGCCCGGCCAAATGACGACGCCGAGATGGCCCGGGAATCCGTGCTGGAAGGCAGCGCGATGGCGGCTATGCTGGAGTACGAGCTAAAAGACAGGGGATTGAAACTGAAGGATTTGCCTGAATTCGATCCGTCGGTTTTTGTCGGTGATTTGGCAGAAACACCGGTTCTCAAGAAGGCTCCGCCATTCATCAAGGATTCGTTGATGTTTCCTTACTTCAGCGGCCTCACCTTTTCGATGAACGTGCTGAAATCGGGAGGCTGGCCGGCGTTTTCTTCCGTGTTTGCCCGGCCACCCGCGAATACGCAGCAAATTCTCCACCCGGACATGTATTTCGCGAACCAGGCGCCGGCGCCTCTGAAAGTGGAGTTGCCCGCCGCCGCACCGGGCGAGAACTGGGTGCGGCTGGAAGAAAACTCCCTGGGTGAACTGGGGTGGAAGGAAGTGTTGAAGCAGTTCCTGGACGAAGAGCGCGCCAAGGAAACAGCGGCTGGATGGGACGGCGACGAATACGCTAGCTTCGAGCAGAAAGATTCCAGACGGCTAATGCTGTTCGCGCGCATCCGCCTGGCGGATATTGTCGCCGCATCCCGCTTTTTCACAGACTATGCCGATGCACTGGAAAAGAAATATCCGGAGCGCACGGACGTTTCTCGCCGCCCGAATTTCCTGACGATTCAATCCGCAGATGGAAGTGTCTTTCTACGTTGCAGCGGCCGGGAATGCATCAGCCTGGAAGGTGGCAGTTCGGGATTGTTCCTTCAATGGACCGCGAAGCTCAACTGGCGGCTGATCCCGGAAGCTCCGTCGCAGCCCGCCTCGACCGATATCAAGACCGCGCACTCCAACACCCTCGCGATGGATTTCGATTCTGTATCCGCGTTCTAGGGGTCGGTCAATTCCCCCACCTATCCTATAGTTAGTTGGTGTGCCGCATCACCAGCAATGTCAGGTCGTCCGTATGCTTGACGCCGGCGGAAAAGTCACGGACTTCGTTCAGGCATGCAGCGAGGAGTTGGTCGGGAGACTTGGAAGCGTGCCGGGCGATCAGCGCCTCCACGCGGCGCAGGCCGTACTCATCACCCTTGAGGTTGAAGACCTCCGACAATCCATCCGTGTAAAGAAACAGGGAATCGCCGGGCTCCAATTGGAGATGGCAGACCGGGAAGTCGGTCGTGCAAAACATGCCGAGAGGGACGCCGGTGGCGAGTCGCGAGGTGACGCCGGTGCGGGAGGCGTGCAGAAGCGGCAGATGTCCGGCGCTGGCGTATTCCACTTTGCCGTCGTGCCAGGCGCGCCCGACGACCAGTGTGACGTATTGGCCCGCGGTCGTGCTCTCACAGAACAAACGGTTGGCATTCCCCACCAGTTGGGCGAGCGGCAGGTTTTGGCCCGCCAGCGTCCTGAATGTCGCGTGGAGATGGCTCATCAGCATGGACGCGGCGACGCCCTTGCCGGAAACGTCGCCAAGAAGGAAAAGAAAACTGTCATCGTTTTCGATCAGGTCAAAGTAATCGCCGCTGACCATGGAAGCCGGCTCGTAGTGATACCGCGCGTGCCAGTTCCCGAGGGACCAGTCCGCACGCGGCAGAAGCCCGCGTTGAATTCCCGCAGCCAGCACCAGATCGCGCTCGAGGGCGCGCTGTTCCTCTGAAGAAAGATGGTCCAGGCAAAATCGCAACAGGGGATTGCAAAGCAGGCGATCGGCTTCGATCGAATCGTGGCAGACTTCGCAGATGCCGAAGGTTCCGCCGTTGAGCCGGGCGAGGGCTTCATCCACACTGTGAAGCAGATTATGGATCGAGGCGTCAGAAACGTTTGCGCTGGCCGCGGCTTGCAGGCTGGCGCGGCGCCGCTCGAGTTCCGTGTGCAAGAAAGACTGAGTCGTGGTGTCCATGCCGAGAGTTTGCTGCTTTGTGCCTGGAGATTCCATCCGTTTTGTGCCTCCAAATCCGAACGATTCAAGAGAGGGAACGGAAATCAGAGAAATTATCGAACACCGCTGCCCGCTGCGGCTGGTTTTGCCAGCAAAGGCGCGTTGGTGGCGGCATCACTTCTCTTTATGCGATGCCGCAATCGCTCCACCCGGCACATGAGTTTTTCCTCCAGACGCCGGGTGCGCTGCCGGGCATAGGGGTTGCCCCAGGGGGTGGGGAGGTGCCGGAGTTTGACGAGGGCAAGTTGTGCGAATTCGAGGGCCTGCGGTAGATCTTTCGTCTTTCGTTCATAGTGAATGGCGAGCTGTTCGCAAGCCTCGAGGCCGTCTGCCGGGTCGCGGGCCAGTTCGTGCCAGAGCGCCGCCGCGGCGTCAGAGTCGCCGCGGCGTTTGGCCATCAGCGCGAGTTCCCGCGTTGCGCGAGACTGGAATTCCACCGGGAGCCCCGCGTCGAGAGCCTGGACACACGTTGAGTGAGCGCGTTGGTTATCTCCCCGGCGCTGCAGAAATTTGGATAAGCCGAAGAGATCGAGGGAATCTTCGTCCGCGAGCGACTGTCGCTCGTCGAGCAGGGAATTGATCTTCCCAAACAGCGCGGCGAGTCCCCGCAGATCCATCTGGTTGTGTTTGACCACGCCTGCAAGCGGATCGGAGGTGCCGCCGCGGAGGTAGTCGAAATAAAATTGCGGGATCAGGGCCGAGGCTACGTCGTCTCCGCGATGCCAGCCGAGGCGCTCCGCGTCGAGAACGTGCCGTTCGAGTTCCACCAGCCGCACCGAACCGAGGCGCAATCTCCAGAGAGCCCGCGCGGGGTGAAGCAGATCGAGATGCGCGGCGAGTTGGGGGACCTTGATGGCCCGCGTCATCGTGAAACGATTTTCGAGCAACGGCCAGTCGAAGGATTTTCCGTTGAAAGTGACGATCACCGGACGTTCGGCGAGGCGCGCAGCAAGTTCTTGCAGCAGCGAATGCTCCTCGGAAAAATCACGGAGGAAAAGTTGCTCGACCTGTAAGCCGCCGGCGTCCCACCAGGCGAGGCCGACAAGGAACGCGTACGTTCCGGTGCCGCCGGCCAGTCCGGTAGTTTCCGTATCCAGGAACAGCCACTTCTCTGGGTTTTCCAGTGCCGCCTGCGAATCTTGGTTTTGTTTTTTGTAGTGGCCGCCTTCCGAGGCGGGCCTTTTCGTCAAGAGCTCGAGCGCCACCGGCGACGGTTCGATAAATTCCGGCGTGGAAAACCAGTTGCGGATGGCCAGGTGCTCGCCGAAATGATTGCGCGCAATCCCCGCGCCCAGCAACCGGCTGAGCGAGTCTGTCTCATCGGGCGCACGCAAATCCGCCGGCTTCGACGGCATACCGCGCGCGGGTTTCAACGCCGCCAATCTGGCAAACCGATCGATGTTTCCCCCTTTGAGTGCAGCAGCGAAGCTGTCGCTTTTACAAACTCAATCGTCACGGACCAACCCTCGGTGCCCTTCCTCAATGTTCTCTGTGTTAATTCTTTCTTGTCCGCAAAGCCGATCCAAAATCGCCAGCGCCGCTTCCTTCGCTTTCGGCGCCAAATCGCCCGCCGGCCCCACGCACGAAGGGCACCCGGCATCACACGGGCAAGCCTGAATCAGCTCGCGTGTCTTCCGGACCAGCAATTCGTGCGCGCGAAAAAGCGGCTCCGAAAACCCGATTCCCCCTGGATACGCGTCGAACAGATACAGATTCGGTTCGAAAAATTCTTTGGCATGTGTGCCAACAGCCTCTTCCATGCGCGTTGGCGTGAATTCTTCGCTTCCTTCACCCGGCGCAGGCGGCCGCTCGCCTATGGCGGTCCCCAAGTCACGCCCGTCGCACATCAGCAACAGCGTGGCCACCGAGGCCAGGGCATGCAACAGGCCAAACATACCCGATTGCCGCTCGCTGATGGTGTATGGAAGGGACTCGAGCAGCGAACGCTCCAGCGTGATCCAGTACGAGGTGGTGTGCATCTCGTTCTCTGGCAGTTCAAGTTGCCCGGCGCCGATATTTTCGTTCGTAAAAAATTTGATCTTTTTGAAGCCCACAACCTGAGACCGCACCAGCACGTCGCCGTGCGATCGTAATGCCGGGGCCCCGGGTCGCGATTCATTCGCGCGTGTTGTCTCCGCGATCTCCAACACACGGACCTGCGTGTACCGGATCGCATCCGTGTAGTAGTCCACGTTCACTTGCTTTACGTACGCCTTGCGTTCCTTAAAATCCAGGTGCTCTACGTGATATTGCTGGCCGCCGTGAAGATAGATCGCTTTTTCGTGCACGGTTGTAAGCGCGCTCGGAAAATCTACTTCGCCGATGACTTGCGGCGCGCCGGTGATATCAATGATCACGAAATTGTCGCTGGTGACCGAGCGCAGGCTGACTGTGTCTGCCGGGTAAGCTTCATGGGTCCAATGATAATTTTCGCCGGTGAGGTGTAGGTAGCCTGCCTCAGCCAGCCGCGCGCACAAATCTGGAACGTTTACTTCTCCGAATTTCTCTTGCGGGCCAATCGGCAGCTCGAAGGCCGCGCATTTCAGGTGATTGATCAGGATTTCCAGATTGTCCGGCTGGATGAACGCATGCTCCGGTGTGTTGTCGAAAAAATAGTCCGGATGGCGAATGATGAATTGGTCGAGAGGCGCGGAAGAGGCCACCAGCACGGCACAGGAACTACCGCTGCGACGCCCGGCGCGTCCCGCGCGCTGCCAGGTGGCTGCAATCGTTCCGGGATAGCCGGTCATGACGACGGTGTCGAGCGAGCCGACGTCGATACCGAGTTCCATCGCCGAGGTTGTCACAACCCCGCGAATCCGTCCTTCGCGCAAACCGCGTTCGATTTCGCGGCGTTCGTTGGGCAGATAGCCGCCGCGATAGCCGCGAATCGTTTCCGGCTGGCCCGGCTGCTGTGGGTTTGCCTGCTGCAAATAAGTGAGAATCAATTCGGTGTGCAGGCGTGAATTGGCGAAGACCATGGTCTGCAAATCATGTTTCAGGAATTCCTGGGCGACGCGCGAGCCTTCATTGATGTAGCTGCGGCGGATGCCCAGCGCGCGATTGACGACCGGGGGGTTGTAAAATACGAAAGTCTTTTCCGCGGCGGGCGCTCCGTTCGCAGAAAGCACCTCCACATTGTCCTCGATCAATCGTGAAGCAAGCTCGCCCGGATTCGCAATCGTGGCCGAGCAGCAGATGAATTGCGGGTTGCTGCCATAAAAGCGTGCGATGCGCTGCAGCCGGCGGAGCACGTTGCACAGGTGGCTTCCGAAAACCCCGCGATAGGTGTGCAGCTCATCCACCACGATGTAGCGCAGATTTTCGAAGAGACGCGTCCATCGCGTGTGGTGCGGCAGGATGCCGGTGTGCAGCATGTCCGGGTTTGTCAGCACGACATGGCTTTTTTCGCGAATGGCTTTGCGCGCGTCGGTGGGCGTGTCGCCGTCATACGTGAAAACGCCGACACGATTTGCGAGCCGGCCATTCAAGTCGTGCAGTTCCGCCAACTGGTCCTGGGCCAGCGCCTTGGTGGGGAAGAGGTACAGCGCCCGCGTGTCGTCATTCGCAAGAATCGCATCCAGCACCGGCAGGTTGTAGCAGAGCGTCTTGCCCGAAGCCGTCGGCGTGACGATCACGACATTCTTACCCGCATGCACCGCTTCCGCGGCGGCTGCCTGGTGCGTGTACAGCTGCCGGATGCCTTTTGCGTTGTAGGCGGCGCGAAGGTCGGCGTGAACCCATTCGGGAAACTCCGCCCACTGGGCTTCGCGGGCAGGGTAGTGCCGCACGGCGGTGAGGATTTCCCCGTCGCGGTCGCGGGCGGCAAAGGTGTCGAGCGCCTGGGTGACACGGGCGAGGGTGGAGGAGTTGCCCGCCCTGGCGAGGGAAAAAGCGTTGCTTGCCATCGTAAAGTCTCCCGAAAAGCCGTGGACTAATTCGCCTTTTGTTCGCTTAGGCTAGCATCCCGGAAGGCGCCGCGCAACATGGAAGCTGGAGATATTGCGACAATGTGCGCTGCTTCTGTTCACTGTGATAGGATTCATGCAGTGTGAGCACAAAAACAAGTACAGCACTGGAAACGAAACTGACCTGCCCGATTTGCGGCGGGAACCTCGCCCCGAACCCCGACGAGGTGACCTGCGAAAAGTGCGGTCACGTTTTTCCCGTGGACGGTGGCATCCCGCAACTTTTCTGGCAGAACGACTGGCCAGCCGATAAGCCGGACGTCACCCGCGCGATGCAGGCGTTCTACGAAAAGACGCCGTTTCCGAATTACGACGATTTTGATTCCGCGGAGGCACTGCGGCTGAAGGCGCGGCGCGGCGTTTTCGCCAAACTGTTGGACGAACAGATCCGCCACGGCTCTTCGATTCTGGAGGTTGGCTGCGGAACGGGGCAACTGAGCAATTTTCTGGGCATGACGTGGGGCCGCACAGTGATTGGCGCGGACGGTTGCCTGCACTCGCTGCAGCTTGCCGAGAATTTTCGCCGTGAAAATGAAATCAAGGGTACGCGGTTTCTGCAGATGAACCTGTTCCGCCCGGTGTTTCCACAGGAAAGTTTCGATTTTGTAGTGTGCAACGGCGTGTTGCACCACACCAGCGATCCGTATCTGGGATTTCAGACGATCGGGAAGCTGGTGAAACGCGGTGGTTTTATCCTGATTGGTCTCTACAACAAGTACAGCCGGCTGGCGACGGATTTCCGGCGCTGGATGTTCCGGGTGTCGGGTGACCGGATGCAGTTTCTGGATCCGCAGATCCGGGACCGGGCAGCGAACCAGGGCCGCAAGGATGCGTGGTTTCTGGACCAGTACAAGAATCCGCATGAATCGAAGCACACGTTTGGGGAAGTGCAGGGCTGGTTCCGGGAAAACGGCTTCGAATTCATGAACAGCATTCCCAAGGCGCAAGGCGAAAGTTTTGCGACGGACGAAAAATTATTCGAGCCGCACGCTCCCGGCACCGCGTTGAGCCATTTCATGGTGCAGGCCGGCGAGACGCTGGTCGGCGGGCGCGACGGTGGCTTCTTCATCATGATCGGCAAGCGCGTCTAGGGCTGACAAAAAGCCCGCGCGATGTGACGAATCCCTTCGAAACGCGGTACTCTTTTCTTTACAACATTCCTTTGGAGAAAGAATGAGTCAAGAAAATTCCGTTGCTGCGGAAGCGGCGCCGAAGCGCACTGGCCTGAAATCCTTTTTGTATTTCCTGAAACTCCTGGTGGGCAATTTCCTACTGTTTGCTGTGCTTGTGGAACTAGTCTGCGTCATTTACATCAACGTCACGGATTGGCACTCCAGCAAGCCCACGTATCACGTGAACTACAACAATTTCTGGGCGGACATCAATCCCGACTTTGGCGTGTGGCACCGGCCGAACGGGCATTTTTATCATCAGGGCGGCTGTTTCAGCGTGCAGTACACCACGAACAGCTATGGCGCGCGCGACGTGGAGCGCCGCCTGCACTCCACGAAGCCGCGCACCGTGGTGCTGGGAGATTCCATGATTGAGGGCTTGGGCCTGGCCGACCAAGACCGCCTGACCAACATTCTGGAGAAGGACACTGGCCGGGAATATCTGAACTTCGGCACGAGCGGCGACTTCGGGCCGCTGCAGTACGCGCTGCTCTACAAAACGCTGGCCGCAAAATTTGATCACGACACGGTAATCGTCGGCGTGCTGCCCGACAACGATTTTCACGATATGTCCCTCGAGTGGGGGAAAGTCCATCACGCGGACCGTTACCGGCCTTACTACGCGGATGATTTTTCCATCGTGTACACGAACCACGTGCAGCCGCAGGCCGGCGAAGGATTCTGGGACCGCGTCGAATCGGTGCTGCGCGCGTATCTGGCGTCTTACCACGTCGGCCAGTTTTTATATTCCAGCATGTACTGGCGCACGCTGCCGCCGTACTCCGGCTACAACGATTTCAACAACGTGGATATCGCGCGGTTGAGGCACGCGCTGGACGACATTCACGCGACCGCGGATGCGCATCATGCCAAGATGGCGGTGATACTGATCCCAACCTCCAACGATTTTGCGAGATGGAAACAATCCGGGGCTGACCGGCTGGGGCCGGTGGTGCTCAGTTGGGGCCGAGAAAAGGGGATTCCCGTGAAAGACCTGTTGCCGGAGATGGACGCGCGCTCGGGAGGGAATTTCCACACGTTTTTTCTAAGCTGTGACGGACACTGGACGCCGAAAGGGAGCAAGACTGCGGCCGAAATCCTGGAACCATGGCTGGCGCAATTGAATCCGAAACTGTAGCTCAGGCCTTCAGGCCTGAGGGTTTCCATTCCCACAACGGGATCTTGCCTTGCAATGCACACCCTCACCCCAAAAGGGGTGAGCTACAAGAATGCCGGAATTGTTTACGATGGTTTTTCGATGAGGAAGTTGCCGAGGACCAGGCAATCCATCTGGCTGCGGGAGAAGGTGCTGTAGGCGTTGGCCGGAGTGGTAACGATGGGTTCGCCGCGCAAATTAAAAGAAGTGTTAAGGACGACGGGAACGCCCGTGGCCTGGCCAAAGCGCTCGATCAGGCCGTAGTAGAGCGGGCTTTGTTCGCGGTAGACCGTCTGCACGCGAGCGGAACCGTCCACGTGGGTGATGGCCGGGAGCGTGGCGTGATGCTCAGGCTTCACCGGCGTCACGTAAAGCATGTACCGCAGCGGGTACTGATTCACTGCGTCGCCCAGCTCAAAATAGGTCGGCGCGGCTTCGGCAACGACCGAGGGCGCAAACGGACGATACGGTTCGCGGAATTTGATCTTCGAATTGACGATGTCTTTCATGTCCGCACCACGAGGATCGGCGAGGATGCTACGGTGGCCCAGCGCGCGCGGGCCCCACTCGAAGCGTCCCTGATACCAGCCAACTACTTTGCTGTTGGTCAGGAAATCTGTCGTGCGGTCGAGCAACTCGTCTGTGCTGGCGGCTTCATGGTAGGGAATGTTTTCGCTCTCGAGGAACGAGCGAATTTCGGACGATCCGTATTCCTGTCCCCAATAGGCATGTTCCATACGGAACGAACGGGGTTTGCCGAGTACGGAATGATAGGCCCAGAGCGCGGCGCCCAACGCTCCGCCGGAATCTCCCGCGGCCGGTTGAATAAACAGCTCGTCGAAACCCGATTCCCGCAGCATTCTTCCGTTCGCCACGCTGTTCAATCCCACGCCACCTGCCACGCAAAGTTTTTTCAGACCGGTCTGTTTATGAAGATTTTTCGCCATACCCACCAGCAAATCTTCGGTGACGCGCTGAATGCTGGCCGCGATGTCCGCGTAATGTTCGTTCACGCGGCACTGCGCGATGTAGTCCGCCGGCTTTCTGCCGAAATATTTTGGGAAGCCCGTGGACTCGGTAAAGAAGGGCGTTTCCCGCGGCCGCGGATCGCCGAAAAGTTCTACCAGCTTCGGCGTGTACATCCGGTCGGTGGCGTAGTGAAAGCAGAAATAATCCATGTCCAACGAAAACGAGCCGTCTTCGTTCTGCTTCACCGTTTTCCAGACTTTGTCCACGTAGCGCGGCGTCCCATACGGCGCCATGCCCATCACTTTGTATTCGCCCTCGTTCACTTCGAAGCCAAGGAACGCAGTGAACGCGCTGTAGAGCAGGCCAATGGAGTGCGGAAACTCGATTTGCCTTGTCAGTTGGATTTGCGTGCCCCGCCCGACACCGGAAGCCGCTGTCAGCCACTCGCCGACGCCGTCGACAGTCAGAATCGCGGACTCTTCGAATGGCGAGCAGAGAAACGCGCTGGCCGCGTGGGAAAGATGGTGCTCGGAAAAGAGCACGCGGTCCCGATCGATGCCCAGTTCCGATTGCAAGGTGCTGGCGATCCACAATTTGTCCAGCATCCAGCCGATCATGGACTCGCGGAAAACTTTCCAGGATTGCGGATAGGTTTGCAGGACGCTGATCAGCAGGCGATCGAGCTTTTTGAACGGCCGCTCATAAAAGACCACATAGTCCAGGTCTTTCGCGTCGATCTTCGCTTCCCGCAGGCAAAATTCGATGGCGTGCTTGGGGAAGCCGTAGTCGTGCTTGACGCGTGAAAAGCGCTCCTCTTCAGCGGCGGCGATCAGCTGGCCGTCGCGCAGAATCGCAGCGGCAGCATCGTGGTAGTAACAGGAAATTCCAAGAATGTGCATCAGCTATTGCCTGTGGGCCCAGTCCAAGTCATGAACTTCGGAGGGATGCTCAATCCAATTCACGGGGCGATGTTTGATGCGCAGCGGATCAGAAAACAAGCGGACCACCAGGCCAAAGGGCAGGACCGCGACGGCATAAATAATCGTCAGCACCACGCGCGCCTGGAAATTCCCGATCTTGTGCGCCAGGCGTTTCCACGCGTTCCAGAGAGTTTTCAGGTTTTCGACAAGAGGATTGGCCATAGCAGCGCGATTCGCCTAAAAGAGGGCGTAGACGAACGGCGCGAGAGCCGAGCTTTGTCCGAGAACGATAAGGACGGCGGTGAAGAGCACCACCAGGATGACCGGAAGCATCCACCAGCGCTTGTTGCGCGCAAAAAAGGAGAGCAACTCTCCCGCGATGCCAAGCCGGCGCGAAGCCGTGCTGAAAAACCCCATGAAATCTCCCTCAGCTGCAAATTGGACTGGAGGCCCGAACATCTAATTTATCACACGCGTCACTTTGCGGCAAAGCGCACTCGGGCGAAATCGTTCCAGGATTCGGCCGGGCATTTGGCGGGGAACCTGCGCGTTGCTACTCCGCTACCTTTGCCGCCAGCCCTTCGATTATGGCGATGTTCGGGAGCAACTCCGGCGGCAGGCTGTGCCGCGCTTGCAGGTAAGCGGGTGAATTGTAGGAAATCCAGGTCTTCCCCGGGCCGTCCTCAGCCACCAGAATTTTCAACGGGAAATCCAGCGCGACGCTGGGCGAAGCCAGCATCAGCGGCGTTCCGGCTTTCGGATTTCCAAAAATCAGCAACTTGGTGTTCGGCATCTTCAGCCCGGTGGTTGCCGCCTCGCCGCTGTGATCCACTACTGCAAAAAGTTTCACGCCCTTCGCCTGGAGGATTCCCTGGAGCTTGGCGACAGTCTCGTCCACCGAATAGTTGCCGGCTATCCGCACAATTCCGTTTTCGGGGCTGGTTGGCATTGGATTGTCCTTCTTCATAGATGCATGAACGAGTGGTTTTGGATTGGCGAAAATCAGGTATCCGGCCATCACCAGTCCCAGAATCACAAGAGCCGCGGCTACGCCAATGACGAGACGCGGCTTATGCAGGTACGGCGATTCGCCGGCTTCCAATTGCTTGAGCATCCGCACATGGCGAATAGCAGAGAGCAGGCACACGGAAACACCCGTCAGAATCAACGCGATGCCGATCCATAACGAAATCCCATACTGCTTTACCTGAAAATCCGGCTGGAGGTGGTTGAACTCCTGAAGAAACAGGCTGAAGCGGGCCAGTACGAATCCGAGGCCCATCAGGGCGATGCCCGTGCGAATCCAAGCCAGCACGGTTCTCTCCGCCGCCAGATAATCGGTAGCGCTGCCTTGCATGGGAACCCCCCCACAGTTTCCGAAACCTCGGCAACATAGCTCCGGCACTCCCGAATGTAAAGCGTCTCATTGGGACTCGAAGCCCCGTGCCCAATTGGAAAATGGCGGGAACAGAACATCGTTGCCCGGTGTCTGAAACAATGTGCTGGTTTTCGGCGTATCTTCGGGGCGTAGGCTCGCCACTTCGGCTCGATCCGGCGAGGCCGCCAACTCTCAGAGGAGCGCCACCTATGGCAGTGGGGGAATTCGGGCCTCGCCGTCCCGATCGCCGCAGAGCGCCTCGCTATCCCTATCAAGCCAGCCTGGAAATCGAATGGGGTTCGGCGCGCCTGAAAGCCCGAACGCGCGACATCAGCGTCGGCGGCATGTTCATTGAGTCCGAAGATGTACTGTGGGTTGGCGCGGGGTTCCGGGCGCAATTAGTCACCGATCATCCGGTTTGGCTGGAATGTTCCGTCAAGCGTGTTGAGCCGGGTTTAGGCATGGGAGTGACCATTGCGCTTCCTGAAGATCCGAACAAGCATCCCTATCAGGAAATCCTCGCAAAGCTGGCCGAAAACGGCTAAGGCTTTATACTATTTTCGATGACCCACTGTCTGGATTGTGGCTCCGAACGGGCCAGCGATCAGTGCCCGGTCTGCGGGTTGACGTCGGCCGCCGCCGAACTCGTGTTCCGGCGCCGCCTGATCCGGCAAATGACAGTATTTCTTGCCGGTTCACTGCTGTTTCCCTACGTCAGCCAGATTTATCCCCCGTTAGACATCGACGGGATGCTGGTGTTTTTCGGCGTGGTGTTTTTTGTGGCGCTGGCACTGGCCATCGTGCTGGAAAGCCGCGCTCGCGCTCGCAAGGAAATTGAAGTGCTGCGGCACCTGTTTACCGGACTGATTCCGATCCCATTTATTCTTTTGACCGCGCTGGTTCTGAACGGGCGGCTGGATTCTCCCAAGAAAGTGACGTTCCACGCGGCGGTGGTGGACAGCCGGTACCAGATGAAAGGGGTGGTGCGAGGGACGCGGCGCCTGTTTGTCCCTTCCTGGCGCGCCGGGCATCGCGTGGAACGGCTGGCCGTGGACTCCGACGATTTCGACCGCTTCCGGCCCGGCGATGCGGTGAACGTGGGCGTCGCGCCCGGGGCGCTGGGGATCCCGTGGTTTTATGGCGTTTACCGGAGGTCAAACTAAGAATTGTTGGGCGGCGCTCAATAGAGCGGTTCGCGATTCAGGCCCAGCGGGATCTGCAGTTCGAGGACATGGCCGTTCTTCCCGAAGCGAAAGGTGATCCGCTGCATGGAGCCGACGTTCCGCTCTTTCCATTCGACAATCTCAATTGGCTTTTCGGGAATGTCGGCGTAGGACCATTCCGCGGAATCGCCGCGCACGGTGATTTTTTGCGGGTCGATGTCGTATACCTCTTCATCTGCGATCTTCACCAGCATGTAACGCTTCCACAGGCGCACCAGCAAAATCCCCTTTTTCTCCGAGTGGTAGATGCTCCAGGAATTCGGCGCCTGATCGTTAAAGCGGACGATGGCAAATTCCACGGACTTCCAGGTGACTTTTTGGGGTTGTGCGGTTTGTGCCGCGGCAAGGGATGGCAACAACAGCAGGGCGAGCACAGCACCGAGCAGGCGCGGCGCGGCTAGCGCGGTAATTCTCACTTTTCGGAAACGCTTTCCCATTCCAGCGTGCCCCATCCTCGCAGGCGGAAAACCACCCTCGCCGGGGCTGTCTTCATTTGTGACATTCGCCGCAAGCTCGTAGGAGAAGTGTACGACAGGTGGGCCACACCCGAAAATGCGCCGGCTTGCCCGTGTATTTTCTCAAGAAGTAGGCAAGGCGAGGTGATTGTGTTGTGAAGCTGATGTTTGCTTTCGCAGAGTTGCTGCACTCGAAGGCGATTGCACCCAGTGGCTGAAGTCTGCGGCCACGCCCAGAGGTTTACGAAGGGTTATTATATGCCGCTGTTCTGGCGCAATCTTCCGCACTGAGTCTTCTGCGCGTGCGCCGCGGCGGGCGCGCAGGTTACTGCCCTCAATTTTTCCGATTACCTCAGCCGAACAAGCTTTAAGCGTAGGTGTTCAGTAATGTTCCTGAGGTATCAGGCGCACCGCCACCCAGCAAGGACGCTTCACTCAACTGCGCCTCTGCCTTGGCGATTTTTAAGCTGGCGGCGGTATTCTGCGCCGCCGTGGCCGGAGCCTGACCGCTCTGGTCCACTAACCGTTGGAGCAGATCCGCGCCGTTTGCCTGCGAAATGCCGTTGACGGCCATTCAGCCTCCTCGATGCATGCGGGGAACGTGCATCTGCTCTATCGGCCGGATCCCGGCAAACTTTATGTTCATTAGAAAAATTTTATTCTTGCCTGTGCGGCTATAATGTCCAACGATGCCTAATCAACGCCGGCTCTCCACTCGCCTCTGGGGCACATTCAAGCGCGTGTTTCCGCGCTGCAGCATGATTTCCCAGGCCATCGCGTTCAACGTGTTTCTCGCCTTTTTCCCGACGCTGCTGCTCGCGGTTGGAATGGCTTCCAGCTGGATTGGCAGGCGCACCGCGCTTCTGGACGCCATCCGTGATTTCACGGCATTTCTTCCCCCGGGAAGCCAGAGCATCGTGACCGACTTTCTGAGCCGGCGCGGCCCGGAGGTCTGGAAATTTGCATTGCTCGGTTGGGCGGGCTGCTTGGTCGGCGGGTCTCAGGTGATGAAGCTGCTGATGGAAGGTATTCACCTGATTTATGGCGACGAGGAGCGTAGCGGGTTTCTGCACCGCCAGCTTCGCGGCCTGCTGCTTCTGCTGATCACTGTGGCGCCGATTCTGATTGCTGGAATCCTCGGCGTGTTCGGCCGCCCCTTGCGCCACTGGGTGACCGGGGTAATTGGCGCGCATAAGTTTGTGAACGGACTGTGGCTGGTGTTTTTTCCGCTGGTGGCCATAGTTCTGGCGATGCTGGCGCTCACGGTGCTCTATTGGGTAGCCCGCCCGAAGGAAGAAAGCCTGCAGCACGTGCTGCCCGGCGCCATGCTGGCCACGCTGTTGTGGTGGATGATCAACGCCCTGTTTGGTTTTTATGTGCGCCGGGTGCCGTACAGCCTGGTTTACGGAGGGTTGGCCGCGGTCATTGGCTTGCTTCTCTGGATGCAGATTTCCGCAGTGATCGTTTTTCTGGGCGCGGCATGGAACGCCGAAACGGACGACATGCGAGTAAACTGAACCTGCCGGGCGTCCAGACCGTTTTATGAAGAATGTCGAAGTCATCAGCTACTCCGGTTATAAGGCCGACGAATCGCCGCGCGTCCTCAAGCTCGGCGACACGCTTCTTCCCAGCGCGCAAATCGAAGACCGCTGGTATTCCCCCGGCGAAACTTTTTTCCGAGTCCTGACAGAGGCCGGCGATCGCTATTTGCTCCGCCACATCGAGGCGCAGGACGTCTGGACCCTCGAAGGCTACCGTAGCCATCGCGTTGACGGGTAGCATCCTGGGGAAAAAATAAGCCACAGCCCGTGCGCACCGTTCCAGTTACTAGATCGCTGGGTACCAGAACCCACTTGTTCAGTTACGGCGTTAATCAGGACCTTAATCTGGTATCCACGAGGGTGCCATTGTCGAAACCCTGGCCCCAACGGTTCCGTCCAATATCGTAAGGCAGGGCGGAACGGGCATTCTTCCTATTAGCTCGCTTCCCACATTGACGAACATGGCGAGACTGGCAGGGTTTCTCATATCGCTGTTGGTTTTTGAATGCTGGCTACCACCCCGAGTAATAGGAAATCAGCAGGCGTCTTGCGGGCATTTCCCAGCAGGTCCTCCGCCC
Source organism: Candidatus Acidiferrum sp. (assembly GCA_035935335.1). Taxonomy (GTDB): domain Bacteria; phylum Acidobacteriota; class Terriglobia; order Acidiferrales; family UBA7541; genus Acidiferrum. The sequence goes on from DASYXF010000084.1 coordinate 43,541, forward strand.
GCTCTTGAGGTGCGTGAAAGCTCGAGCGAGTTGCAGAAGAAGGTCCGCGTTGAGCTGGATCGCTACCTACACTACCTCTGGAACGTTGGATACAACTTTGAGTTTTGTGTTTTCTCTGACTGTAGCTACAGTCGATATGCTTCTCCGCCGAACCCCAGACTTACCGTCCTGGACGACTTGCCGAAAACCTATAAGACTCAGTGGAGCATAATTGACCTCTCCAAGTGTACGAGTGGCACCTATTTGGACGACCGGCTGACAGTCTCGAAGGAGTTTGCATCTGTTCCTTTAAACGTTTTTAAGCTCTACACTCAATTGGGGGTGTTTCAGAGCCGATCTTGGCGTGGGCGGACTTCTACCGCCTCTACCCTGGCCGTGCAGGGTGCTCTCGCCGATTATTTCCCTCACAGCTATCTCAATCTTGCTCCTGAACCATGGTCCGCAGATTGGCTCCCGTTTCTGCCACCTTCACGTTCTGCCCCAGCGAATGACGCAATTCGTCAACGTGAGTTGGACAGGCGAAGTGCAGCTTTCACGAATCTTCTCTGGCTTGTACGGGCCCAAGTCGGTCCCAGGATTATGGACAAAGCTGTGTTTCGGGCATGGCCGGATTGTGAATGGGACCAAGACCACCCTCATTTCGAGACCGCTTTCTCAAGGCGGTTAATCAAAGCCCTCGGCGCGAAGGGGGACCAAGCTAGAAAAGTGCTGTCAGCTCATGGCATTGAAGGTCTCTAGCACAACTCGCCGCGCCGATCCATTCTAGGTCCTGGTTAGACGGGTAACCGGACAAGTGGGTCCTGGTAACCAGCGATCTCGTAGCAGGTGTAGCTTATTTTTCCTGCGGGATACCCCCTCGCGTTGACACCCTTAAAACGCGCGGCGTATAGTCAGTGCATCCCACCCGCGCGAGGCGGCCTGCAATGCGTCTCTGTACGCCATTTCTTTTCTTTTCAGGACGCGAATGGGGGCAAGGGAAGGGATGAACTCGCGTTTGTTTTACCGGAACCCGTTGTCCTGCCGCGCCCTGTGGATTGCCCTGTCGATTTTTCTTCCATTCTTCCTGCCAACGGCACACGGCCAGGATTCCGCACCCGCTCCGGCGTCTGCGCCGGAAAAACCGCCTGCCGCCCCTGCTCAGGAGCCCGCTCCCAAGGCCAACGCGGGTTCGGAAATTTCCCAGGTGGACTCCGCGGCCACGTTTAAGGTTCGCGTTAACCTGGTTCAGGTACGCGTCATCGTCCGCGACTCTTCCGGCAAGCCCATCGACAATCTGACCCGCCAGGATTTTCTGCTTTACGACCAGGGCAAGCTGCAGACCATCAGCAATTTTTCTGTGGAGACGGCGCAGACCCGCCTGCGGCGCGCCGCCACGATTGCAAAGACGCAGGAGGACACTTCCGGCGCCGGCGACGCGCCCGGCAACAAGCCGCCCGTTTTGCCGGAGCGATTCGTCGCTCTTGTCTTCGACGACACGCATCTCTCGATGCAGGACGCCAATTTCGCGCGAACCCAGGCGGGAAAGTTCCTCGATTCCATCGCGGCCACGGATCGCGTCGCGATTTACACCACTTCGGGCCAGAACACACTGGAGTTCACCGCGGACCGGGCGGCGTTGCACCGGGCGATCCTCGGAATTGTTCCGCGTCCCTTAACACCTCAGGCCCTTGGCTCAGAATGCCCTGAAGTTACGCATTACATGGCTGACCAGATCGAAAATAAGCACGATTCTCAAGCCCAGGCCGTGGCGATTGAGGAGACCATCCAGTGCCAGTTCGGCGGAGACGAAAGCAAACAGAGCCTGGCGTTCGCCATTGTGCAGTCTGCGGTGCTTCGCGCGCTGAACGCCGGCGACATTGAGAATGAGTATACGTACCGGCATCTGGAAGACGTTCTGCGCCGGCTGGCCAGTATGCCTGGGGAGCGCATCATGTTGCTGGTTTCACCGGGCTTCCTGCTAACCACTGCCTACCTCGATGAATCGGGCGTAATCGACCGCGCCAATCGTTCCAACGTGGTGATCAACACGCTCGACGCGCGCGGCCTGTACACGCCCGACGTGATGGGCGACATCTCGCGCCCATCGTCCGACAGCTTTCGCACCGCCGGACTCAAGACGATGTACCGGACTTCCGCGCAACTGGAAAATCAGTACGTCTTGGGAGACCTGGCGTACGGCACCGGGGGCACTTTCTTTCACAACTCGAACGATCTCCAGGGCGGCTTGCAGCTTGCGGGGCTGGCGCCGGAAGTTTCCTACGTGCTCGCGTTCTCTCCGCAGAATCGGAAGATGGACGGCCAATATCATCTACTCCGCGTAGACCTCGCCAAGAAATCGAAATTTTCGGTGCAGGCCCGGCGCGGGTACTACGCTCCCCGAAAAGCGGACGATCCCCATGAGCTGGCGCGGCAGGAGATTCAGGAAGCCATCTACTCGCAGGAAGAGATCAACGAGCTTCCGCTGAACCTGCAGACACAGTATTTCAAGAGCGAGCCCGAGGGCGCTCGCTTAAGCGTGGTTTCCCGCCTGGAGCTAAAGAACGTGCATTTCCGCAAAGCGGATGGCCGCAGCCTGGATGAGCTGACACTGGCCACCGCCATCTTCGATGAAAACGGAAATTTCATCACCGGCGGCGAAAAAACCGTAAAAATGTTTTTGAAGGACAACACCTACGAGCGCCTGGCCCGCACTGGTCTTACCGTAAAATCCAGTTTTGCCGTCAAGCCCGGGAGATACCTGGTTCGCCAGGTGGTTCGGGATTCCGAAGGTTCGCAGATGGCCGCGCGCAATGGCGCTGTCGAGATTCCGTATTAGGGAGGCGGTCATGA
>DASYXF010000085.1:0-9334 GCA_035935335.1 Candidatus Acidiferrum sp.
GGACCGCGGGAAACGGTGACTGCCTGGCAGGGATTCCTGAACGCGATTCGCGGACTGGCGACATTGAAGTTTGCTTATGGGGCGGCGAGCGTGATGGCGACGCTGATTATCGTGCTGGGCGCATCCGGATTTTCGCTGCGCAAACCGAAGCTGGCGGATCTGCGGCCGGCGGCGATTTATCAGAGCGCGGACCGGCAGGCGCACCTGGTGTTTGCGCGCAGCGTGAAATATGTCAGCGACCTGCGTGTTGTATACGAGATTCAGTCGCGCTTGCGGCAGGATGAAAATAATCTGCAGACGGCGCCGGAGGAGTTGCTGCCGAAGTCGTCGCCAGAAAAAAATCCCGGGCAGACGGACGATCACAAACCGTCGCAGCCGCGGCAGCAGAATCGGGCCAATGAAGTAAGCCGGCAATTGCAAATGCTGGCGGCGGAATTGCCTTTGCTCAGCGAGAGGAGCGTTCGATGAACTGTGCGGTGCATGCGGATACGGAGGCATCGGGTTATTGCCGCAATTGCGGCAAGGCGATGTGCGCGGCGTGCAGCCACAGAGTGAGAGACGTTCTTTATTGCGAGGATTGCCTGGCACAGCATGTGGGATTGCCGGCGGCGCCTTCTCCCGGCGCGGTGTCGGGCATGCCGGCCGACCCTGGCGTATTTGCTCCACCGATTCCGGCGGCACAAAAACAGAACGGCGCGCCAGTGGTGGCGTTTCTGCTGGGATTCATTCCCGGACTGGGCGCGGTTTACAACGGCGAATACAACAAGGCGATTATCCACGTCGTGGTGTTCGGCGCGCTGATTCTGGGAATTGCGAGCGACCTGGGCGAAGGCATTCAAGGGTTCCTGATTTTTGCGCTGGTGATTGCTCCGTTTTACATGGCCATTGACGCGATGCGCACGGCAAAGGCAAAGGCGACCGGCCAGCCGCTCGCGGATCCCTTTGAAAACTGGAGCGGGCAGCGGCCGCTGGGACCCATTATCCTGATCGGGATTGGCGGCTTGTTTTTGCTGAACAATTTCGGATTCTTCGAATTTTTCCGGGTGCGGCAGATTTTTGTGCCGCTGCTGCTGATCGGGGTCGGGTTTTTCATGCTGAAGAACCGCATGAGCGGAAAGAGCTGAACGGAGGAGCGGATGGCTGCCCAGTCACAGTGTCGCTGTCACTGCCAGAGTTGCACGATCCGAAGCCTGGTGGGACCCGCCGTGGTTATCACGTTGGGGATTCTCTGGCTACTGCATGAAACACACGGCGGCAGACTTTATTTTGGCAACACGTTTCCCCTGCTTTTGATCGTGATCGGACTGGTGCACCTGGCGAGCGCAATGGCTTCGCGCGAAGGGCATGTGGATGCGACCCCGTTGGGCACACCCCCTGCGCCACCCGCTCCCCCAGCTTCCGGCACGGGCACACCGCAGACTCCTTTTTCATCACAGGGACAATAACCTTCCATGCCCACTCCAGCGCGCAGCAGTGGACTCTTTTCCGGGTCGATACTGATTTTCTTTGGCGTTTTGCTGTTGCTGCACAATTACGGGCACCTGGACATCGGAGAGTTCTTCAAGCGCTGGTGGCCCCTGATGATTATTTTCTGGGGCGCGATCAAACTGTACGAACGCACCGCGGGACGCCGCTTTGGGGGAGGCGACGGCGGACGCGCTACCGGGAGTGAGGCCGGTCTGGTGCTGGCCATGGTAGCGCTGGTGGCCATCGTGGCTTTGGCTACCCGCGTTAAGGATCACTTTGGGCCGGTGATCGATCCTGGCGAGATTCACAGTTACGACATCGACGTGGCACCGAAGAAGGTTCCGGCGAACGCGCGCGTGATCGTTCGCAACGGGCGCGGAGATATCACGGTACGCGGGTCCGACAACGGAGAGATCCGCGTCGTAACGGCCAAGAAAACGGTGAAATCCTGGAGCGAAAAGGAAGCGGAGAAACTTGCAGAGCCCATCCAGGTGACGATCGAACAGAACGGAGATGGTTACGAAGTGCACCCGACGGGCTACGATCTTTCCGGTTCGAAAATTGGCGTGGACCTGGAAGTGGCGGTCCCTAAGAAATCGGCGCTATCGGTGAAGACAGACAAGGGCGACGTAAACGTCTCCGGAATTTCCGGTGACGTTGTGGTTACCGACATGACCGGGGACGTGGACGTGCGCGGAACCGCGGGCGACGTGAACGTGGAGATGCGCAAGGGCGACGCGAAAGTTTCGGACACCAAAGGCGATGTGAAAATCTCCGGCAAGGGCGGCGAGATTGAAGTGAACGACACGGCGGGGAGCCTGACCGTGGAAGGCGATTTTTACGGGCCGATTCGCGCGGACAAGGCGGTTAAGGGCGTGCGGATGGTTTCGTCGAAAACCGATTTGACGCTTTCGGCGCTGGCCGGGCACTTTGAAGCGGGCTCCGGGAACATGGATATTGTGGACGCGCCGGGAAATTTGAGTTTGCGGACCCGGGACTCCGAGATCAACGTGGAAAATCCCGGCGGCAAGGTAAGTATCGACAACCGCAATGCGTCCGTTGGCGTGAGATTTTCTTCCGCGCCGAAGGAAGACGTGACGATTACGAACTCTTCCTCGGAAATCGCGCTGACGGTGCCGGGCAGTGCGAGTTTTGAAATTACGGCCGATTGCCGGAATTGCGAAATCAGTTCGGAATTTCCGGGATTGGGTGCGTCGAAAACCGAGTCCGGCGATTCGCATCTTGCAGGAAAGTATGGCAACGGCAAGGGACCGAAAATCACTCTGAAAACGAGTTATGGCAATATTTCTTTGCGGCGGACTTCTCTGGCGATTCCAGCGCCTCCCGCCCCACCGGCAGTGCCGGCTCCTCCCGCCCCGCGGGAGATTCCGCCGTCGCGAGAGCAATAGGGCGCTTCAGCTTCCTGCCAGGCGCCGCAACTCTTCATAAAACCTAGGAAAAGAAACACCGGCGCATTCGGCGTCGAGAATGCGCGTGTCGCCATCGGCGGAAAGGCCTGCTACCGCGAAGGCCATCGCGATACGGTGGTCGCCGCGGGGATCAATTTCCGCGCCACGGAGTTTGCTGGCGCTGCGGCCTTCGACGCGAAGGCCGTCGGGACGCTCTTCGACTTTGGCGCCCATGCGTTTCAGATTTTCAGCGAGGGCGGCGATTCGGTCGCTTTCTTTCACGCGGAGCTCCCCGGCATCGCGAATTTCAATTCCCTGCTCAGTGTAGGGGCCGAGCGCGGCGAGCATGGGGAGTTCGTCGATCAGAAGCGGGACGAGATTGCCGGAAATCACTCCGCCTTTAAGCTGCGCGCCTTTCACGGCCAGATCGCCGATGAGTTCGCCCCGCCAACTCTGCAAATTCAGAACGCTGATGGATGCTCCCATCTGCTGAAAGAAATCGAGAATGGCGGAGCGCGTAGGATTCAGCCCGACATTGGCGATATACAGATTCGATTCGGGCAAGAGTGAAGCGGCAGCGATAAAAAAGACAGCAGAGGAGAGATCGCCGGGGACGTCGAGCGATTTCGGATGCAATGCAACTTTTCCATTCCCGGCGGCAAGGCTGTGGATCGCGATCGTGCGGCCGCGCCTTTCGATGTGCGCGCCAAATTCTTCTAAAGCGAGTTCGGTGTGATCGCGGGTCTTCGCCGGCTCGGTGACCTGAGTGACGCCCTCGGCGTACAAACCGGCCAGAAGGACGGCCGACTTCACCTGCGCACTAGCCATGGGCATGTCGTAGTGGATGGCGCGGAGTTTGCTGCCGTGGATTTCGAGCGGAGGGAAGTTGTCGTCCTTGGCGCGGATGTCCGCGCCCATCTGGCGAAGCGGTGCGACGACGCGCTTCATGGGGCGTTTTTGCAACGAGGCGTCGCCGGAAATTTTGGTCGTGAACTGCTGGCCGCTGAGGATGCCGGAGAGCAGGCGAATGGTGGTGCCGGAATTTTCGGCGTCGAGCGCGCTCCTGCCGGATTTCAGGCCGTGCAGGCCGTGGCCGGTGATTTTCGCGGTGGTGCCTTCGACCTGGACTTCGGCGCCGAGAGCTTTCATGCAGCCGAGGGTGCTGTGGCAATCGTGGGCAGCGGCGAAGTTGCGGAGTTCGCTGGTGCCGTCGGCAAGGGCAGCGAGCATGGCGTAGCGGTGGGAGATGGATTTGTCGCCGGGGAGCTCGAGGGGGCCGGAGAGGGCTTTTGCGGGGTGAATGGTTTCGGTTTTCATTGGTCAATTAATTTTAGCATGGGGTTATTTGGAGTGCGGAAGCTCTGCTCCCGCTTTTGCGGCTTATAGAATTTATGCCGCTTCAACCTCAAAAGCGGTGGCAGAGCCGCCGCACTCCAAAGGGCCTGTACCGGCGGACAGTTTTTTCGGGGAACTCTTGGGGAATTCGGGTGAAAGATTGGGAGGGGAGGCTTCGTATCATTGGTATAGGGCGAACAAAGACCTTCGCCGAGAAATTGTGAGGAAGTGTCATGTCACCGCGTAGTGCGTTTCTGCAGTTGATTACCAAGGCCGCGATCGGCTTTGCAGCTCTTTTTCTAGTGGGTGTGGTGCTGGCTGCGATCCCGAATCACCGGGCGCCGGCGATGGTCCAGGCTCCGGTGAGCCTGATTGATTTGTCCGAGCAGGCGCAGGATGTGGGACAGGCGATGGACCACAGCAAGATGGCGGGCATGTCTATGGACATGGGTGATGAGAAGTCTGCCGAAGCCGCCGCAACGCACGACATGGCGCACATGCATCACGGCGACAATCCACACATGCATATGACTTCGCCGCGGCCGCAAACGGCGGTGGATGTCCAGCGGGCCAACGAAATTGTGAAGGAATTGCGCGCGGGGATCGAGAAGTATAAGGACTACCACGTGGCGCTCAGCGAGGGTTACAAGATTTTCCTACCGAATGTGCCGCAACCGGAGTATCACTTCACGAATTACGGGCACGGATTTCTGGAAGCGTTTACGTTTGATCCCGCGCGGCCCACTTCCCTGCTTTATAAAAAGACCGCGGACGGCTACGAACTGGTGGGCGCGATGTACACCATGCCGAAGCGCGCGAGCGAAGAACAGTTAAACGAGCGCGTGCCGCTGAGCGTAGCAACCTGGCACCTGCACACGAATCTATGCATGCCGCCACGCGATGAGCGGAAGACGGCGGACTACACGAAGTTTGGCCTGCATGGCTCAATCACCACGCAAGAGGCATGCGACGCCGCAGGAGGAAAGTTCCGTCCGGTAGTTTTCGGCTGGATGGTGCACGTGTATCCGTACGAAAATTCCGCCGACAAGATTTTCGCGATGCACCACCGGGATTGAAGAGAACTTGGCGACCTGAAGGTCGCCGCTACTGCCTACTGCTCTTTGAGTTTGAGGCGGTGCTTGTTTTCTTCAAGGAATTCGCGGAGATCCTTGGCCATGTCGAGGAGGCGGATCCACTGCTCGTAATAGAGCGTGACCGGGAAGCGGCCCAGGCCATAGACGCTGACGCCGCCTTTTTCGCCGACGCGAAATTCAAGAGCCCCCTTCTTGCGGCCTTCGGCTTTTTTCTCCAGTTCGGCGATGCGCGCCAGCAGTTCTTCTTTTGTCGGTTCGGACATACGTTCCTCCAAGCTTGGGCTCCATCATCCTCCCATACTCGGGTCATATTCGGGAACAGCCACCCAACCGCAGTGGCCGGCAACTGGTTCGGGTTCTAGGACGTCTAAGCCATCGGGACTAGACCGGCTACGCAGGCGGTTGAATTGCGTACCATTGGCCCGCCCGGTATCATGGGCGCTCGCGTTGCTTTACAGTTCGGGAGAACTTTCCTCTCAATATGGCTCGTCTTTCCAAACGTTTCGCGTATTTCCTCCTGATTTTGGCGACAGTAGCGGGCGTTCCGCCTGCCGCGGCGCCACAGCAATCGAACGAGATCCTGCCGCTTTCGCAGGTGCGGGAGGGGATGCAGGGGTACGCCTACACGGTGTTTGCGGGCGACCAGGTGGAGAAGTTTGACCTGGTGGTAGTCGGCGTGATGCCGAATTTCCTGGGGCCGAAGCAGTCGATCATTCTGGTGGAGTTGAAGGGCCCGAAGGTGGAGCACACAGGCGTGGTGGCCGGAATGAGCGGTAGCCCGGTGTATCTGGACGGAAAGCTGGCGGGGGCGCTGTCTTTGAAGCTTGGCGTCTTCACGAAAGAAGCGCTGGCGGGCGTGACGCCGATCGAGGACATTTTGCACCCGCCGGAACAGTCCGCTGGAACGCCATCCGGCGCCGGGCAATTTGCTTTGCCGAACACAACGGCGGCGCAGGGCGGATTGCCAAACGGCGCGGCGCTGCAGCCGATTGAGACACCACTGGTATTTTCCGGATTTCAGCCGTCCGCGCTGCAACCATTTGCGACGCAACTGCAGAGCTACGGATTTGTGGCGGCGCAGGGGGGCACGGCCGCGGCGCGGCCGGATGACGGCAAACTCGCGGCTGGAGACATGGCCGGAATGGTGCTGGTGCAGGGCGACGCTTCGATCAACTCAGCGTGTACGGTGACGGCGGTGCGCGGAGACAATGTTTATTTGTGCGGGCATCCGTTCCTGAATTTTGGCAACGTGCAGATGCCGATGGCGAGAAGCCGCGTGGTGACGACACTTTCCTCAGAGCTGGCTTCGACGAAGATTGTAAATATGGGCGGGGCGATTGGCACGATTACCGGGGATCACTTGACCGCGGTAACCGGCAAGCTGGGCGCGCCACCGGCGATGATTCCGCTGGACCTGACGTTTGCGACAGGCGGCACGGAACGGAAGCTGCATTTTGAGGTGGTGAACCACCCGAAGCTGACGCCACTGCTGGTGGCGCTGACGACGTTCAACGGCGTGAACCAGAATTATTTGTATGGCGAAGGCACCACGCTGCATTTGACGGGAGAGATTCGATTGAAGGGCCACGTGCCGGTGCAGATCGAGAATACTGTTGCGCCGACGGACACGATGGCGCCGGACAGTTTGCCGATAGCGATGGTGGTGCAGAACGCTTTCGGGCGGCTGTTTACGAACAACTTTGAGATTCCGGCGGTGGAGCACATTACGCTGCGGGTGGAAAGTTTGCCGGGGAGGCAATCGTACACGGTGGACAGCGCGTGGCTGGAAAAGGGCGAAGCGGCGCCGGGAGAGACGCTGAAGGTGCGCGTACTGCTGCGGCCGTATCGCGGGGCGGCGCGGATTGAAGAGACGACTGTCCGCGTACCGGACCAGATGGCGCGGGGTACAACGTTGCGCGTGATGGTGAGCGATGCGGATTGGATGAACCGCGCATCGCGGGGATTTGTATTCGGCGGAATGGCGGGCGGCGGCGGGTCGGAAGGGCTGGATCAGTTGATCGCACTGATGAATCGCGAGCGGCACAACGACCGGCTGTATGTGGGGCTGTTCGTGCCGGCGCCGACGCTGGTGTGGGACGACAAGGAACTGCCGAACGTCCCATTGTCACAGATTAATGTGGTGGACGGACGGCCAGGACCGGGCAGCGTGCAGGTGCTGCGCGAATCGCTGGCCAGTGAATCATCCATTATGTTGGGCGGCCCCGTTTCCGGGCTGATCTCTTTGAATTTGCAAATCCGGTGAACATTTCTATGACCAAGCGTTTTTATCGCGTCATCGTGCCGTGCTTGCTTGCGGGCATCGCGGCCACTTCCCTGCTGGCGGAGCACACGCGCCGCTGGCGGCAGTCCACGTATGAAGAATTTCAGAAGGGCAAGGCGCAGGGCGTGGCGGTGCGCAGCGACGGGCACTTGGAACTGGCGCCGAAATTTTCGCTGCTGGCGGATGCGGACGCTTCTTATTTGTGGTCGTTGAAAACGGACGCGAACGGCGTGTTGTATGCGGGCGGCGGATCACCGGCGAAAGTGTTTCGATTTGAAGGCAGGGGAAAGCCGAAGACGGTGTTCGAGTCGACGGATTTGCTGGCGCAGGCGATTGCATTTGACGCGAATGGCGCGCTGTATGTGGGGACTTCGCCGGACGGCAAGGTTTATAAGGTATCTGCCTCGGGCGAGAAGAGCGTGTTTTTCGATCCGAAGTCGAAATACATCTGGGATCTGGCGTTTGGAAAAGACGGAACTTTGTTTGTGGCGACAGGCGACAAGGGGCGGATCTACAGCGTGGCGCCGGATGGAAAAGGCGAGTTGTACTACGCGAGCGATGAAGCGCACATCAAGGTGCTGGGCTTCGACGGCAAAGGCAATCTGCTGGCGGGGACGGAACCGAATGGACGGATTTTGCGGATTACTCCCAGCGCTGAGCGGGCAGCGAAAAGGAAATCGGCGGACGACAGCGTGGCGGACGGTTTTGTGATTTATGAGACGTCGAAGCGCGAAGTAACTTCGATTGCGGTGGCAGGCGATGGTTCGATTTACGTGGCGGCGATTGGAGAGAAAAACCGGCCGGGAATGGGGACGCCGTCGGCGGTGATTACGACTTCGCAGGGAACGACGACGATCACGAACGTGACGCCGGGCGGAGCACAGGGTGGCGTGCCGTTTCTGGCGTTTCCACAGGCGATTTCGAGCAGCATTTACCGGATTGCCGGAGATGGCGCGCCGGAGGAGATCTGGAGTTCGCGGGACGAGATTGTGTATGCATTGGGATTGAATTCGGACGGGCGGCTGCTGGCGGGCACGGGAAACAACGGCGCGTTGCTGGTGATTGACGGGCGCGGCGTTTATGCGCAGCTGGCGAAATCGGGGTCGTCGCAGATTACGGGGATTTCGCGGACGAGCGGTGGAAAAGTGTACCTGTGCACGGCGAATCCGGGGAAGGTGTTTTCGCTGGGGCCGGAGTACGAGGCGGAAGGTACGTTTGAATCGCAATCGTTTGACGCGAAACTTTTTTCGCAGTGGGGACACATTGAATGGTGGGGCCCGCCAGGGATGAACGCTGCGGCGAAGGGCGGCAAGGAGAGCAAAGAGCCGCGGCTGGAATTTTTTGTGCGCAGCGGGAACACGGAGGATCCGGGGAAAGAGTGGTCGCGATGGTTCGGGCCATATACCACGCCGGGCGCGCAGATTGAAGCGCCGGCGGCTCGTTTCCTGCAGTGGAAAGCGGTGATACACGATGGGCGGCCGGGCGACGGGATCGATTGGGTGAGCGCGGCGTACCTGCCGAAAAATGTGGCGCCGGTGATTGATGGCATCGCGCTGCAGGAGCCGGGCACGCGGGCGCAGATGACCGTGGTGGTTACGGGCCAGGCCGCGAATGTGAATTTGAAACAGCCCGCGGCACCGAATCCTTTGGGCACGGTGATCACTACGACGACCCCGAAGTTTGATCAGCCCCCGCAGGGCGTCTATCAAAAGGGGTATGCATCGGTATTGTGGTCGGCGCATGACGAC
>DASYXF010000086.1:0-9727 GCA_035935335.1 Candidatus Acidiferrum sp.
GAGGGTAAGAACCCCAAGAGCACAGGCAGGAATGCCTGTGCCACGGTGAGGGTGAGGAAGAAGTGGCGAGTGGTGAGTGGCGAGACTGAAGAAAAGATGGAAGAAAAAGATTTAGCACAGAGGACACAGAGGTCGGAGCACTCTTCGGCTTGGCTGAGTGCAGGCAGAGGGCACAGAGAAGAGAAAGGCAAGAAGGCGGCCTAAAGCCGCCCCTACACGGGATTTGTTGGGGTTAGAAACCGAAGAGCACAGGCAGGAGTGCCTGTGCCACATTGAGTGAAGGAGTGGGACGATGGGATATCCGGCGCAGTTCAGATATTCGAAGGACCATGAGTGGATTGAGGTGAAGGGCGACGTGGCTACCGTCGGAATTACGGATTACGCGCAGCATGAGCTGGGCGACGTGGTGTTTGTGGAGTTGCCGGCGGTGGGCGCTAAGGTGACTACCGGGAAGACGTTTGGGTCGGTGGAATCAGTGAAGGCGGTCAGCGAGATTTATGCGCCGGCAAGCGGCGACGTGACCGAAGCCAACGGTGCGCTGGTGAAACAGCCCGAGGCGATTAACACGGATCCGCACGGGACGGGTTGGCTGATCAAGGTGAAGCTGGCGAATCCGGCGGAGGTTGGCGCGCTGATGGATGCGACGGCGTATGAAGCGTACATCGCGGAAAAGCAGAAAGAAGCGTCGGCCTGATGCGCTACCTGCCGAAGAGCCCGGCGGAGCGCCAGGAGATGCTGGCGGCCATCGGGGTGAAAAACGTTGAAGAGTTGTTTTCGTCGATTCCCGAAAAATACCGGTTGAAGAAGCCGCTGAACCTGCCGGGCCCTTTTTCCGAGCAGGAAGTGATTCGTTATTTTCAGGAGCGCGCGAAGGAGAATTCCGGCGGGTACACGAGTTTTCTGGGCGCGGGTGTGTACAACCACCTGCGGTCGGTGGTGACGGACACGATTATTCAGCGCGGGGAGTTTTTGACTTCGTATACGCCGTACCAGGCGGAGATTACGCAGGGGACGCTTCAGGCGATTTTCGAGTTTCAGACGCTGATGTCCCAGTTGACGGGGCAGGAAGTGGCGAACGCGTCGATGTACGACGGATCGACCGCGACAACGGAAGCGGTGTTGATGGCGGAGCGGTTGACGGGACGGACGCGGGTGCTGGTGGCTCGGTCGGTGCATCCGGAGTACCGCGAAGTGCTGCGGACGTACGCGAAGAATTCCGGGCTGCATGTGGAAGAGATTTCGTACACGGCGGCTGGGACGCTGGATGCGAAGGCGTTGAAGGCGGCGATTCGCGACGATGTTTGCGCGGTGGTGGTGCAGTCGCCCAACTTTTTCGGAACGATTGAGTCGCTGGGGCCGCTGGCGGAGATTACCCGTGCGGCAGGAGCGATGCTGGTGGTGGCGGTGGCGGAAGCGGTGTCACTGGGAGCGGTGCGGCCTCCGGCGGAAGCGGATATTGTGGCGATGGAAGCGCAGAGTTTCGGGTTGGCACCGAGTTACGGCGGACCGTACGCGGGCGTGATTGCTTCGCGGGAAAAGTATGTGCGGCAGATGCCGGGGCGGCTTTCGGGGCAGACGGTGGACAGCGAGGGGCAGAGGGGATTTGTGCTGACGCTGGCTACGCGGGAGCAGCATATCCGGCGGGAGAAGGCGACTTCGAATATCTGCACGAACCAGGCTTTGTGCGCGCTGGCGGCTACGGTGCATTTGACGTTGCTGGGCAAAGAGGGATTGCGGGAGCAGGCGGAGCAAAATCTGGCTAAGGCGCATTTTGCGTTGACGGAACTGGAGAAGATTCCGGGAGTGACACGGACATTTTCGGGGCCGTTTTTTAATGAGTTTACGGTGGCGCTGCCGAAATCGGTGAAGTTGGTGAATGCGGAATTGTTGAAAGAAAAGATTGTGGGGCCGTTTGTTTTGGGGACGGCTTATCCGGAGTTGTCGAAGAATGCGGTGTTTTGCGTTACGGAGACGACTTCGCGGGCCGAGATTGAGCGGTTGGTGACGGGAGTTAGGAAGGCGTTGGCGACGGCATAAAAGAAAGAAAAAGACTTAACACAGAGGACACAGAGGTCGGAGCGCAGAGGTCACAGAGAAGAGAAATACAGGAAGGCGGCCTAAAGCCGCCCCTACAAGCGGCGAGAGAAGAGTGGGAATGAGCGAGAAGATCAAGAAGGCTACGCGGCAGACGAATCAGAATGAAGGGTTGATTTTTGAGAAGTCGTCGCCGGGGAAGCGGGCGTTTGAGTTGCCTCCGCTGGACGTGCCGGCGGTGGACCCGGCGAAGGCTTTGGGCGAGGCGCACCGGCGCGGCGGCGTGGAGGGGTTTCCGGAAGTGAGTGAGATCGAAGTGATCCGGCACTTTACGCGGCTGTCGACTTGGAACTACGCGATTGATTTGGGAATGTATCCGCTGGGTTCGTGCACCATGAAATACAACCCGCGGGTGAATGAGTTTGTGGCGCGCCTGGATGGAATTGCGACGGAGCATCCGTATCAGCCGCAGGAACTTTCGCAGGGTTGCCTGAAGGTGCTGCAACTGCTGGAAAAATGTTTGCTCGAAATCACGGGGATGGATGCGATTACGCTGCAGCCTGCGGCGGGAGCGCAGGGCGAGCTGACGGGATTGCTGCTGATCCGCGCGCATCACCAGAAGAACGGAAATCCGCGGAAGAAGGTGCTGATTCCAGACTCGGCGCACGGAACGAATCCCGCGACGGCGGTGATTGCCGGGTATGAAGTGGAAAACATCAAGTCGAACTCCGATGGGCAAGTGGACCTGGCAAAATTGCGCGAGCAGGTGACAGACGACGTGGCGGCGCTGATGCTGACGAACCCGAGCACGCTGGGGATTTTCGAGCAGCAGGTGCCGCAGATTGCGGAAATTCTGCACGCAAAGGGCGCGCTGCTTTATATGGACGGCGCGAATATGAACGCGCTGACGGGCGTGACGCGTCCAGGCGACCTGGGTGTGGATGTGATGCACCTGAACCTGCACAAGACATTCTCGACGCCGCATGGAGGCGGTGGGCCGGGCGCGGGACCCGTGGCCATGAAGAAAGTGCTGGAGCCTTATTTGCCTACGCCGGTGCTGGTGGAGAAAGAGGGCGGGAAGCTGGCGCTCGATTTCAACCGCAAGGAGAGCGTTGGACGGGTGAAGGCGTTCGTGGGAAATTTTGGCGTGCTGGTGCGGGCGCTGGCGTACATCCTGGCGTACGGACCGGGCGTGCGGCAGGCGACAGAAGACGCCGTGGTGAACGCGAATTACATCCGCAAGGGATTGGAAGGCGTGTTTGATTTGCCGTATACGAAGCCCTCGATGCATGAGGTAGTGTTCAGCGACGCCATTCAGAAGAAGAACGGCGTGAACACGATGGATATCGCGAAACGGCTGATTGATTATGGATTTCACCCGTACACGACGGCGTTTCCGCTGATTGTGCCGGGGGCGTTGATGATTGAGCCGACGGAATCGGAGTCGAAAGAAGAGCTGGACCTGTTTGTGGACGCGATGAAAGCGATCGCGAAAGAGGCGGCGGAGAAGCCGGAGTTGGTGAAGACGGCACCGCATACGACGCGCGTACGGAGATTGGATGAAGTGGGAGCGGCTCGTAAGCCGGTGCTGCGATGGAAGGCGGGAGAGAAGCGGAGCGAGGCGGCGGACTAGGAAGAGAAGGAAGCGTCGGAATTAACCCAGAGGGCGCTGCGAGCGCCGGGTTCGCTGAGAAGAGAAACCCGAGAGCACAGCCAGGAATGGCTGTGCTACGAGAGAAGAAGGCGGCCTAAAGCCGCCCCTACACGCAGAATCGGAAAACGCAGACAAATTAGGCGGAAGTGACGTTGGGTGCACAGGTGTTCATACGTCACAGCGTTCCCTTCCCCAAGAGTTGGTAAACTGATCCGAGTGTGGAGGGAAGCGGGTTGGCGATGCTATGAGCGCTGCGATTGACGCGTGGTTACCCAAATCAGTCTTACTTCTGCGCGAATACAACACTAAGAAATTTACGGCGGACCTGATCGCCGGCGTGACGGTGGGGTTGGTGGCGCTGCCGCTGGCGATGGCGTTCGCGATTGCGTCGGGAGTTTCGCCGCAGGCGGGAATTTACTGCGCGATTGTGACGGGTTTCCTGATATCCGCTTTGGGCGGATCCAAAACACAAATTGGGGGGCCAACGGGCGCGTTCGTGGTGGTGGTGCTCGGGATTATTTCGAAGTACGGGCTGGACGGACTGTTTACGTGCACGATGCTTGCGGGGCTGATCCTCGTGATTATGGGCGCGACTGGCCTGGGCGGCATGGTGAAGTATTTTCCCCGGCCGGTGGTGGTTGGGTTCACGAACGGGATCGCGATTCTAATTGCCAGCACACAGATTCGGGATTTGTTCGGGCTGCGGATGGAGCATATACCCGGCGAGTTTTTTCACCGCATGGGTGCGATCGCCGAGAATTTCCATACGCTGAACTGGGTCGCGACGTTCGTTGGATTTGCATCGTTGGCAGTCATGATTATCTGCGTGAAGTTTTTTAAGAGGATTCCGGGCGCGATTCTGGTGTGCTTTGGCGCGACGGCAGCGGTGGCGATTTTTCACCTTCCGGTGGAGACGATTGGGACTCGCTTCGGTGGAATCCCTAGCGGATTGCCGCACCTGGCGGTGCCGCGGCTGCAGCCGCAGTTGCTGCTGCATTTGCTGTCGCCTGCGATTACCGTGGCCATGCTGGGGGCGATTGAGTCTCTTTTTTCCGCCGTGGTTTCAGACAAGATGAGCGGGGACAAGCACAATCCCAATGTGGAATTGATCGCGCAGGGCGCGGCGAATATCTTTTCGCCTTTGTTTGGCGGGTTGCCGGCGACGGGCGCAATTGCACGGACAGCGACGAATGTGCGGGCCGGCGCGAAGACTCCGGTTGCGGGCATAATTCATGCGTTGACGCTGCTAGCGGTGATTCTCTTCGCGGCGCCGCTGGTGAAAAACGTGCCACTCGCCGCTTTGGCGGGAATCCTGTTCATGGTCGCCTACAACATGGGCGACTGGGCGGAAATTCCGGAGATTCTGAAACTGAGCGCGGCGGATATTATCGTATGGCTGCTAACCCTGACGCTGACGGTGGTAGCGGACCTGACGCTGGCCGTGGAAGTGGGGATGATCCTGGCGGCGTTCAGTTTTATCCGCAAGATTTCGATGACGACAACCGTTTCGAAGGTTACGGACGACTATATCGAGGACGGCCGCGCGCACATTCTGCAGGATAAGGACATTCCGGAATATACGGCGGTTTACCGGATTCACGGGCCGTTCCTGTTCGGGGTAACGGACAAAATTGCGAAGGTTACCGAGGATGTTTCCGCGCTGCCGCCGATCGTGATCATGAGGCTGCGCAACATGACGGCGATTGATGCCACGGGAATCGCCGCGCTGGAAGAGCTGGCGGAGATTCTGCGGGCGAACGGGCGGGCAATGCTGGTTTGCGGCGCGCGGCCGCAACCCGAGGCGCTTATGCGCGAGGCGGGGTTTGAGCGGCACATCGGCGCGGAAAATATCTGCGCGAATATTGAGGAAGCGCTGAAGCGGGCGGAAGAGATTCAAAAGGCCGGCGGCGTCGCGGTGGAGGCGAAGAGGTAGGAGTGGCCCGTCTTGGAAGGCGGACCTTAGATGAGGGAGCATGCGCGGCCACCTGAAGGTGGCCGCTACAAAAAAACCGCACCCCGGAGAAGCTGGGGTGCGGTTTCGGTTATGGATTGGAGTGCTGGACCGAAAACTTTTAGCGTGCCAGACGCGGCGTGGGCTCAGGTGGGAGTTGTACGCCGGGAGCCTCGACGGGACGGCCCCCGCGGGCTTGCATAGCCTTGGCGGCGACAACGGGTTCGGGACGACGCACGGGAATGGCGACGTTTTCACCTTCGCGAACGAAGTGAAGGTGATCTTCGCTGGGTTCCCAGTCGATGCAAATCATGTCGCCGAGGCGAACCTGGTCGGTGGCGAGAAGATTGGCCATCGGATAAACAACATGGCGTTCGATGGCGCGCTTCAGGTGGCGGGCGCCGTAACGCTGGTCAGTACCTTCCTGCAAAAGAAAGTCGCGGCCGTTGGTGGTGACGCGGAACAGGAACTGGCCCTTGGCGGTCTCCAGGACGCGCTGTTGAACCATGGCGAGCTCGATGTCGAGAACCTGCTCGAGCTGCTTGCGCTGCAAGGGATGGAAGACCACTACCTTGTCGAGGCGGTTCATGAATTCAGGAGAGAACTTGCGGCGAGCGGCTTCGACAGCCGTACGCTGAACTTTCTCGTCGAGGTTGTTCGTGGGCTTATCGTCGGACTTGATGAAACCGTAGCCGCCACCCATGAGTTCGGTGATTTCCCCGCCGCCGAGGTTGGAAGTGAGGAAGATAACTGTCTGGGAGAGGTCGACGCGGCGGTTGTCGCCGAGGGTCAACGTGGCCTTGTCCAACATGCCAAGCAGCAACTGCCACAGGGCGTCGCTGGCCTTTTCAATTTCGTCGAAAAGCAGGAACGAGAGCTTCAGCTTTTCGGAGTGCGAAGCGGCAAGTGCTTCCTGGGTGATCAAAGGATGAGTTTCGCGGTGGCCGAGATAGCCTGGGGGCGAGCCGATGAGTTTGGCAATTTCGTGGGAGTGCTGGAATTCGGCGCAGTCGACTTTAATGACGAGCCGGGGGTCGCCAAAGAGGATTTCCGCGGCGGCTTCGACGATGCGGGTCTTGCCGGAGCCGGTTGGCCCGAGAAAGAGCAGGTTACCGACCGGGCGGCCTGGGGAGTTGAGGCCGGCACAGAAAACCTGATAGAGGTCAACGAGCGCCTGCACGCCTTCTTCCTGGCCAACGATGCGGGCGCGGAGCGACTGGTGGAAATCGCGGGTATCGTTGCTGCGGATTGTCGGATCCAGTTGCTGCCTTGCTCCAGCTTTCATGGCGTCTTCCCCGAACGATGAAGGCCCCTCGGCTCACCGCTCTCTCTGCCCCGGTCGAGATTTGAAAATCTCAACCTTGCAGATGTTGAGGGAAGAGCATGGGGCGTGCCATATCGGAGGGACAGGTGTGAATTTTGAAAAGGCTGCAAGTTCAACGAGATAGGAGTGTTGCAGTTGTGGAAACCGTCTCATGGTGTGAGACGGTGTGCCGGGAGTGTCCAAAATTGAGAGGGATGAAACAGAATGTGTCAGTTGGGCGGTGACGAAAACGGGCAAAAGAGATTGATGGATTAGGCAAGCACGATGTGTTGGCGAGAGTGGGTTTGGTCTTCAAAAGCGGGAGCTTTGCTCCCGCACTCAAAATCGGAGCGGCGCGCCACCTTTCCTTCTTCAGGACAGCCGGTTAGCGTGCCCTACAGGCAAAGAAAAGCAAGAGGGCGGCGTAAAGCCGCCCCTACACGATTAGCGGTGATCCTTTTTGCGGCCTTGCAGGGGTTGACGGGCTACGGCTGGGCCTGCGGCCGGGATGGACGTGGGTGTCGAAGTTTCGCCCGCGACGGCTTCGGCTGGAGTGTCTTTGGCGAGGCCGTCCTGAAGAGGGGCGGCGCCTGTGGCCAGGGTTTCTTCGGGGTTTTCCGGGGTGACGATGGCGCCTTCCTTTTCACGGACGAAGGTCAGCTCTTTGTGGATGCCGTCCCAATCGACCCGAACGAGATCGCCGAGATTGACCTGTTGGGTGGCCAGCAAGTTGGCAAGCGGGTAGACGAGGAAGCGCTCGATGGCGCGTTTCAGGTGGCGTGCTCCGTAGCGCTGGTCGGTGCCTTCCTGGAGGAGGAAGTTGCGGCCGGAATCGGTGACGCGGAAGAGGAACTTGTTGGTGGCGGTGTCGAGCACGCGCTTCTGGACGAGACCGAGTTCGATGTCGAGAACAGTTTCGAGTTCGGCGCGCTTGAGCTGGCGGAAGACCACCAGCTTGTCGAGGCGGTTCATGAACTCGGGAGAGAATTTGCGGCGCGCGGCTTCGACGGCCGTGCGCTCGACTTTCTGGTCGATGTTGGTCTGGGGCTTGTCGTCGGACTTGATGAAGCCGTAGCCGCCGTCCATGAGGTCGGTGATTTCGTTGGCGCCGAGGTTGGAGGTCATGAAGATGACGGTCTGGGAGAGATCCACGCGGCGGTTGTCACCGAGCGTGAGCGTGGCCTTATCGAGCATGCCGAGGAGCAGTTGCCACAAGGCATCGCTGGCCTTTTCGATTTCGTCAAACAGCAGGAAGGACAGCTTCAGCTTGTCCGTGTGATTCGCGGCTAGCGCTTCCTGTGTGATTAAAGGATGCGTTTCCCGGTGGCCGAGATAGCCCGGAGGCGAGCCGATAATTTTGGCGATTTCGTGGGAGTGCTGGAATTCGGCGCAGTCAATCTTGATGACGGCGCGGGGGCTGCCGAAGAGGATTTCGGCGGCGGCTTCCACGATGCGCGTCTTGCCAGAGCCAGTGGGCCCAAGGAAGAGCAGGTTGCCGACGGGGCGGCCGGGCGAGTTGAGTCCAGCAGTGAAGACCTGGAACAGCTCGACAAGCGCCTGAACGCCGTCGTCCTGGCCGACGATTTTCGCGCGCAGGGCATCTTGAAATTCAATGGTGTCCGCGCTGCGGATACTCGGATTTAGAGAAACATCGCCTGTCGCCATGACCGCCTCCCTAGCGTCCCCGGAAATCCGGTGACGCAGATCCAAACCGGCCGCCCGTCCGGTGCATTCTCTTCAGCTGGTCTTTGGAACCGAACTGATCGAGCTTTACCTGGATGGTGGAGTGGAGCAGCTTCATTTGCAGGAGCAACTCTCTCGCCACCGCGGGCGATTCGGAAAGCCGTAGCATCTGGGGAAACAGATCCGCCAGATCAATATTGAGAGTACGCAGGGCCTGAATAAGTTTCTGAACGGCCGGGGACTGAGGATCAGCGAGATCGACCTGGTTGTCCAACTGTTCGCGCAGGGAGCGCCAGTTGAGATCGATGAAGGGATGCTTCTTGGAGACTGCCTTGACGACGTCGTCGGTGATCCGGGCGCGGTCGCCGAGACGGGCGAGGTGGAGCTGCCGCACTTTTCCGCCACGGCGCACATTGTGCACCAGATAGAAGGCGTTTCCTTTGCGGCGGACAAAAGCCATCGTGTCCTCGAAAGTGCGGCGAGACGAAGGTGGAAGCCGCGTCCCGGTCGTAGTGTAAGGGAATTCCACTACACTTATCAAGATTGGATGCGGCGTATGAGTAAAGGTTCCCCGCTTTTGCATTGGCAACATGCTGCGGCAAGTAACCGCGAATGCTGCATCGGATTTTTCGCTGCGTTTCATCGAACTTTCCTCTACGCGCGGAATCCCTTGTTGTGAAGCGTCCCATACATTTCATTAAACACGAAAGGCGGGGAAAGGTCGCTTGCCGGGTTGTCAATTCCCGATTACCATTTTTTGACTATGAGCTGGGATCCCGTTTACAAGCTGGTGAAACAAATTCCGCGCGGCCGGGTTATCACCTATGGGGCGCTTGCCAAGGCATTGCAGTTACGCGGCGGGGCGAGGACCGCGGGCAGAGCTCTGGCAGCGACCCCTTCTGGAAGAGGCATTCCGTGGCATCGCGTGGTGGGCGACCGCGGGAAGCTGCTGATTCCGGAACCGCATGCCTCGCTGCAGAGAAAACTCCTGGAAAGCGAAGGCGTGAAGATTGTGGAGTTTCGCGTGGATTTTGCGAAGCACGGGTGGACACCGAAAAAAGCAAGGAAAAAGACCAAAAGGAACAATCCTCGGAAAAAGAAG
>DASYXF010000087.1:0-4583 GCA_035935335.1 Candidatus Acidiferrum sp.
CGCTATACGGCGGCGTGGTGCAGCCGGGATGCGAACCGTGTGGCTGCGTTTTATTCCTTGAATGGGTCGCTGAGCGTTAATGGAGATGCTCCTGCCGTGGGGCGAGACGCGATTGCGCAACTTGCCCAGTCATTCATGACGGCGTTCCCGGATTTATACCTGGATATAGACACGTTGGTGATGCAGGAGGAAGGTGCGGAGTATCACTGGACGCTAACCGGCACGAACACCGGGCCCGGGGGCACAGGGAATCGAGTGCGCATCAGCGGCTTCGAGCGATGGCGGATCGGGGCGGATGGACTGATCGCCGAGTCGAAGGGCCACTTCGACGGGGCCGATTACCGGCGGCAGTTGGACCACGGCCCGGCTGGGGCTAGATAGAAGTCTCGCCGCGCACGCGTGGACCGTTTAGTAGCATTAGTAGCAACCGGGACCGAAGAGCCAGACGAATGCGGCGTATAGGGCCTCTGCGGCGGACTGCCGATCCGATTGTTCTTTCTCGTTGGCCGCATATTTATCCTGCGCGGTTGGATTTGGGTGCGCTGCTTCGGCTGTTTGAAATGGCGGTGTTTCGCTCGCGGACAAACTGCATTGAACTGACTGCATGATTCTCTCTCCTGCTTTCGGAATTGAGCGGATTTTCTGTGACTATTAACTCTCGGAGGAGCCGGGATTGTCCTTTGCAGGGTCTGAAATTTTTCTGCTATTTTTCTGAATGCCTGGGGCAGGGCGCGGTTGGACGGGTTGCAAGAGGTTCCGGTAAACTGGACGATTCGAGGGAGAGAGCGAGAGCTTACTTATCATGACAGACGCGGGGAAAACACAGGCGGGGGGCGTGCGGGTGCGGTTTGCGCCGTCGCCGACGGGATATTTGCACGTGGGCGGAGCGCGCACGGCTCTGTTTAACTGGCTGTTTGCGCGCAAAGAGCGCGGGACGATGATTCTGCGCATCGAGGATACGGACGCGGAGCGGAACAAACCGGAACTGGTGAATGGAATTATCGAAGGGCTGAAGTGGCTGGGCGTGGATTGGGACGAAGGGCCGTTCTACCAGTCGCAGCGAACGGAGCTTTACCAAGCGGCTGGGAAAAAAGTGCTGGCGAACGGCAACGCGTTTTTGTGTTACTGCCCGCCGGAGAAATATGTGGGCGGGGATCACGCGGAAGAGGGAGCCGAGGGCGCGAAGGTGCGGCGGATTGTGCGCTGCTCCTGCCGCGAGGGCAAGCCTTCGACGCCGGGGACGAAGCCGGCGGTGCGGTTCAAGGTGCCGGTGGGCGGCACGACGAAGTTTTTTGACGCGGTGTTTGGCGAGCGGGAATTTTCGAACGACGAGATTGAGGATTTCGTGCTGCTGCGCTCCGGGAAAGAGGGGGAGGAGTTCGGGCAGGCGATGTACCAGATGAGCGTGGTGGCAGACGACATTGATATGCGGATTACGCACGTGATTCGCGGCGCGGACCACATTTCGAATACGCCGAAGCAGGTGCTGCTGTATCGCGCGCTGGGAGCGGAGCCGCCAATTTTTGCGCATGTGCCGCTGATTCTGGGAGCGGACAAGTCGCGGCTTTCGAAACGGCATGGGGCGACGGACGTGAACATGTACCGGCGCGAGGGGTTTCTGCCGGAGGCGTTCCGGAATTTTCTGGCGCTGCTGGGCTGGTCGCCGGGCGGAGACGAGGAATATTTGCGGACGTCGGAGCTGTTGCAGAAATTTTCGCTGGAGGGGGTGAGCCGGACGAACGGCGTGTTTGACCGGGCGAAGCTGGAGTGGTTCAACACGCAGTATCTGCAAAAGCTGCCGATCGAGGATTTGCTGCCGGAAGTAGAAGCGCAGTTGAGGCAGGACGGATTGTGGAAGGATGAGTGGGTGGCGGGCCCGGGGCACGAGTGGTTTGCGAAGACCGTGGACCTGCTGAGGCCGCGGGTTCGTTTGTTGCCGGATTTTTCGAGCTGGTCGCGGGCGTTTTTCAGCGACGAGTTTCCGATTGATGCGGCGGCAAAGGCGAAGTTCTGGAAAGACGAGAAGGTGCCGGGGTTGCTGGCGAAGCTGGCGGATGCGCTGGCGGCGCTACCCGAGTGGAATCACGATGCGTGCGACCACGCTTCGCGGAAAGTGGCGGAGGATGGCGGCGTGAAAGCGGGATTGCTGATCAACGCGACGCGCGTGGCGATTGTCGGGCAGGCCGTGGCGCCGCCGCTCTTCGACACGATGGTGGCTCTGACACAAGAGCGTGTGGTGCGGCGGCTGCGGGCAGCGCTGGGCGAGTGGAAATAGAAAAAACCGAAAACCGAAAACCGAAAACCGAAAACCGAAAACCGCCTAACCTCAATTGGCAGCTTCTGAGTGGTAGAGGAAAAAGTCGATAGCCATCAGCCTAAACCTAAACCTAAAACCGACAGAATAAAGCTGCAGCGCTGCTTGACACCCGGCGCACATCGGTCTTTAATCTCGAACATTCTTCTTCTCCGGCATAGGCAACTCGGCCAAGTAGAAATCAGAAAAAGGGAATTGAGCCGCTCGGGAGATCTCGTGAAAATGCGCCTGAACCTGCGTCTACTGATTTTTATTTCTCTATTTCTCTGTCTGGGGGCTTGCAAGAAACCCGGTCCTTCCGCCGCCATGAGTGACGCGGCCGATTGGGCTGCGCACGGAAGAACCAATGATGAGCAGCGGTTCAGCCCGCTGAGCCAGATCAACGAGCAAACGATCGGCCAACTTGGATTGCTGTGGGATCGCGAACTTGGCACAACGCGCGGACTGGAAGCGACACCGCTTGTCTCGAATGGCGTGATCTATGCAACCGGTGAATGGAGCGTCGCGTATGCTTTGGACGCGAAGACGGGCGAAATCCTGTGGACGTTTGACCCCAAGGTGCCGCGCGCACGCGCTCGCACGATCTGCTGCGACGTCGTCAATCGAGGAGTTGCGCTCTACAACGGCAAAGTGTATCTGGGCACGCTGGATGGGCGGCTGATCGCGCTGGATGCCAAGATGGGCAAACCCGTGTGGGACGTCGTCACGGTTGAGCAATCGAAGCCGTATGCGATTACCGGCGCGCCGCGGATCGCCAAAGGGAAAGTGCTGATCGGAAATGCCGGATCGGAATTTGGCGTGCGGGGATATATCTCCGCCTACGACGCGGAAAGCGGAAAGCTGTTGTGGCGAACGTTTACGGTTCCGGGCGATCCTGCGAAAGGATTCGAGTCAAAGGCGCTGGAGGCCGCGGCCAAGACCTGGAACGGACAATGGTGGGTGGCGGGCGGTGGCGGCACCGCGTGGGACTCGATTGTGTACGACCCGGAATTGGACCTCGTCTACACCGGGACCGGCAACGGACTCGCCTGGTACCGGGATCTCCGCAGCCCTGGCGGAGGCGACAATCTGTACCTTGCGAGCATACTGGCATTGCGCGCAAGCGATGGAGAACAGGTCTGGCATTTTCAGGTTACGCCCGGAGACAACTGGGACTACGACGCCACGCAACCGTTGATGCTTGCGGATTTGCCTATCGGCGGTGGGACGCGCAAAGTCATCATGCAAGCTTCGAAGAATGGATTTTTTTACGTACTCGATCGCCAGACCGGCCAGTTTATTTCGGCAAACGCATTCGTTCATGGCGTCACATGGGCCACGGGTGTTGATGCGAAAACGGGACGCCCGGAAGAGTCGGCGAGTGCGCACAACGGGTGGGAGGCGGTGCTGGTTTCACCGTCGCCAGGGGGAGGACATAACTGGTATCCGATGGCGTTTCATCCCGCGACCGGCCTGGTCTATGTACCGGCGAGAGAGGGGTCCGTATATTTGGGCGCTCCCAACAAAAATTGGAAGTCGAACCCCACGCTCTGGAATCGCGGTGAAGATGCTGCTTACAACGGGCCGGTCCTGCAAAAAGCGCTCGCTTCTCCTCCCATGACCGGCCATCTGATCGCCTGGGATCCCGTCGAGCAGCGCGAGGTCTGGCGCGCCGATCTGCCCCTCGTCGAGAGTGGCGGTGTTCTAGCGACGGGCGGCAACCTGGTTTTTCAGGGACGTTCCGACGGAGTGCTGTGCGCGTATCGGGCGACCGACGGGAAGAAGGTTTGGGAGTTCGACGCCGGAACGGGAATCATGGCGCCGCCCGTCACTTATCTGGTCGACGGAGTTCAGTATGTGACGGTTATGGTTGGATGGGGAGGCGCAGCGGGACTGGTGAATCTGCCGGGCAGCGGGACGGTCAAGCGCGGATTTGGCCGCGTGCTTACCTTCGCCCTCGGCGGCAAGACAAAATTGGAAGTTCCGCCGTTCGGCCAGACTGGCCCTCCCACGCCCGCGATCCATGTCAACGCCACCCCAGCCACCATAAGCGAAGGCAGTATTCTATATAGACAGTATTGCTTTTATTGCCACGGAGCGGGCGTGGTTTCAGGGTCCGGAATTCCTGACTTGCGATACGCCACGGCCGAAACCCACCATCAATTCCAGGCCATCGTGCTGGAAGGGGCTCGCGAGTCGCGCGGCATGCCGTCGTTTAAAGATGCGATGAAGCCGGATCAGGTGCGAGCGATTCAGGCCTACGTATTGTCGCGGGCAGCCGCCTCCGCCG
>DASYXF010000088.1:0-12012 GCA_035935335.1 Candidatus Acidiferrum sp.
ATGATACGATCAAAAATGCGTATGGGAATTTTTTGGGCGATTGTGGCGATGGCGCTGCACTTGTGGCCGGGGGTGGTGAAGCCGGCGCATGGGCAGGGGTCGCGCAAGGACGACATCGTATTTAATACGCGGGGAGTGCCGCTGGCGGGTGCGACGGTGCGCGTGTGCGCGATGCCTGCGAGCGGGCAGCCGTGCACGCCGCTGGCTTTGATTTACTCGGATCCAGCCCTGACGCAGGCGCTGGCAAATCCGACGGCGACTGACGGGCTGGGGAACTATTCGTTTTACGCGGCGCCCGGAAAGTACGAAATCGAAATCAGCGGGCCGGGCATCACGACCAAGCAGTTGCCGAATGTAATTTTGCCAAGCGATCCGTCTTCCCCAACATTCAGCAGCTTAAATTCCACCGGTGGGATCAACGCCTTTTCGCTGACGTTGACCGGGAACCTGACCGTGAACGGCAGCACGAGCGTGGTGGGAAGCCTGGCGAGCGGGACGCTGAACCTGGCGAACCAGGGAACCGCGCCGGGGGCGGCCAGCAGCGGCACGGTGAACCTGTACACGAAGAGCGCGGACAAGCGGCTCTACTACAAGGATGAAACGGGCACGGAGGTCGGGCCGATCTCCAGCGCAAGCGGCGCGCAGACCAACCAGCCGAATACCTTCACCGCGCCGCAAAATATTGACGCCGATTTCCACACCAAGGGGCCGAATCCCTGGCTGGACATTGCGCGATTCGGCGGGTACATCGGTCCGAACTACAACACGAGTGCGACAACCTGCTCGATCAGTTCCGGGTCGGCGGCGGCGACTTGCGCCGCGGCGTCGGACTTCGCGAATGGTCACGGCATCCTGATTCTCGGCGCAGGACCCGCGCCGGTAATTGCGACGCCTCAGGCGCCGACGGTAACGCCGATATTTCAGGTTGGTTCGACTACACGGTCGTATTGCGTTGCTGACCGCGATTGGGCCGGTGGCCTGACACCGTGCGGACCAGTGGGTTCGACTTCTACGGCACCTGCTTCGATGGCCCTTGCGTCTTACACCATTTCCGGGGCGTGGAGCTACAACACGTCCACGGGCGTGTATACGGTCACAACTTCCTCGCCGCATAACATGCCGACGACCGCTACCGGCATCAGCAGCGACCCCTATTCACAGATTGAGATTCAGGCGTTCACGACGAACAACCAACAGTGCGAGGGGGCGTTTTCGCTTTCGTCGGTTCCTTCTACCACTACTTTTACCATTTCGCGGCAAGACTTGATGCCGGGCGGTGGCGCACAGCCGAACTGCTCTGGCGGCACGATGCGGATTCAGCCGCGCATCATCCTGAACTGGGATTCTCGCTTCAGCTATAGCGTGCAGTCAGCGACTTGCTCCGCTGGAACGGCGAGTGTCACGGTATCGCCGGGAATCTATGGCCCGACCGGCCAGGCTGCCCCAAACTGGGTTGTGCCGTTTGGCGTCAAGGTAGTCATCGCAGGAGTCTCTGACACCCACTACAACGGAACTTTTACGGTAGGTTCGTTCACGCCCTCTGGCGGCGCGCCGAATGTCATCAATTACGCCCTCAACTGTTCCGGGGTTACAAACGTGGGCGCGGGTGGAACGGCCGCTCTGCCCCCTGGCCGCGCGGTCAAGAACCATCTTATTTATGCATGCAACGGGGCGTCCTGTGCGCTTCCCGCGAATGCCGCGAACTATTCGCTGGTCGGCGTGGCGACGGGGAATGATGGGTATTTCACAGATAAAGGCTGGGCAGTCACGGCAGCCAACGTGGACTTGGGCGATGCTCCGGCGACGGCTCCCACAACGGCGATCAACGAATATCTTGATACGACCATCACGGCGGGCGGGGGCACAACTGCGCTGACGCTGGCCGCGGCAGCGACAAACACGGTCACGAATGCCAACACCTTCCACGACAACGTTCCGAACATATTGAACGCGTGTGCGGCCATCGCGAAGGATACGACGGGCGCTAATGGAGGGAAAATCGTCGTTCCCGCACCTTCGGCGGAATTTGTATTTTTTCCCATCAACGCCAACATTGACCTCTTTGGAAATTTGGGCACGGGAGGATTTGGCCAGCCTCCGAATAATTGCCCTTCTTCCACGTTTGAATTCAACGCTGCGGTATGGCAGGGCGGCACCATTTTGATGGGGAACGGAAACAGTTTTTCTGGGGGCAAGGGGTCAACGACTTGCCAGGCTCCTTTTTACGGCATGAACACGGCGTTGAGCTGCGTTTCGGGTACCGCCTATCCGCTGGTTTATTTAGAGCCGGAAATCACCAGAGCCAGCAAATTCCAGAATCTCGTCTACAACGTGACGAGAGGCTATCAAAGCGTTTTTTATCTTGATGAGCAATGGAATGGCGATGGCGTGGTGGGTGTGCAATTTGAGAATGTCCACGCTTCCGGCGTTGCGACTTCGCTTCCTGTGGTTCACAAAGCAGGTTTTGGAGTTTACTGGAATTTCGGGGGATGGACCGGAACGCAGAGCACAACTGATTTTTCCAAGTCCCGCGATTATACGATGACGTTCAACTGCGGTTCGACGACGTTTCAACCACAGCCACAAAAGGCATATGATTTTTTCGCAACCAATGTCTATTCTTTCGGAACTTTTGAACTTAATTCCTGCGGCAGCGCTTCAACGGGGAATTTCGGGAGCCACGTCGTTTTCAACAGCGTTCTTACGGAAGGGCTCGCTGGTCCGGGATTCAAGTTCAACATATTGCCGTATGCAGTATCCGGGGTCACCATCAATCATGGAGACTATTCAGACCGGACGGGAGGATCGGCCACTCCATTCATTGACCTCGTAAACGCCGGGGCTTCGGGCTTCGACCTGAATTATATGTTTTGCGGCAGCGGCTTCCAACCCCTTCTGCAGACTGCAGCATCTGGAGTTTCCTACACCGGCATCAATGTCAAAACCAATTCCGGTGCCTGCAATGGAAATGGAAACCTGGGAGCGGCGAACTATCGCTTTGACAACATGTCAAACAACCTGGCAGTCGCCAACGGGTACAGCACGCAAATCAACTCGGGGGCGCAGGTGTTTTCGCCGATGGCGAGTCCGGCGAATTTCCAGAGCGCAACGGCCGTTGCTGGAACGGGCCTGGCCCCAGGGACGTACAGCTATTGTGCGATTGCCATGGACCCCTTCGGCGGAATCACCGCCTTGAACCGGGCATCATGCTCATCCGTAACTACGACAACCGGGAATCAATCGGTGCAACTGGTGATGCCCGCTAGTTTCCCGAGCGGCGCGGCAGGACTGATCATCTATGATCAGACTACCACCTCGTATGCAAATGTCGGTGGTTGCCCGTCGCCACAGGTAACGGTGCCGGGCTCTACGATTACTTTGACGGCGACGTTTGAAGGGTGCGGGTTTCCAAACCCGACAGTGACCACAGCGGCAACAAATTTCGTAAGCACGGCAAACGGAATCGGCGGGAGCAAACTGCTGCTGAACGGGGAGTTCCTGAACGCGGCGCCGCGATCCGAGCAGAACCTTTTCTTGCCGGGCGCGTTGAGCAGTACCTGGACGGGTTCGACATGGACGCTGGACCGCGGCGTGACGGTTACGCGCGTGCAGGTGCAGGCCAAGACGGCGCCGGCGGGATGCACGACGAACGCGGTGGTGCGGCTGACGGATGGCACGACGCCTGTGAACGTAACGATCACTGCGGCGGCGAACGATTCGGGCGCTATTTCGCAGAACTATGCGGGCGGGGCATCGCTGACATTGAGCGTGCAGACGGCGGCGGCGGGATGCACGACGGCGCCGGCGGACGCGAATGTCACGATACAGTACCGGATGCAGTGAGGCCCCGGGTTTCAGGGAAATCTCCAGCAAATAATTGAGAGGACAGCATGAATACGCAGAGCGACGTAGTGTCGTTGGTGAATATCTCTACGCAGAAATGGCCGCCGCGGCACCGGACATATTTCGGGTCGTTGACGATTCAATCGCCGGAAGCGGGCGCGGCGTACGCGGTGACGCCTGTGCGCGCATGCACCAGCCTGATGGACCTGGGCGACAAGCGAACGATGGAGATTCGCCTCAGCGCCCGGGAAATCGCCGAAGACCTGGTGCGGGAGATCAATGGGGATTCAGGCGAAGGAAGTTATCACGGGGTGTTTATAGCCACGGGCCTGGAGCCGACGCAAGAGGAACTGGCGGAAGCACGGAAAAAGCTGGAGGCATTTCAAACGCGGCTAGTGGAGGCGGCTGACCTGGAATGGGAGAGGTCGCACAACATGATGTTCATCACGGATCTGGAGCGGCGCGCGGCGCGTGAGCTGGGGCTCGAGAAGCCGTGGCTCTACGACCCGAAACCGATGGCGGATTGCCCCGCGTGCGGAGAGAAGATCCGGCCAGGAGTTGCGGTTTGCCGGACGTGCGGGGCAATCCTGGACCGGGAGAAGGCTGCGAAATTTGGGTTGGCGGAGAGGGAAGAGAAGAGCGGGGAAGCGGCGAAGTCTACGGAGAAGAAGACGAGGGAAAAATAAAAGGGCGGCGAAGAACGCCGCCCTTAGAAATTAACGTGCACTGGGCACGCCTGCCAAGCAATACCAAGAAAACAAAAACTCCGCAGTTACACTCTTGAATTTACAGCCGCGGTTGCGTGGGGATTGAGATCCTTCGCGCATCCTTGTCGGATGCGCTCGGGATGACAATTCTGCATGGAAGCGTGAGTTGACGGTTGGGTTGAAATCGTAAAAGCGGAGGCAGAACCTCCGCACTCCAAACGGGGCCACTTGAAAGTGGCCGCTACGTGTAGAGACGAGCAGAAAACTATGGCAACGATTGGATCGTTGGACGCGCCGATTGAGATTTTTGGCGGGCTGGTGAGCGACATGGCACCGGCGGATTTGCCGCACGGGGTGTCGCCCGATTGCCAGGATGTGTTGTTCAGCAGCGGTGGCGTGGCGACGCGGCCAGGGTTACAGACGTTGTTCGGGCCGTTGACGGGAAATCCGACGGTAAATTATGTGAAAAGCTACATCACACCGAACGGAACACTGCGGACGATGGCGCAGGACGCGAACGGAAATTTGTACAAGGAAACTACGCCGGGAACATTGACGCAGATTGCCAGCGGCTTGACACCGAATGCTTATGCGAACTCGACAACTCTTTTCGGCAGGGAATATCTGGCGATAAGCGACGGGGCGGCCGGGAACGATTTGCCGCGGCAGTATGACGACGCGAACCTGGACCGAGTGAGCCAGGGCGGGCCGGGAGCGGGGCCGACCGTGGTGGATGAGAACTCCATCGCGGCGATCGCGGGGAGTCCGAGCGGCGCCACGCAGCCGGCGGCGGTGGCGATTGTGGCGAGCCCCAGCGGAGCCAGCGAAAACGGTTTCCTGGTGACGATCACGACGAGCGCGGCCCACGGATTGAACGCGGGACAGACGGTGACGGTTTCGGGCGTAGGCGTAAGCGGATACAACGGCACGTTCCCCGTGGTGGGCGTGCTGAGCACGACGCAGTTCACTTACATCGCGGGGGCCACGGGACTGGCCAATTCGGGTGGGGGAACGGCGGCTTCCGCCACGGTAACGATTCAGACGTCGGCGGCGCATGGACTGAGCGCGGGGCAGCTCGTAACGATCAGCGGAGTCGGTGTCAGCGGGTATAACGGGACATTCAGCGTGGCGACTGTGATTGACGCCACCCATTTTACTTACTACGCGTCGAGCGGCGGGCTGGCCGCTTCGGGCAGTGGTACGGCAACGGCGGCCGGAAATGTCGCCCAGGGCGTTCACCAATGCTGCGTGATATTTCAGACGCGGCAGGGATATCTGACGGCGCCGGGACCTGCTACCAGTTGGACGGCGAGCGGGGGGAAGCGCGCGGTGGTAACGAATATCCCGACGGGTCCCTCAAACGTGGTGGGGCGGATTTTGTGTTTTACGGGAGTGGGCGGAGCGAGCTTTTTTTATGTGGGCGGAGGCGGGACGCTCTTCAGCGGCAACATGATCCTTGGGGACAACACGACGACAACGGCGGTTGTGGATTTTTCCGATGCGATTTTGCTGGCGGGGACGAACGTGGACAATCTGTTTCGCTTGATCGAGCTCGGTGATTGCGCCGGCGTGATTGATTACGCCGAGCGGCTTTTCTGGTGGGGCGAGCGGAACAAAATGAACAATTGGACGAACCTGGGTTTCGATGGCGGGTTCACCGGGCCTTCGCTGCCGCACTATCCGCTGGGCTGGACACCGGATCCAACGTTTGCGCCGGGTGGAACGGATGAAGAAAACTTTGTGGTGTGGGGCGCGGCGTATTCGATCGTGGGAAATGGAACGACAGCGACGCGCGGGCTGATGACGCAGAGCGCAGTGCAGGACGCTCTGGGCGCGCAGCGGATACAGGCCGGCAAAGATTACACCGTGCGGGCGAGGTGCGCACGGAACGCGACGTTGGCGCAGGGAACGCTTCACGTACACCTGTTCAGCGCGAGCGGCGGAATCAACACGACCGGGCTGCAATTGACCGCGGCGCAACTGACGACGAACTACGTGGAGTACACCGCGGAGTTGACCGCGCCGCTGGCAACGATACCAAGCGACCTGGTGCTGCGGATCTATGCGGATGGAACGCCGAATTCCAACGGCCAATTTTATGTGGACGCGATCGAGATTTTCCTGACAGCGCAACCGGTGAACTCTTCGCTGGTGCGGGCCAGCCGGGTCGAGGATCCGGAAAGTTACGACGGGATCGATGGGATGCTGAACGTGGCGGAAAACAACGGCCAGGCGATCCGCGCGGGGTTCAAACTGCGCGAACGGCTCTATTTTGTGAAAGAGCACTCATTGCACGTAACGCAGGACGATGGAACGAACGAGCCGTCACTGTGGTCGATTTCCGAAGTATCGCGGCGCGTGGGGACGCCGTCGGTGCGCGGGGTCGGGTTTGGGGAAGACTGGGTGGTCATCGCCCACCGAACAGGCCTGTATCTTTTCGCCGGCGGCGAGCCGGTGAAGATTTCGCAGGAGATTCAGCCGACATGGAATCAGATCAACTGGCAGTACGCGCAGACGCTGTGGGTGACAGTGGATACGCGAGAGCGGCGAATCTATATAGGCGCACCGTTCGGAAGCGCAACGACGCCCAATCGCGTCTTGATGCTGGATTATCACGATCTGGACTCGGCTTCGGATATTGAAAGCCGGCCGCCGGTGAACATTACTTTCACGGGCAGAAAGACGGCGACCGACAATTCGCGGAAGTGGTCGCCCTGGTCGATTGCGGCGAATTGTTGCGCGTTGGTCGAGCGTACGAATGGGACGGCAATCCCGGCGTTTGGAGGCGGGCTGCCGGGAGTTGGTGGCGGCGGTGCGACAGGGAAAATCTACCAGTTGAGTGAGACGCAGTTCTCCGATGATGGAGCGGCGATTCCCAGCTACTATACGACGCACTTTTTCCCCGAGCGGGCGGTGGAGAGTTCGCTGGGACTCGGCGCGCACCGGAAATTGTTCAGCTATCTGACGATGTACGTGGAGGGCGCGGGGAACCTGGCGCTGACGAGTTTTGTGGATTCGGAGAGTGCAGCGACGGCGCAACAACCGTTGGGGATGAGCTCGCCGGGGCTGAAGGATTTGGAACTGCCGATCAATGTGCTGGGTGAGCGGGTGGCGTTTCAGGTGGGGACGAACCAGGCGGGCGCGTGGTTTAAGGTGCAGCGATTTACGCCGTCGGTGAAGGTGGATCCGTGGGCGCCGGTGCGGGGAATGAATTAGCTGACCAATAGATGTGGAAAGTGTGGAACGGTGCGTGGCCGGTCTAAAGACCGGCCACTACATTTTTAGGAGGAGACGATATGCCGAGTTATGGAAATGTGTTGCCGCCGGTGTCCGTGGGGTTTGGGGAGAGCGCGGCGGTGATTGCTTCGACGGATGTGATTTTTCCGGCGCCTTTCAAGAGCGCGCAGGTGGCGCTGGCGCCGGCGTTCAGCAGCGGGAAGGTGCGGGCGGCGGTGGAGATTGTGTGGAGTGCGGCGCCGGGAGCGATTTCAGTGCAGTTGCAGACGGCGGATACGGATATCGACGCCGCGTACATCCAGGAAGGCGCTGCGATTACGAATGTGAACGCGGGGAATGTGACGCGGGCGGAGTTTCCGGATGTGGTGGCGAAGTTCGCGCGGATTCTGATTGCGACGCTGCCGAATAACGTGACGGCTACGGCAAAGATCAGCTCGTAAGAGAAAGGTCTAACACAGAGAACGCAGAGGAAGAGCACAGAGGCCGCTGAGAAGAAAAACCAAGAGCACAGCCAGGAATGGCTGTGCTACGTGAGGCGGAGAATGCTGACGGTTGCACAACTGGCGCCGATGAAGGACCGGGACCCGTATCTGTACGAGACGCTGGTGAAGATTGTCTCGGCGGTGAATGCAGCGAGCGCGAACGCGGGCGTGGACCCGGCGAATCCTTCGCCGGCGCCGCCGGCGATCGCCGCATTGAAAGTGCAGGCGGCCAATGGGTGGTTTGACCTGGCGATTACGGATCCGGCAGTTACGCGGCCGGGACTTTTTTATTTTGCGGAGTCGGATGTGACGCCGGCGTTTTCGGCGCCGCGAGTCTATTTTCTGGGCGCGTCGCGGAATTTGTATGTGCAACTGGGCAATCAGACGCTGTACTGGCGCGCCTTTTCGCAATATGTGGGATCACTGGCTTCGGCGCCGGTGACATTCGGCTCGCCGGCCACGGCGGTGGTTGGAGGGGGAAGTGCGGGGCCGGCTCCGCTGCCTTCGAGCGGAAGCGGGGCGCTGCCGAATGGGTTGCTGCACGGCGGAAATGGATTCGGCGTAGTGCCGGGAGCGCGGGTGGTGAAGCAGGTGGTGTTGTGAGCGCGCGAAGGTAATCAGTAATCAGTAATCGGTAATCAGTCAGATGATGATTCGGGCTTATGAAGAGAGCGATCTGGAGGCGCTGCGGGCGATTCATGCGCGGCAGGGGTTTGGGTACACGTTTCCGGATTTGGGGAACCCGCTGTTTCTGACGAAACTGGTACTGGGAGGGGAAGAGGGCGGGAAGGGAATTGCCGGCGCTGCCCTGCTGCGGCTGACGGCGGAGGCGTATCTGCTACTCGATCCGTTGGTAGGTCCGCCGCGGGAGCGCTGGGAAAGCTTGCTCGCTTTGCACGAAGCGACGCGGTGCGATGCGCTGGCCCGAGGTTTGGAAGACGTGCACGCGTGGCTGCCACCGCAGATTGCGGAGAAATTTGGTAAGCGACTGACAAAATTGGGTTGGGTTCGGGATGACGAGTGGACGCCGTACTGCAAGCGGTTGATTTAAAAACTTTGGAGGCCCTTATGGGACGCGGAGCGCAGGGACAAACGCAGAGTTTGACGGATCAGCAGTTGCAGCAGACGAATGCGCTGAACCAGCAGTTGCTGGGGCAGCAGCAGTCGGTGGGCAACCTGGTGGTGCCGCAGTTTCAGAGCATTCTGAATAATCCGGGTTTCAGCGCGGCGGACAAGGCGGCAATTACCGGACAATCGCAAGGGGCGTTGGCAAGCGCGTTTGATTCGCTGCAGCAGTCGGCGGCGAACCGCGCGGCGCGCACGGGAAATTCGGCGGGCTTCGGCGAGTTGACGGACGAGCTGGCGCGGCAGAAAGGAATTGCGGAAGGGAACCTGGCGCAGCAGAACCAATTGAACTTCAGCAACACCGCGTTTCAGCGGCAGATGGCGGCGCTGCAGGGGCTGTCCGGACTGTTTGGCGTGGATTCCAATCTGTTGGGGAGGACGCTGGGGATTCCGGCGGAGCTGTTGAACGTGCGCGCGAATGCTTCCCGGCCGAGCGGGTTTTTCTCGACGCTGGGATCGAGCCTGGGCGGAGCGTTGGGCGGCGTGCCGGGGTTGTTTTTGTAGGGAGAGGATTGCGGCGAACTAAGAACAGCGAATAGGAAGCACTTCGGCTGGGCGTAGCGCCGCCATCCTGGCGGCCCGCCCACCCAAACAGTGCTTGCCGGCCCTTCGCAGCTCAGGGTAAACGGTATTCCGGCGCTACAAAAAAGGAAAACACATGGGGTCATCGGGGTGGACGTATGTGGTCGTGGTGTTTTCGCTGGGCGCGCAATTGGTTGTGTTTTTGCGGTGGATGCACCGGCGCATGCGGGATGACGAGATCCAGCGGGTGTTTGTAAGAGACCTGGCGCTGCGGCATCTGCCGAATATTTACCGGGCGTTGAACACCATTGCGGAGCAGCAGGGAATTCAGCTGGATGAGACGCCGATCGTGAACTACGTGGATTTGCGCAATGGCGGGCGGCACCGGTAGGGAAGTCCGAAATTGGAAATTAGAAAATAGAAATTCGTAAACCCGTCAGAAGATTCATGCCACTGGACGCAAAACTCATCCAAATCGCGCAGCGGGCCGCGGAGGCGGAGGGATTGGAGGCGGCACTTGTCTGTGCGGTGGTGGAGCAGGAGTCCGGGTGGAATCCCTGGGCGATGCGTTATGAGCCGGCGTTCTTCGCGAAGTATGTCGCACCCTTATATACAAACAATAAGGTAGGAGCGACGGAGGCGTACGCACGGGGTATTTCCTGGGGATTGATGCAGGTGATGGGACAGACGGCGCGGGAAAAAGGAGCTAGTTCCCTTTACCTTTCGACATTGTGCGATCCGGCGGTGGGATTGGCCGTCGGTTGCAGGATTTTGCGTCAGAAGCTGGAAGCCGCTGGCGGTGACCCGAGAAAAGCCCTGCTGGCGTGGAACGGCGGGGCGAACCCGGACTATGCGGATGAGGTGCTGGCCCGGTTGGGGAGATATCGGTGAGAAAAAGTAATCGGTAATCAGTTATCAGTAAGCATCCGTCAGCACTCAGTATTGCGCGGCGCTGTCATCCCGAACCCGCGCTGTTTTCGGGTGAGGCTTGCCGGCTGCAAGCAGGGATCTGCTCTTTCTTTTCTGTTACTGATTACTGATAGCTGATTACTGCCTGATGGGAACTTGGATCAAGATCGGGGCCGTGGTGGTAGTCGCCGTCCTGGCGGCGAGTGTGTTCATTGCATGGCGCGCGGTGCGGAAGGAACAGGCGGCACTGCAGGCGGAATTGAAGACCACGCAACAGGCGTTGGCGGAGGCGGCAGCGCGGCAATCTTCGCGGGACGCCGCGGTGAATGACCTGGTCGCGGGCCTGAAGAAGAAAGAGGCGGCCGTACAGAAGCCTGCCCAGGTGGTGGCGGCGTTGCCGGATGTTCTGCCTTTACCGGTTCCGATCACGATGGGTCCGGCGCGGCCCACCCAACAAGAGCAACCGGACGGGGCGAAGAGGCCCGCCTCCCCTCCTTCGTCGGGGCAAGCAGAAGGCGGCCGCTACAAAGGCGCGAGTAACGATAGAGCGCCCGACGGAGTTCAACCTAAAGTCAATTTCCCTGCTGCGGATTTGAAGCCGCTCTATGACTTTGCGGCGGAATGCAAGGCTTGCCAGGCCAAGCTCGGAGCGGCTCAGGCGGACCTGGCAGACGAGAAGGTGAAGAGCCAGGCCCTCGGCAGGGAACGGGATGATGCCCTGCGGGCGGCAAAGGGCGGATCAGTCTTGCGGAGGATCGCGCGTGCGGCGAAGTGGTTTGCAATTGGCGCAGCGGCGGGCGCGATCGCAGCGAAAGCGGCGCGGTGAAGTTGCAGCAAATTTTCCCCACTAATAGCCGCACAGCCAGGAATGGCTGTGCCACAAAGCTCACCCCATAACCTCAGGAAGCCCACCGACCCAGGTAGGGTCCTGGTCGGCGCACCCCCCGCGCCGGCCAGGACAGAGATAAGAGAAGAGCAAGAAAAGGCAGGAATAGTTGAAGATTTCGCTTGACATTACGTCCTATAAGCTATAAGTGGCTTACTTTATATAACTTAGCTGGCCACGAAGTAAACGATAACCCCTCCTATTCTTCCAGGTTAACAGATTCTGCTTATGCCCTTTTGCGTTCGGGGAAGGGTACGGCTTCCTGCTGTTCCTTCATGGTTATGCCTGCCTGCCTGAGCAG
>DASYXF010000089.1:0-4775 GCA_035935335.1 Candidatus Acidiferrum sp.
AAGATGGATTAAAGCGCCAGGAAAGCACCGCCTTATCAGGGGCCATTAGGAGCAACTCTCGGTAGTATAATCGGCGCCATCGATGCCCTTAACATCCGGCACAAAACTGGGGCCGTATGAGATAACCGGCGCGATAGGCGCGGGCGGGATGGGAGAAGTCTATCGCGCGAGGGACACGCGGCTGGGGCGCGACGTCGCTATTAAGATCCTGCCGCAGCATCTTGCGAGCACCCCGGAAGTCCGGCAGCGTTTCGAACGTGAAGCAAGAGCTGTGTCCTCGCTAAATCATCCACACATCTGCACGCTGCATGACGTGGGGCATCAGGACGGGACGGATTTTCTCGTCATGGAATATCTCGAAGGAGAAACGCTGGCAAAGCGTTTGGAGCGAGGGCCGCTGGCGACGCCGGAATTGTTGCGCATCGCGATTGAGATTGCGGATGCGCTGGAGAAGGCTCATCGGCAAGGCGTGATTCACCGTGATTTGAAGCCCGGAAATATCATGCTGACGAAAGCGGGAGCCAAACTGCTGGACTTTGGCCTGGCGAAGTCGTCTGTTGCACCGACTGTCGTGGATCTTTCGGGCTCTCCGACAATGAGCCAGAAGATTGCCGAAAGCCCGGCGCCACTGACAGCGCGCGGCACGATTGTGGGAACGTTTCAATATATGTCTCCCGAGCAATTGGAAGGCAAAGAAACGGATGCGCGGAGCGACGTTTTTTCGTTCGGCGCGGTACTTTACGAAATGGCCACAGCGAAGAGGGCTTTTGAAGGCAAGACGACGGCCAGTGTCATCGCAGCGATTTTGAAAGACCAACCTGCGCCAGTTACGACGCTCCAACCGCTGGCTCCTCCCGCGCTGGAGCAGGTGGTGAAAACGTGCCTGGCAAAAGACCCCGAGGAGCGCCGGCAAACGATACACGACGTTCTGCTGGACCTGAAATGGATCGCGGAATCGGGTTCGCACGCGGGCGTGCCTGCGCCCGTGGTGGCGCATCGCAAAAACCGCGAGCGGGTTGCGTGGGGAGCCGCGGCGTTTCTGCTGATTGTTGCAAGCGTGGCAACAATCGGGTATGTGCTGCGCGCGCCGAAACCCACGTCGGTAATCATTTCGGAAATTTCTCCGCCGGAAGGTATACATTTTCTCTTCGGTGGAACTTCAGGAGCGCCGGTTCTTTCTCCCGACGGCCAAGCACTCGTGTTTGTGGGCGAGGATTCGCAGGGAAGGAGCCAACTTTGGATCCGGCGACTGGGCAGCGATACGGCTCTGGCACTCGCCGGCACGGACGGCGCTAGATTTCCGTTTTGGTCGGCAGACAGTCGCCATTTGGCGTATTTCGGGAAGGGCGAGCTGATGCGGATTGCCATCTCGGGCGGTCCCCCCATTTCAGTTGCCGCAGTGCCAGCGGGAGTTGGCGGAGCCTGGGGATACGATGGGACAATTATCGGGACGCCCACTCCCGTGAGCGGACTGATCGGCGTATCGGCTTCGGGAGGCATGCCGTTTAAAGTGACAAAATTGAATCAGTTGCGGCAAGAGATAAACCACGTAGATCCGCAATTCCTGCCGGATGGCAGGCATTTCCTGTTTTATGCACGGTCAGCAATCGGGGAAGGATCCGGCACGTACGCTGCTTCGCTTGATGGCGGAGAACCAAAGCTGATTGTTCACGGCGACTCTGCAGCTCGATACGCAGATCCGGGCTACTTGCTCTTCGTACAAGACGGCACGCTGATGGCCCGGCATTTTGACTCTGCCAGCTTGAGCGTGAGCGGGGACGCAACTCCACTGGCAGAGCACGTCGGAGTCGATATGGTGAGGGGAACGGGACTTTTCACCATCTCGAATAACGGCGTTTTGGCTTATGAACCCGGAAGTACGACAGGCGGCCAGGCGCGAATCTTGTGGTTCGACCGGAGCGGAAAACAGATCGCGGAAACGGGAACGCCGGGCGTCTTTGATAACGCAAGTATTTCTCCAAGCGGCAACAAACTGGCTGTAGGCCTGACGGATCCAGGCACCCGTAAGCCCGACATTTGGATATTTGATGTGGCGCGAGGGGTGAAGACGCGGCTCACGCTGTCCCCGTCTATCAGCGTCGATCCGGTGTGGTCGCCTGACGGAAAGGAAATCGCGTTCCTCTCAAACCGCGCAGAGGGCCGATTGAGCCTATTTAAAATGAACTCCGATGGAACTGGGGATGCGACTCCGCTGATCGCGGACGATGCTGCGGAACGCGATCCATCGTGGTCTGTTGATGGGCGCTATCTGCTTTTTAGTCGCAAAGAATCCGGGCCAGGGTCGCACTCTGAGATTTGGGCTGTGCCTTTGACTGGTGAGCGGAAGCCGTTCGTTGTGCTGCGAGGGCAATTCAATCTACATCAGGAGTCCATCTCGCCCGATGGCAAATGGCTGGCGTATGTTTCCGATGAATCGGGGCGTCCAGAGGTATACGTAGCGCCCTTTCTTCGCGGGGGCGGCAAATCTCTGGTGTCGGCCAGTGGCGGGAACTATCCACTGTGGCGGCGCGATGGCAAAGAGCTCTTCTACCGGAGTTTCGATCAGAAAATTATATCTGTTGCGATTGTTGAGAGCGGCGCTGATTTGACTATTGGAAAAGTGCAACCATTGTTTCAGGC
Organism: Candidatus Acidiferrum sp.; assembly: GCA_035935335.1. Lineage (GTDB taxonomy): Bacteria > Acidobacteriota > Terriglobia > Acidiferrales > UBA7541 > Acidiferrum. The sequence goes on from DASYXF010000089.1 coordinate 2,641, forward strand.
CAATCCGGCCGCGGGCGGGATAGGGGCGATGTATGACGTCGCGGCGGATGGGAAGAAGTTTGTGATCCCGTCGCAAGGGCCAGAGCAGGTGGCTGTGCCGTTAAAGCTGGTGGTGAACTGGCCGGCGCTACTGAAGAAACAGTGATGCTTGCGGCGGGAAGCAAACTCGGGCCGTCTGAGATAACCGGCGCGATAGGCGCCCTACTTTCGGATCATTTCCTGCAGATCGGGCCTTCGGTGCTGGGCGGACTGGCGACGAGCCGGATTTTCGCCGTGGTGATGTTCGTGCTGCTGGGCGCTTCGCAATTTTATTACGCGCGAAAGAAGATGGAATGAAGAGCCAGAGTGAGCCGGCGAACATCATGACCTCAGCGGCTAAAGCCGCCTTGATATTGCCACAGTTACGGCACGACTAAAGTCGTGCCCTGACGAAGAAAACGGCATTCCTACATTCTGAAGCCGGAGGGGCGCTTTGACAGGGCGAGTGGCGGCAATTAGAATTTCCTGAGTGGCCTACTACACACGCGCGCGCGGTTACCGGTTCAACTGGAACAGCTACATCACGCCGGGAATCAAATTCATCGTCATCGCATGCTCGGCGGTGTTCTTGCTGCAGGAAGTGCTGATTCTATTTTTCGGATTTCCGGCAGAATACCACTACATCGAACAGGTTTTCGGGCTCGTGCCGTACGCGGCGGCGCGCGGGCTGCGGATCTGGCAGCCGTTCACTTACCTTTTTCTCCACGGCGGGATCTGGCATTTGCTCATCAATATGTTTTTTCTGTGGATGTTTGGCGTGGACGTGGAGAGGGCGTGGGGGACGAAGCGATTTTATACGTATTATTTTCTGTGCGGCGTCGGCGCGGGAGTGATCAACGTGCTGGTGAAGATGATCATGGACTCGCGGGGAGTGGGGGCGTCGCTGGTGCCGACGATCGGGGCTTCAGGAGCGATTTTCGGCGTGTTGCTGGCCGCGGCGATCCTGTTTCCCGACCGGCAGGTGTGGTTGATTCCGTTCCCGGTGAGCATGCCCATGCGGATTTACGTGCTCGTGATGGGCGCGCTGGAATTTTTCGGAACGCTGGGAGCAGGCGGAGACAGCGTGAGCCACGTGTGCCATCTCGGCGGGATTCTGGTGGGCTACATTTACCTGCGAAGAAGCTCCTTTCTCTATAGTTCGCGGAACCGCTTTTCGGACTGGAAACGAAAGCGATTGATGCGGAGATTCGAGTTGTATCAGAAAAAGCACAGGGACGAGCCGCCGAGCCGGCCGGATAATTGGGTGAACTAGAAGTTCGAGAGACAGTGGCGGGTGACAAGTGACGGGCAATCCTTCGCCCCTGAGCAGAAAAGTGCAAGGCGAAGATGCACAGGCTGAGAGCCTGTGCCACCCTCTATGACGCAATGGTTCATTGCCTTTGATGTTTCGACAATTGAGTAATAGCAGCTTGCAATACCTGCCAGCAGATTTTCGCGGTGTGTTCGCTCGGGTCGAACCTAGACGTCATTTGTTCATATGGATGGATGTAGTTTCTGAATTCCCGAAGAGCATGGCTGAACTTTTTCACGTCTTCGCCTACCAAATCTAATGAGCGAGCGACGTTTATAAAATCACTGAGCGTCCATTCTTGAAACTGCTTCACATTTGCCGCTTGGTCCTTCGGGCTCGTCGGTGCTTGATTGAAATCTTTTGGCCGTGAACATGCGATCCCCAGTAATATGCCCTCTAGCGTACTGCCGCACAAAAAAGTCACTGCTAAGGGTGCCTTTGCCTTCAGGCACCTCTTGATCTCATCGAGTCTCTGCGCCAGGATTCTGGTCAAGCCAGGATCTAACGCGAGCTCGTCAAGCGAAATGGTCCCGAACTCTCTGGCGAGGAATTCATCCTCTGAAGTTTCTGGGATGGGGGGAGCAGCAGCTTTCCGTCCCAGCAGTCGCGACGCCACACTCTGAGCGCGGTCTATCAGTTCTCGTGGAAAGTCCTCCCTCTTCAAAGCTCCTAGTAATATCTGATTGTCGATGTATTCAAGAAGCTTATCTATTGATTTCCCAACCAAAGCGTTTTCTTCCGCCTGCCAAAACCCCCGAAGGCGGTTCGCCTTTGATCCACTAGCATACTTGTATCTTTCATCGAA
>DASYXF010000090.1:0-10194 GCA_035935335.1 Candidatus Acidiferrum sp.
GCGGATTGCTGGCGGTGATTGATTTTGCTCCCCGCAAATCGTTGACGGAATCGGATCCGGTGAAAGGCGTGCCGAGCAATCGCGGCGGGCACGGAATCCCCAAGAAAATCCTGGTGCAAGAACTGACGGCGGCGGGATTCAAGCTGGGCAAATCGTTTGATGACTGGCCGGAAGACGGTTACTGCGTGTTGTTTCGAAAGCCCTAGCTCCGCAAACCTCTACAAACCTTTGTGAGCGGCGCGCGAACGCCGCACTCGATCGCGATTTCCGCAGGTGGCGTCGCTGCACCAGCGTTTAACTCTGCCCTTGGTGCGGTCCACGAAGATCCAGGCACACCCGGTATTCGCGCAGATCTTTAAGCGATCGCGCTGATGCGTGGCAAGCGCCTCGGCGAGCGAATCGGCAATCAGCGCGAGTACCGCGGGCCAGCCAATTTGTGCGGGTTCGTGGATGAGTCGCAACCCATTTTGGTTCTCCACAAGCCGGCGAAACACGGGTACTTTCAACCAGGAGTTCAGCGCTTCCAGATCATGCGGTTGAATCGCGGCGCCCTTTGTCGTCTTTTCCGCAAAGCCGCGCAGCAGTTTCCGCAGTTCGCGGAGATCGCGCAAAACGGATGGTCCGGGCAAGGGAACCCGGAATCGCCAGAACTCCAGGAAGTCGCTGATCCACCGGGGGTCATCGAGGAAATCGGTGAAGTGGCCGTAGCCGTCCCACATCTCGCTGTTGGCCAGGTCCACCCAGGGAGCGGCCTGGCCGAACTTGTGGATGCGGAACTGGTGGGAGGCGGGGATCATAGTAACGAAATAAGACTCCTTGACTCATTACAAGAGCGCATGTAACCTATGAAATGAGTATAGCATCTTTATATCGTTACGGAAAGCAGCCATGAGCGACACGACCCAAGCAATCACGGCGCAAACCGCACTGCTCGAAGCGAAAGCCGGACACACTTCCTGGCGGTTCCGCGTCATCCTGGCGTTTCTGGCGATCTATGTCATCTGGGGTTCGACTTACCTTGCCATTCGTTACGCCGTCGAAACCATCCCGCCCCTTTACACAGCGGGGTTCCGGCATCTTGCCGCCGGGAGCGTTCTGCTTGCCTGGGCCTTGGCAAAGGGGCAACGCCCGACGCGGGCGCAGGTGCGGGCCAGCGTGGTCATCGGCTTTTTCTTTTTCCTCTTGGGCCACGGCTCGCTCCATTGGGCCGAGCAGTATGTGCCGAGCGGCCTGTGCTCGCTGTTGATTGCCATTGAACCCATCATCGTTTTCCTGATGTCCTCGGCGGCGGCCCGTGTCTGGCGCATCAATGGGATGCTTCTGGCCGGAATTTTGCTCGGACTTACTGGTGTGGGAATTCTCGTGGGCGGCACAAGCCTCGAAACCGGCTCGCGCGGCTCGCTGGGGCCGGTTGCGGTGCTCATTGGAGCGGTCGCCTGGTCCGCGGGAATCATCTACTCACGGCGGTCAAAACTTTCCGGCAGTCCGCTGTTGCTTTCGGCACTTTCGCTCCTGGCCGGCTCCGCCATGTTGCTGACGACCGGCACGCTGGCCGGCGAAGCGAGAGATCTGTCCCTTGCGAGTATCACCACGAAATCGTGGCTGGCGTTGGCTTATCTCATTGTTTTCGGATCCATCATCGCGTTCACCGCCTACAACTGGCTGCTGGAGCACTACTCGCCCACTCTGGTGGCCACGCATACCTATGTGAATCCGGTGGTAGCGGTTCTTCTCGGCTGGCTTTATGGCGGCGAAACAATCACGCTGAAAGTCGGGATTGCCGCCGCGCTGGTCGTCGGAGCGGTCTTTCTGGTGGACCGCGGCACCAACAAACTACACCGCCTGGGCTGATCGGCCCTCGCATCCCGCACAAACAGCGCGACTTTTCCTTGCTCCCCGGCGATGCCTGTGGTGAACTCAACTAGATAGCATTGCCATGCTAGGGCAAAGATTCGGCCACTACCTAATTGAACAGAAGCTCGGCGAAGGTGGCATGGGCGTGGTGTATCGCGCCCGTGACGAAAAGCTTCAGCGCGACGTCGCACTGAAATTCCTCGGAGTGCTTCCCGCCGGCGGCTCCGCCAGTCATGAAAATGTGCTGAAGGAAGCGCGCGCCATCTCCGCGCTCAACCATCCCAACATCTGCACTATTTATGAAGTGGGCGAAATCGAGGGCAAGCCTTATATCGCCATGGAATATGTGGAAGGCCGGCCGCTGACGCTGGAAATTCCTTCCAACGGCATTGCGCTCGACCAGGTGGAACGCTACGGCATGCAGCTCGCCGACGCCCTGAGCCACGCGCACAGCCGGGGAATCATTCATCGCGACCTGAAGGCGGCGAATGTGATCGTCACGCCGCAGGGGCGCTTGAAGGTGCTCGACTTCGGAATTTCGCGGCGGCTCGATACCGGGCACGGCGGCAGCGAGACCACGCGGTTCGATAAATCCTGGGAATCCCAGCACACGTTCACCGGAACGCTTCCCTATGTTGCGCCGGAAGTCCTCAAGGGGGAAGAGGGCGACGCGCGAAGCGACATCTGGTCGCTCGGCGTCCTGATTTACGAGATGGCCTCGGGGCGCAGGCCGTTTAAGGGAGGCACGGCGTTCGAATTGAGCGCCGCCATCCTGCGGGAACGCGCCCCGCTGATTACGCCGCCGTTGCCGCCCATTCTGCAAAGCGTGATCGACCGCTGTTTGGATAAGGATCCGGGGCAGCGATACCAGAGCGCAGGGGAAGTGCGGGCTGCGCTGGAAGCGGCGACTACCAGTTCGCGGACACATGACTATTTCACCTTGATGGCGCAACGCGAGGGGAACCTCTCCTCGGGTCATACCGGGAGGAATATCGTTATCGTCGCTCTGCTTCTGCTCATGGGGGCGGGTGTCGGATACTGGATTTACAGCAAATCCACTTCGAAACGAAAGGGCGTAACCGTCGGCGCGATCCAGTCGATTGCGGTCTTGCCGCTGGAAAATCTATCCGGAGATTCCGCGCAAGACTATTTTGCGGAGGGGATGACCGACGCGCTTATTACCGAGCTTTCGCAGATCAAGAAACTGAGGGTCATCTCCCGCACCTCGGTGATGCAGTACCGGCACACGCAAAAGCCGTTGCAGGAAATCGCGCAGGAACTCAACGTGGACGCGGTGGTGGAGGGCTCAGTAGTGCACTCGGGCGATCGCGTGCGCATTTCCGCGAAGCTGATGCAGACCAATGTCGAAGGAGCGCTGTGGGCGGACAACTTCGAGCGAAAGTTCACGGATGTGCTGGCGTTGCAAAGCGATGTGGCGACGGCGATCGCCCGAGGCATCCAGGTCGAACTAAGCCAACCCGAAGTCACCGAGCTCTCGCGCAGCCGGTCGGTTGTTCCGGAGGCGTATGAAGCTTACCTGAAGGGGCGCTTCGAGGCTTCCAAACGCACCCCCGAAGGATTCCGTGCAGCGCTGGAGTTTTTTCAATCCGCCGCCGACAAAGACTCCACCTTCGCGGCCGCCTATGCCGGAATTGCGGTGAGCTACATGAATCTGAGTAACTATCAACTTAGTCCGGCCTCGGAAGTGATGCCGCTGGCGCTGAAGGCCGCGGAGAAATCGCTCGCACTTGATGACCGCCTTGCCGAAGCCCATGCCGCTCTCGCTGCGATCCGCTTCTACGGCCTGGAGCGCAGCGGCATTGAAAGCGAATTCCTGAAGGCGATCGCCCTGAATCCCGGCTACGCGCAGGGGCTCCATTGGTACGCGCTGTATCTGGCGGCGCAGGGGCGCAAACAGGACTCCATCACCGAAATCAAGCTGGCGCGGGAGATTGATCCGCGCTCGTTGATCATTAACGCCAATATCGCCTGGTGCTACTACCTTGCCGGGAATTACGACAAGGCCGTTGAAGCGGCGAAAGAAACTCTGCGCCTCGATCCGAGCTTTGGCGTTGCTTATGGGTATCTGGGGCAGGCCTATCTCGAAAAAGGCCAATATGCGGACGCGATCGACGCCGACCGGAACTTCGTTTCACTGGCGCCCGGAGACGTCTCCCGGCGGGCGGAACTGGCCGCAGCCTATGGCCGCGCGGGGCGAAAAAAGGAAGCGGAAGAAATCCTTTCGGAGTTCTCGCAATCAAAAAATGGGGCGTATATTTCCGCCTATGATTGGGCGATGGCCTACTCTGGCCTGGGAAACAAGCAACAGACGATAATGTGGCTGGAAAAAGCGTATGAAGAAAGAAACGGCCGGATGGCGAATCTGGGAGTTCATCCGCAATTCGCATTTTTGTGGAAAGAACCGGCGTTTCAGCAACTGATCGCCAATTGGGTGGTTGCGCCGGGTAAGTCCGCGGCCAAATAGATTTTCTTCCTGTGCCCTCCATCCGCCTGCTGTTGCGTCATTGAATTTCTTGACGCCATTCGAAGCCTCGAATAGACTGCGCCTCGCGGAGGCATAAACGTACCGAGTCGTATACCCGTCGAGGCGAATGCAGTTTTTTCTGCAGGGAGGGCGAAATGGCCAAGAAATACAAAGTGGGCTTCAAAACCATCAACAAAAAGCTCGCAGTCACCAAGAAGCACCTTAACAAAATCAAGAAGCATGTCACCAAGCGCGACCAGAAGGTGATCGACGCACAGGTTAAGGCGATTGACGTGATCCTCGCCGCGTGTGGCAAAGACAGGATGTCCCACGTTTACACTGGAAACGACGACTGAGTTTGCGGAGCAATGGAAATGAGGCCGCGCGAGTAAGGCACCCGGGAAGTCCGGGAGGACTGCCGTGAGTGAGCCAGGGAGGCAAGCACGCGTTCGCGGCGCATTTTTTCGACGCGCTCCATTCCTGGTTTCCTACTGGCAGGGCAAACAGCTGTATTTCGAAAATTATCTGACCCGCAAGAAAATAGCCGCCTCCATGGAAACAGCTGCGCTGCTGGACTTTTTCGACGGTTGGAAGCGCGATGAGGTTGTGTTCCGCCGCTGGCCTGAGTACACACGCAAATCTTTGCGCAACGCGATTCGCCGGCTGGTGGAGGAAAGTTTCCTGCAAAAATCCGCCCGCCGAAACCCGCGGGAAGAGCCCCGCGAGAAGGCCCTGCGGGAGTGGAAGGCCTGGAATCCTGCCGCGGGCTTTTTTCACATGCAGACGAAGGATACCTACAGCGAAGAGATCAACGCGGACGAAATTCGCGGGGCGGGAGAGTTGTTGGGGAGTGGCCGAGCGCCCTTCCCCAGAAAAAGCTATTTTGGCTCGCGGACAATCGCTTTGCCACGGAATGAGTGCAGCGGCGAATTTCCCCGCGTCCTGCGGGAGCGGCGTACCTGGCGAAAATTCGGAGGCCGGCCCATCCCCAAGGAAATTGTGGCGCGACTGCTGCATCTTTCCTTCGGCATACAGAGGTGGCTGCGGATTCCGGAAGGCGGGCGATTTGCGCAGAAGACGTCTCCTTCCGGAGGCGCGCTGCATCCGGCGGAAGCCTACCTGCACGTTCAAAAAGTCAGAGGAATACCGCGGGGCATCTACCATTACGACGCCGTTGGGCATCAGCTGCAGAAAATCCGCCGTGGGGCCAGTCCGGCGGAGATTCAGAAAATGCTGGCAGGGCAGTGGTGGTTCCGCGAGGCCGCGATCGTGGTTTTCCTGACGGCGATATTCCATCGCACACAGTGGAAGTACGACTATCCACGGGCCTATCGGGCGGTGCTGGCCGAGGCAGGCCATCTTTGCCAGACGTTTTGCCTAACCGCGACGTGGCTCGGTCTTGCGCCCTTTTGCACCATGGCTTTCGCCGACACGCGTATCGAGAAGGCGTTGAAGGTGGATGGGGTCTCCGAGTCGGTCCTCTACATAATGGGTGCGGGAACCAAGCCGGCAAAAAAATAGCGGCGATGCGAGTAAGACTCACATCGCCGCCGGTTCGTGAAGAGCTACTTCTTCGAAACCATCACAGAGGCGCGGGTAGTTTCCCAATCAATGTTCAGGTTCGCGCCGTTGCCCGCTTTTTCGAAAGAGATGGTGAAATTTTCCGCGGGAGATGGAAGTGCGGAGACTTTCATATCCACGCGCGCCAGGTCATTCGACTGGCCGGGGTAGTCCGTGCCCCATTCACCGGTCTTCTTGCTGATCACCAGCGTCCACTTATCTTTGTTGGGTACGCTAAAAATTGTATAGCTTCCAGCGGGAACAGCCGTGCCGCCGATCGTCAAATCCACGGGCGTCACCAGCGTGGTCGCCTCGTTGGCCCCAGTGCGCCACACTTGTCCGAAGGGAACCAGTTCGCCGTAGATCTTGCGGCCCTTGGCGCGCGGGCTGGAATATTCAATAGTCACGGACTTTCCGCCGCCCAGATCCCATGAGGCCTGAGCGGGCGGGCTCGGGCGTTTCGATTTATCCTGCTGCGCCGCCACCATCAAGGCGCCACAAAGCAACAGCGACAACACACCACCCACTACGTGCACTTTTTTCATGTTGTTTCCTCCGGGCTTTACTCTACCACGTGGCAGACCTGGGAGTAGACGCTGCGGATTTCGTGCCGTTAGCGGACAAAGGGATAGATTTCGTCGGCAATCCAATAATTGGCCAGCAGAATTGCCAGCAGGGTTCCCGCCAGCCAGAGCGTCCAGCGACGGCGTCGCCAGCGTTCCCCAACCGCGGAATATAACATCGGGAGGTCTACGATGTACGCTGCGCAATAACACGCGTTGGCTAGCAGGGCGAGAATCGCGAGCAGCAGAAGGGAATGAACCTCCATCATCGGGCGAAAATGGGGCCAGGTCCCCGCGACCCAAGCAACTACGACGGCGAGCAGAACAAAGTTATAGAGCAGCCGGCGAAGTTCCCAGAAGCGAAGGGAGTCGCCAATCAGGAGGCGAAATGAGGGAAGGGAAGCGTTGGGGTGAGGGTTTTCCATGGGCAAACGCCTGAGCGGGTGCGAGGCGAACAAGGGGAGGATAGCATCGGGCTTCCTATTGTCAAGTACTTTTCACAACAAAGTAAGTAGGCACCGATTCCCTCGGGTAAAGAAAGAAGGCGGCGTAAAGCCGCCCCTACGAAGAGCAAAGGCGGCCGCCCCGTAGAGCCATCCGGGGTGCAAAATTCGTACCTCGGAAGGCGGCCGCTGAAGACTCCTACCGGGCGAACTTTGTTGAGTGACATGCGTTCTTCCCCCGCTTGATGGAGGGACCGATATTCGCAACGGGTTCCCGCGCTCCGTAAGATTTCCAATTCCGAACATTTCACGCGCTTTACACTTTGAACACACCTGTGCTAGTTTAAGAGAGTCGAAGAAAAGAGGAAATTTCAAGGGACGACGGTGGGGGGCACTTGAGCGACGCCAAAGTTATGTTGATTGAACAATTCCGGGCACATGTGAAGGATACGGGATCGCCAGAGGTGCAAATCGCACTGCTGAGCGAACGGATCAACTATTTGACGACGCACCTCAAGTCGCACGTAAAAGACCACGCATCACGCCGTGGGTTGATCATGATGGTCAACAAGCGGCGCCGTTTGCTGGACTATCTCAACCGGCGAGACCCGGATCGGTATCACCAGATTGTTGAACGCCTTAGCCTGCGCAAGTAGTTGCCAGCCGCGCGAATTGCGGCTCTGCTTGTGCCTTCACGAACGAACATATTCCCAGCGGAGTCTGTCGCCCGGCCGAACTGTGGCCGGACGTGAATGTGCCAAGCCTGTTTTTACGGGCTTGTTGGCTTGCGTATTGGTGTAACCAGAATCAAAGCCGCCTTGTCCTCGGCTGAACCTCCTCTCTTTCTTCCAGTTATAAGCAGGCACTGCCTGCCAGAATCGCTCCTCAAGATGATGAGCTAAAGGAAAACACCTATGTCCGAGAACAATCACACACCAGCGCCCTTTCAGGTATCCATCGAAGTCGGGGGACGTCCCCTGATTCTCGAAACCGGGAAAATCGCCAAGCAAGCGAACGGCGCCGTGACCGCCCGTTATGGCGACACGATCGTGCTGGTCAGCGCCTGCATGGCCAACAAACCGAACGACCGCGACTTTCTGCCGCTGACCGTGGACTACCGCGAAAACACCTATTCCGCCGGCAAAATCCCCGGTGGCTTCTTCAAGCGCGAAGGCCGCCCGACCGAAAAAGAGATTCTTGTTTCCCGTTTGATTGACCGCCCGATGCGCCCGCTCTTCCCCGATTCCTGGCGCAATGAAACCCAGATTATCGCGATGGTGCTCTCCGCGGACAGCGACAACGACCCGGACGTGATTGCCGTGACCGCCGCCTCGGCCGCTGCTTACTGCTCTGACCTGCCGTTCGCGGATCCCATCGCCGCCGTTCGCGTGGGCCTTTTGAATGGAGAGCTTGTTGCGAATCCGACCGTTGCCGAGCAGAAGACCAGCAAGCTGAATATCGTTGTGGCGGGCACAGCCGACGGCATCGTGATGGTGGAATCCGGCGCGTTCGAGGTTTCCGAGGAGAAAGTTGTCGAGGCGCTCGAGTTCGGCCATGCGCAGGTCAAGAAGATTGTTGCCGGCATCAAGCAGCTCCACGACCAGATCAAGCCGAAGAAGGTTGTGGTGGCTCCGCTGCCGTTCGATCAGGCCATCTACGACGGCATGAAGAAGACTTACGGAGCAAAGCTACAGGATGCGCTGAATACCGAGAAGCACCCGAAGAAGGAAAGCTACCACCTGGTTGACGAGCTGCAGGCCGAAATTGTGGCCACCGTTCCGGAAGAGGACGAAGAAAAGCTTGCGCTAACCAAGCGCGCTTTCGAACGCCTGCGCGAAGACATCTTCCGCCAGGAAGTTCTGAAGGCCAAGCGGCGCCCCGATGGACGCGCTTTCGACCAGATTCGTAAGATCACCTGCGAAGCCGGTTTGCTGCCTCGCGTGCACGGTTCGGCGCTCTTTACTCGCGGCGAAACGCAGGCTCTTGCCACTTTGACCCTGGGGACCAAGGAAGACATGCAGCGCCTGGACCTCCTTTTCGAACAGGACACTTTCAAGCGCTTCATGCTGCACTACAATTTTCCGCCGTTCAGCGTCGGTGAAGTGAAGCCGTTGCGTGGCGCAGGCCGCCGCGAGATCGGCCACGGCGCTCTTGCTGAGCGCGCGATTGCCAACCTGCTGCCGCAGGAAGTGGAATTCCCCTACGCCATGCGCGTGGTGAGCGACATTCTTGAGTCCAACGGCTCGTCTTCGATGGCGACCGTTTGCGGCGCTTCGCTGGCCATGATGGACGCCGGCGTGCCCATGAAGGCGCCCTGCGCGGGCATCGCGATGGGTCTGGTCGTCGAAGGCGGTAACTATTCGATCCTCACCGACATCGCGGGCGCGGAAGATCACTACGGCGACATGGACTTCAAAGTTGCCGGAACGCGCGAAGGCATCACCGCGTTGCAGATGGACATCAAGGTGACCAGCATCAGCATCGGCATGATGCGGGAAGCTCTGGCGCAGGCGAAGAAAGCGCGCCTCGAGATTCTCGAGATCATGGAAAAGACGCTGAGCAGCCACCGCGAGAACATTTCGCTGTACGCTCCGCGCCTCTATAAGCTGAGCATCCCAACCGACAAGATTCGAGACCTGATCGGGCCGGGCGGCAAGAAGATTCGCTCCATCATCGAGCAGACCGGCGTCAAGATCGACGTGCTGGAAGACGGCACCGTGCACATCTTCTCCACCAGCGGCGCCGGAGGCGACCAGGCGTTGCAGATGGTGCGCGACGTCACCGCCAGCGCTGAAATCGGCAAGACTTATCTCGGCAAAGTCGTCCGGCTGGCGGAATTCGGCGCTTTCGTCGAACTCTTCCCGGGCACCGACGGGTTGCTGCACATCAGCGAAATTTCCGAACACCGCATCCGCGACGTTCGCGATGAGCTGAAGCTTGGCGACCAGGTTCTGGTGAAAGTGCTGGCGATCGAAGGCAACAAGATTCGCCTGTCCCGCAAAGCCCTCATCAAAGAAGCCCGCGAAAAGCAGGCCAAGAAAGATGGCGGGAGCACGCCGGCTCCGGCCGCAGCAGCCAGCGGCGGCGGCGAAGGGAACTAAGGAAGACTGATGCGTGTCATCCTGAGGCTATCCGATAAGGATAGCCGAAGGATCTCAACCATTACTCGTGCGTAATTCATCGGTTGAGATCCTTCGGTGCGCAAACAGCGCGCACCTCAGGATGACAACTTTTTTGTGAGCCGGCGGGCAGCGGAGAACTGACCGGGCTGAGAGACGGAAGTTCAAAA
>DASYXF010000091.1:0-29579 GCA_035935335.1 Candidatus Acidiferrum sp.
GGCTTAATCACGATGGATGACCTCGCCCACTATCAGCCGAAGATTCGCGAAGCTCTTCACGGCAGCTACGCCTCCGATGGCCAGCGATGGGAGGTCATCTCCGCACCTCCACCGAGCTCCGGCGGTGTTGCCGCAATCGAGGCGCTGAACATGCTGCAAAACGTCCCGCTGAAAGGTTGGGACGACCCGCAGAGTATTCACATGGTGGTGGAAGTGATGCGGCGCGTCTTTGCCGATCGCGCCGCGTATCTGGCCGATCCCGATTTCAGCAACGTTCCTGTATCGGGGCTTATCGATTCCTGTTATGCAAAGGAAGTTCTCTCCACTATTGATATGCAGCGCGCCACGCCCAGCAAGGACGTGCACGCGGGAAATCCTCACGTCTGCAACCAGGGTGTTAGCGCCAGCGCTGCGCCGAATACCATCATCAGTCTCGGCGAAGGCCCGCACACGACGCACTTCTCGGTTGTGGACGCGGCGGGCAACGCGGTTGCCAGCACGACGACGCTTAACGACAGTTACGGCTCGCACGTCACTTCCTCGGCCGGATTTCTGTTGAACGATGAGATGGACGATTTCACCACGCAACCCGGAGTGCCCAACGCGCTGTTTGGCTTGATTCAATCGGAGGGCAACACGATTGCGCCGGGCAAACGACCGCTCAGCTCGATGACACCGACCATCGTGCTTCGCAACGGACAGCTCAGCTTCGTCACCGGCTCTCCCGGCGGCCCGACGATCATTTCAGCGACACTGCTGACCGTAATCAACTGGATGCGGCTTGGCATGGACGCCCAATCGGCCATCAACGCTCCCCGCTTTCACCACCAATGGCTGCCGGATGAGGTGTTGATGGAGAAGCTCTTCTCACCCGAAATGGAAGAGCAATTGAAAACGCGCGGCTACACCGTGAAACGCAAGGGGCACATCGGCCTGGTCAACGCCATCGGCATTGACCCGAAGACCGGCGAACGCTGCGGCGCGGCCGACCCGCGCGACGACGGCTCCGCCATCGGCTACTAACTGCGAAGGGCCGCTTGCCTCATCGGAAACGCCATTTCCTATTTCACTGGGCTGCTTCATGGGCCGCGCTAAACTGGTTGACATGCAAAGAATCCTCTCGACCTATCTCTTTGTATCCAAGAAACTGACGCCGGAGTTTCTGGCGCTGGTGCATGGCGCGGGCTTCCAGGCCATCGAGCTTTTTGCCAGCAGAGGCCATTTCGATTACACGAATGCGCAAGATGTCCGCGGAATGGGACAGATCCTCGCCGACAACCGGCTGCAGCTTGCTTCCCTGCACGCTCCAACCAGCCGCGACTTTGGCCCCAACCGCGAGGGCGGCACTCCCCTTTCCATCACGGAAGTCGAGCGCGTCCGGCGCATCGAGGCCATGGACGAACTGAAACGCGCGATTGATATCGCCGAGAACCTCCCCTTCTCCCGCATGATCCTTCACATGGGCGGACACCGCGATACGGCCGACCCGCGCAAACGCGACGCTGCGTTCAGTTCCCTGGAGCACTTGGTGCTTCATGCCAAACACGTCGGCGTAACCATCTGCGTGGAAAACACCACCGGCGAGATGGGCCAGCCTGCCTATTTGCGCACTTTTGTCGAGGAGACCCGGCTCACCGGCTTGCGTTTCAATTTTGATATTGGCCATGCTCACCTGGCCGACGGCCCGCAAGAAGAGCGTGTCGCCACTAGCTTTGAAGCCATGCGCGAGCATATCGCCAGCGCGCACATCCACGACAACCTGGGCGACAAAGACGCGCATCTTGCGCCGCACGACGGCTCCATCGATTGGCCCGCCGCATTGAAGCTGTTCCGCTCCTTGCCCAACGGTGAACTTCCCCTGACGCTGGAATTAAAGGAAAAGACCGGCCCCGACGCTCCCAGCCTCCCCGACCAGATCACCGCCGCCGCAAAGTCCCTCGACCTCCTCGAAGAAGACTTGCAAACCCTTTAGCCGGGACCCACTGCACTCTGCCCAGTATCAGTTGACGGTGTGGCCTGGCGGAAGCCATGGGCATCTCGCTATCAACAGCCCGCATTTCACCTAGTTCAGCCTCTATTGACCATCATTCTGACCATAGTCTATAATATGGTCAAAAGGTGATCTGATGATCGAAGTCTCCATCTCCGAATTCAAAGCCAAGTGCCTTGCGCTTCTGGAGCAGGTTCGCAAGACGCGCGAGCCTATTCGTGTCACCCGTCACGGCAAACCCGTCGCGGAGGTCGTACCCACAACTCCAGTCGTTGACAGGGCTCAATGGCTTAAATCGATTAAGGGCACGGCAACCATAAAAGGAGACATCATCTCCCCGGCTCACGACCGCGATGAGTGGGAAATGCTGCGCGATTGAAGCTTTTACTCGACACCCACGTCTGGATCTGGCTCACCGAGAATCCCAAGCGTGTGGGACGAAGCACCTATCGTACCCTGCAGAACCAGCAACACGAAATCTTGATCTCTCCCATCAGCATCGTGGAGGCATTGACTCTGGCTCACAAAGGGAAGGTTCTCCTCCACGGTGACCCGATGGAATGGGTAGCGCATGCATCGGCGGGAACCAAAGAAGTTCCCTTCACAAGTGAGGTCGCCTTATCCACGAGGCAATTCCCGTTTGATTGGGATCCCGCCGATCGAATTCTGGCCGCGACCGCGCTGGTGTTTGACCTCACACTTGTCACTGCCGATGAGCGCCTCCTCGGCATCGGAAATATCAAAACCTTGGCGAATCGTTAATCCTCCCATTCACCGGGGAACTCCAGACACATTAAAGAAGCTTCTGTTCTTCTCTGCTAAACTAGTTGTTTGGAGTTTTCACAGAGAAGCCCACCATGACGACGATCACGATTGAACACGCAGGAAAATATGACGGCCAGGAAGTGACCATCCGCGGCTGGCTGTACAACATCCGGGAATCCGGCAAGCTGGTTTTCCCCATTTTTCGCGACGGCACCGGCATCATCCAGGGCGTTTGTTCGCTGAAGGAAAATCCTGAGGCGTTCGGGGCGCTGAAGGGGCTCACGCAGGAATCCAGCGTCATCGTCACGGGCAAAATTCGCGCCGAGCAGCGCGCACCCGGCGGCTACGAAATGGGCGTAACCAAGATCCAGATCGTGCAGCGCGTTTCCGATGCCACCCCGTTCCCTATCCAACTCAAGGAGCACGGCGTCGATTTCCTGCTCGACCAGCGGCACCTCTGGATTCGCACGCCGCGGCAGGCAGCGATACTTCGCATTCGCGCCGAGGCCATCCGCTCCGCGCGCGATTTTATGGATTCGCAGGGCTACACCCTCACCGACGCGCCGATGTTCACCCCCGCAGCCTGCGAAGGCACCAGCACGCTCTTCGAAGTGAACTACATTGATGACCAGAAGGCTTATCTCACGCAGAGCGGCCAGCTTTACATCGAGGCCACCGCCATGGCGCTGGGCAAGGTCTATACGTTTGGACCGACCTTCCGCGCGGAGAAATCCAAAACCCGCCGTCACCTGACGGAGTTCTGGATGCTGGAGCCCGAAGCCGCCTATGCCGAACTGCCCGACATGATGGACCTCGGGGAAGGCCTGGTGAGCGCCATCGTCCAGGGCGTGGTAAAAAACAAGCCCCGTGAACTCGAAGTCCTGAAGCGCGACGTCAAGAAACTCGAAAACATCAAACCGCCTTTCCCTCGCATCACCTATGAAGAGGCTATCGGCGTCCTGCAGAAGAACGGCAACCCCGCCAAGTTTGGAGACGATTTAGGGGGCGACGAGGAAACCATCATTTCCAGCAGCTTTGACCGGCCGGTAATGGTTCACCATTACCCCACGGCCATCAAAGCCTTCTATATGCAGCCAGACCCCCAGCGTCCCGATTTGGCACTGTCCTTCGACATGCTGGCACCTGAAGGCTACGGCGAGATCATTGGCGGAAGCCAGCGCATTCACGACTACGACCTGCTCGTTAAACGCTTGAAAGAAAATAACTTGCCGGAAGAATCCTTTCAGTGGTACCTGGACCTACGCCGCTACGGCAGCGTCCCCCACGCCGGCTTCGGCCTGGGCCTGGAACGCACCGTCGCCTGGATCTGCGGCACAGAGCACATCCGCGAGGTCATCCCCTTCCCACGGATGATTTACCGGGTATATCCTTAATCCCGGGGTAGTTGCGGCCGTCGCCTCTGTTCCACTCAGCTGTTTTAGACCAAATTGAAGTGACTAGTGATTGGTAGCTAGTGACTGGTGCGCGCATCCGCCGCACAGGAACCACTAGTCGCCAATCACCAGTCACCGTCACGGAGCATTCTCATGCCTCAAAAAATTCGCATCATCGGCGTACCCATGGACCTCGGCGCCAGCCGCCGCGGCGTGGACATGGGGCCTTCCGCCCTTCGCGTTGCCGGGCTGCAGGCGCGCATCAAGCAGCTTGGCGTTCAGGTGGAAGACATTGGGAACATCTCCGTGAGGCAACCGGAAGAGATGGCTGTCGGCGAGAAGCGCGCCAAGTACGTCGAAGAAATCACGGATGCCTGCAAAGATCTTGGCGCGGCCGTCCAGAAGGCCATCGAGGAAGGCTGGTTGCCGCTCGTGCTGGGGGGGGATCATTCGATTGCCGCGGGATCGGTCAGCGGCGTTGCCGCCCATTTTAAGAAAGAAAAGAAGCAGATCGGCTGCATCTGGCTGGATGCGCACAGCGACATGAACTCTCCGGAAACTTCACCCTCGGGCAACGTCCACGGCATGCCGCTGGGCTGCATTCTCGGCTACGGTGTGCCGGAACTGTACGATTTATACAGCTATAAACCGAAAGTCGAACCGCAGAACGTAGTACTTGTCGGGGTCCGAGACCTGGATTCCCACGAGAAGAAGTTCATCAAGAAACTTGGTGTGAAAGCGTTCACCATGCGAGACATTGATGAGCGCGGCATGCGTGAAGTGATGGCGGACGCGCTGAAGTTTGCGATGGACGACACCGACGGCATCGCCGTCAGCCTGGATATGGACTTTGTGGATCCGAGCGACGCGCCGGGCGTGGGCACTCCGGTGCGCGGCGGCGTTACCTATCGCGAAGCGCATCTTGCCATGGAGATGATCGCCGACAGCGAAGCAATGGTTTCGATGGAAGTAGTGGAAATCAATCCAGTCATTGACGAACACAACCGCACAGCGTTACTCGGCGTGGAACTAGTTCTTTCCGCCCTCGGCAAAAAAATCCTGTAATTCGAGTTTTCAACGCGCTTGCTGCTCTCAGATTGTGCGCCTCGCCGTTGCCGCTTCGGCAACGGCCGCGTCACTCAGCTTTTCCCTTTTTCGGCGTTTCCCCTTATAACTGAATTCTTAGCTAAAATGATTGCTCGCTCGGCCCGGCAAGACAGGAACGATTCGTGACCCTCGACAAAAAGAAAAGACTCCGCGTCGGCGTGCTCTTTGGCGGCCGCTCGGGAGAGCATGAAGTTTCGCTCGTTTCCGCCGCATCTGTAATTCGCGGGCTGGACTCCGACAAATATGAGGCCGTGCCCATCGGCATCACCAAAGACGGCCACTGGCTGGTTGGCGAGGGCGCGGCAAAACTGCTGCCGGACATCCTGAAAAGCGGGCGGCGCGTGATGCTGACCGCCGATCCGACGGAAGCGGCGATTGTCCCTCTCGACCGCGGCGCGGGTGCGCAGCGCTTCGACGTGATTTTCCCCGTGATGCACGGCACCTTCGGCGAAGACGGCACCATCCAGGGAATGCTGGAGCTGGCAGATATTCCCTTTGTCGGCGCGGGCGTTCTTGGCTCCGCGATTGGAATGGATAAAGATGTTTCGAAGCGGCTTTGCGAAGCCGCCGGCATTCCGGTTGTGCCCTGGGTTACCGTGTTTCGCTGGCGCTGGGAAAAAGAGCCTGCCGCGGTGCAGGCGGAGATCGAAGCCAAATTCCCCTACCCCGTTTTCGTAAAGCCGGCGACGCTCGGCTCTTCCGTGGGAATGACGAAGGTGCACAATGCCGCGGAGCTGGCGCCCGCGCTGAATCTGGCTTGTGAGTTTGGGATGAAGATTCTGGTCGAACAAGCGGTAAGCGCCCGCGAGATTGAAGTCTCCGTTCTGGGCAATCATGACCCGCAGGCATCCGTGCCCGGCGAAATTATTCCCCACCGCGAATTCTACGATTACACGGCGAAATACCTGGAAGACGGCACGCAGCTTCTGATCCCGGCCGATCTGAAGCCCGTGCAAATGAAGAAAATTCAAGAGTTGGCCGTCGAAGCCTTTCGCACGCTGGAACTTTCTGGAATGGCGCGCGTGGATTTCTTCCTCGAAAAGAAGGGTGGAAAACTTTTCCTGAATGAAGTGAATACGATTCCGGGTTTCACTTCCATCAGCATGTATCCCAAGTTGTGGGAAGCCTCGGGCATCGGATTTCGCGAGTTGATCGACAAACTGATTGACCTTGCTCTGGAAATGCACCGCGAGAAGGCGCGTACCAAGTATGCGATCGAGCTGCCGCAAGGCTCGGGCGGCGCGCTTGCCGGATAGTGCGCGAACTTGGCCCGTTTTACGCGCAGCTTGGGAACCAATTCACGAAAAATGGCGTCCAATGAAATGGGGGCTTTGCGGGCGTCCGTCTGCTCTTGTAACATTCTAGAGCAGAGCAAAATCTGCCCGAGAGTTGAGACATGCACGTTGGCGACGACCGAATTTCACTGCTCGAACCGGCGGTAGAAAAACCGCACAAGTCGCGCGTAATGGCCTTCACGGTTGCCGCGCTGGCTTTTACGCTTGCCGTGGTCTTGTGGTTCACGTTCCGCTACTACCCCGAGAAAAAAGCGGCCGCGCATTTTTTCGACGCGCTGGTCGCCGGCGACACGAACAAAGCTTATGAGTTGTGGAAGCCCTCGGCGACGTACAGGATGAGCGATTTTACGGCCGATTGGGGACCCGCCGGGTATTACGGGCCGGTGAAGAGTTACAAGATCATGAGCGCGAAGGCGCCGAAAAGGAGCGACTCGATCGAGGTCGATGTGGCGATCAGTCCGTTCTCACCGATGCCGGAAGCGTCGGACGGCGAGAAAAGCCGTAAAACGAAAGTGGTACCATTGTGGATTCTCCCTTCTGACAAATCGATCAGCTTCCCGCCGTAGTTTTTTCCAGGTCTCAATCACATTGCTGATTTAATTGCAGGAGTGAAGCTGAGGCACGTCCGGGCTTCCGAGAGAGAGCTACGGGTAGATTTCGTCAAGCGCTCCCGCAAGTTCCTCGGGAGAGACGCTCGCAGTTCCCAGTTTACCGACGACAACACCGGCGGCCGTGTTGGCCAGCAAGGCCGCTTCCGGAAGGTTTGCACCGGCTGCCAAAGCCAGCGAGAGCACGCTCAGGACGGTGTCTCCCGCGCCGGTGCGGTCGAAAACTTGACGACCCGCAGCGCTGCGATCAATTCCCGGCCGCCCGACTCGTGCGTAGGTCACTTCGAAATTTGTCGCTGCGATATGCAGGCTCCTAGGTGCGACTTCTTCAAAAATGCTCATCCCATGTTCGCCCCGCGTGATCACCACCGCTGCACAACCAAAATGCGGAAGTAGGGCCCGACCCGCTTCTTCAATGGACTTTGCGTCGGAAAGTGCGCGGCCCACGTACCGGCCCGCTTCTTCGGCGTTGCAGACGATCACCCTTGCTCCGCGATAGGCATAGAGCCGCGAGGTTTTGGGTTTCACGAACACCGGGACTTTCAATTGGTGTGCTGCGCTGAGCACTCGATCCGCGAAACCATCGCCGAGCAGCCCTTTGTCGTAATCGGAAAGTACCAGTCCATCTAGTTTTTCAAGCGAAGATACAAGAAAGCGAAAGAGCTTTTCTTCCGTCCGTGGTTCAGCTGGGTCACGGCGCTCATGATCGATGCGCACGATGTGTTGGTGTTTCGCGATGATGCGCGTCTTGAGCGTGGTTATACGTTCGGTGTCAGCTATGATGCCGCGGTCGTCGATGCCGAGTTTGCGCAGGCTGGCGTGCAACGCCGTGCCGGCTTCATCCGCTTCAACTTTCCGAGCCTTGTGGCGGCTGGAATCCTTTCGTGCGCCGACTACGCCGAAAACTTCCACCTGTGCACCAAGAGCGGCAATGTTGACCGCAACGTTGCCCGCTCCGCCGGGGCAGTCCTGTTCCGCTACATAATCAACGACAGGAACCGCGGCTTCCGGCGACAGGCGATTCGCGTTGCCCCAGACATAGCGATCCAGCATCAGGTCGCCGAGGACACCGATGCGCAGTTTGCGGAAGCGCGGTAGCAGATGCTTCAGTCGGGGAACGCTGCTCACGATTTGGGTTTTCATGGCGGCTGGCGGACAGTGACTCATTCGGGCGCGATTGCTGCTTCTTCGGGAAGCATCACGGGTATGGCGTCGCGCACGGGGTAGAAACGTCTGCACGCTTCGCATTTGTAGCCGGAATCGTCCGCAGCAGGATGCAGAGGCTTCCTGCAAACCGGGCAGACGAGTATGGCGAGGACTTCCTTGGGAATCCGCATAAAGGTCTCCACACCCCGAAAGAAAACTCTAGCAGAGGAGCAGCATCGCCGCCAACGAGCGAACCTGTCCTGGCGGCAATCGGCGGGAGCTACGCCGTAACGTTCTGCGTTGCCGGGATGCAAGCCTCGATGCAGGTGCCTCCGCCGGGCCGCGAGTGCACGAACAGTTCGCCGCCCATGCTGCGCAGCCGCTCTTCCATGCTCAAGAGCCCCAGCCCCTGCGTGGTCTCCGCCACAACCGGATCGAATCCGGCGCCGCGGTCGGAGATGCGCAGGCGAAGAGAACCGGAGATTTCGTCGAGTTCCACCAGCGCTTCCCGGCACCCGCTGTGCTTGTGGACATTGCGAATCGCTTCCTGGGCCACGCGGAACAGGCAGAGGGAAGCTTCCTCGGGGAGTTTGCAGGTCAAGCAGGCGCTGGTGAAATGAATCTGCATCGAATTGCGGTTGGCGAATTCCCGGCAAAAATTATTCAGGGCTGGCGCGAGACCGAGCAATTCCACCTGTGAAGGATGCAGGCGGCGTGAAACGTTATGAACATCCGAAGTGATCTCGCCGGCGGTCCGCACCAACGATTCCAGTTCCCGGGCGAAAGCCGAGCCGTCCTGTTGCGAAGCAAGCTTCATCTGCTCCAGATCGATGCTCAGGAGGGCCAGGCGCTGGCCGATATCGTCATGCAGGTCGCGGGCGATGCGTGAACGCTCCTCTTCCTGCGTCCGGGTGAGGCGATTGCGCAATGCCTGGACTTTTTCCTCCGAGCGGCGCCGCTCGCTGATGTCCTGGTAGATGGCGAACGCGCCGACAAACGTTTCCCCGGAATACACGCGGATGCCGTGGAGTTCCACGTCGATTAAAGTGCCGTCTTTCTTGCGGCGTTGTGCGGTTGCGTGGATGACCCCGCCGCCATGGACGGCAAAGGTCATGCGGCCGGCTTCTTCCAGGTCGTGCGGAGCGATGATGACGTCGATGTCTTTGCCCTGCAGCTCATTCTGGGAGTAGAGGAACATCCGCTCGAACGCAGGATTGCAGAAGACCACGCGATTCTGTTCGTCCTTGGTGACAATGCCAAGCGGGCTGTTGGCAATCAGTGCGTCCAGATACATGGTGCGTTCCAGAAGCTGCTGCTCCGCGCGCTTGATCGCGGTGATATCGAAGGCAGTCGCCAGAATCGCGGGGCTTCCTTCGAAATTCGTGCGCGCACCCGAAAAATCCAGCCAGCGAACCTCGCCCGATTTCGTGTGGATCTTGAACTGGTAGCGGGGCTCGGGATTCTCCCCGCGAAGCCGGGCGTTGTGGCGTTGCTCCCCCATGGATCGAAATTCGGGATCCACCAGCCCCCACGGATTCATCGAAAACAATTCTTCCCGCGAATAGCCGCTGAGACTTTCCGCATACTTGTTCACGTAAACGAGCTTGTCACCCTGCAGTATCCAGATGGCGCACGGGGCGGTCTCCGCTACCAGGCGGAACTTTGCTTCGCTCTCGCGCAAGGCGAATTCCACTCGGTGGCGCTCGTCAATTTCCTGCTGGAGTTCGACGTTGTTGACGGCCAATCCCAGCCGGCGCCTTTCGCTGACTTCCAGGTTGCGCTCCGTCGATTGCGACTGTTCCACGAGCAGCAGGATCATTCCCAGGCAGATACCACAAATGTGAACCAGGTCCAGGAAGAAAAGAGGAGAGCCGAGCAAAACCTGCACATAATCAATCGGGTTGGGGGTAACCTCCGTCCCGTTCCCGTAATACTTGCGCAGGATGCCGACAAAATCGATAGTGTAGGAAACCTGATCAATCGCATAAAACATGCAGAACGCCCCGGACATCAATGCCGCCCAGGATCTTTTTCTGCGCCATTGCCCGAAAAATACAACGCAACAATAGCCCAGCGCGGCCATCATGGTGAGCGTTCGCGGCAAATTGCGCGCCGCAAAACTGACATCCCGGTGCGAACGCAAGTTGTATCCAGCCCAGAAAGCCAATACGGAGAGCGAGAGCATGACCCACAAGCCGGCCCGGAACATTTTTTGCAAAGAGCGCTCTGGAACGCTCCAACTAAGGCCGCCCAAGGCCATCAGTAGCGGCTGCAACATCCCAAACACGAGGACGAGCACAAGCAAACTGACTTTCAAGGGCGTCCAGTCGGGGCCTACTTTCACCGACTCGATGGCCGCGGCAAGAAAAATCGCGGAACATGTCCAGGCCCAGGCCCACCAGCGGAAAAAATCCACTTTCCGGAGGCGCTGGTAAAGGGCCCAGAGCAGGACAGCCAGGAAAATGGTGATCAACAGCTGTACGTGGACCGATTGGAAAGAGGGGTGGTAGCCGCTGTTCATCAGTAGGGTCTTTAACGAATGAAATTACTTCAATGAATTCCCTGATTTTTCGGAATTATTGGGCTGGCGGAAGTGTACCGCAATCACGCCGCATTTGCATGCGAAGCCGTCCGCAACCAACCGCAGGTGATGGCCAGGGCCATCAGCAGCGCAAGGACGGGATCGCAGGGATGCCGGAGCCGCAGCGAAACCTGCGTCGCGTAATACGCCAGCGGAAACACCAATGGATAAGCGGCGACGGGCAAAAGGAACCATCGGCGAGTGAAGAAAAGACAGGCAAGGCCGGCGGCGGCGCCGAGGACGGTCAACGTGTTCCAGAAAAAGACGAAGCGCACGAGATTCGAATCCGCCCGCTGAAAGTCCTGCCAGGGCGTCGAAGTTCCAGCCCACATCGCAACGGCCCGCCGCACAGCGAGTTGCAAGGCAAGTGCTGGATGGGTGCGGATGAATTCCTTGGCAGCTTGTCCTTTTTCCTCGAGGAAAGCGGTTTCGCCCAACTGGGAATACCGGCGCACTTCTTCATAGCGGGTAATGCGATTTACCTGCCGGGAGTGTTGATCGTAGATGGGATTGTTTCCCATCCAGAGTTCGAAGGGATAATCCGAACGAATCGGAATCAACCGGTGGAATTGAACGGCGTTGCGAACGGTCCAGGGAACGCAAACAAGAACCGCCAGGGAAATAACCAGCGCAACATCAACCAGCCGGCGGCGTCGCGAGCCGTTCGTTCGAAAATAAAGCCACGCGAGCAAAAAAGGAAAAACGGATCCAAGCGCCGGATTGACCAGCAGGCAGAAGCCCCAGAACAATCCATACAGGATGAAATTCCTGCGCCGGGAATCGTCGGCGAGGCGAAACGAAGCCCAAAGAAGCGTGATCGCCAGAAGCGCGGAGAGCGAACTGTCCCATATCCATTCGAAGGGGATGAGTATCCCGCTGGGAAATACGACCCAGAGCCAACCAGCCACAGCGGCCGTGGCGCGATTTCCTATTCGCAGCGCCGCATAAAAGAGCGGCCAGCACACGAGCGCGGAAAAAACGCAGTTGAAGAAGGCCGCGGTATAAAAAGACGCGACCGTGAAAGTGCCGAAGACCTTGAAGATACCCGCCAAGAAGAACGGGTAGACGGGCGCCAGCCAAGCCGTCGGCCCGGTCGGCTGGTGAAACACGCAACAGAATCCCTGACCCTGCGCCAGCGCCGCGGCGACGCTACCAACTTCATTTTGAAACGGAACACCGGCCAGGGCTTCGGCCGGAATTTGGTGCGCTTTGTAAAAAAGGAAACTCAGCCGCAGAAGTAATGCCACCGAACAGATGAACCGGGGCGAGGTAAGCAGCGGCTGGATGCGAAAATTCACCGGGAAAAGAATAACTCCTGAAAGCCATGCCGCCCAAGCGAGCGGTTAGAACTGCTCCACGCGCCAGAGCAGGCGAGCCGAAAACGACGTGTGCTGGGTGAAATCCGGGCGCCAGACGGCCAGGATCTGCGAGCCCTGATACACGCGCTCGAAGCCGCCTTCGGACTCCGATACCGTTTCAATCGGGGCAACCCAGAACTCCTGCGAGCCCGGCGCGTGCAGCGTGACGCGAACCTTCTGCCAGCCGTCTTCCACTCGCAGCAGAGGCGCCGGCAGAACGCCGGAAAAGCGCAGGTTTCGCGGGCCGGCAGGCGTTTCGAAAAAACGATCCATATCCGTCGGCGCCAGGAAATTGATGACCGATTCCAGTCCCACGGCAAGCGGGCGCGACAACGGGGCTGAAATCGAAATCGAGAGATCGCAACTGACTTCGCAGCCCTGCGGCGTGGGGCCAAAGAGAAAGAGTTTCGTGACCGAGAGCCGCGGGACGGGACCTCCCTCCACGGCGTATTCCGGAAGCGCGGAGGAAAATTGCAAGTCCGCATAGTTTGCCGAAGAGGCGTGCAAAAGATAGGAGCCGGACGCCGCCTCTGGAACTTCCTTCAGCCGGAGTTCCTCGTAATCGGCCTGCGTCCGCGAAGGATCGAACAGGAACAACCGAAACGCGTGACGCGGATAGCGATCGTAACGCAGGAAACGCTCGAGATTCGGCTCTTTCACAAGGACCTGGTCGTGGATGGAAATCGCGCCGCCCGTGGTTGGCGCGGCGTTAGCCGCTTCCCGGAGTCTCGAATGGTAAGACTCGGGACGCCGGATGATCGAGTTGATCAAGGTGGCATTCGCGGGGCGAAAATCAAAGAAGGCCAGCGTAGCGCCATCGGAAAGTTTCAGCAGGGCTTGAAATTCGGGAGCGATGAAAAGGATTTCGGCGGTGCCATCGGCGTCGTAGTCCACCAGTTCGACGCGCGGCATCAGCCCGCCGGGCGTCAACTGATCGGCCAGCGC
Source organism: Candidatus Acidiferrum sp. (assembly GCA_035935335.1). Classification (GTDB taxonomy): domain Bacteria; phylum Acidobacteriota; class Terriglobia; order Acidiferrales; family UBA7541; genus Acidiferrum. The sequence goes on from DASYXF010000091.1 coordinate 13,190, forward strand.
CTCCGCGCGAATCAGATTGCGCCAGATTTCCGTGCGGAGGTGCGGCGCGTAAATACCGCCAAATACACCGTGCCAGTAGGCATCGTTCCCCTGGCCGCGCAAAACGCGGTCGCGCGCCTCCTGATTTTGCGCGGCATACTCCAGGCTGGTTCGCCGGGTGGGAACAGAAGCGACCGCCGCAGACGCCCGCAGCATTTTCTTATGCAGCAGGTTGGCCTCGGGATATTTTCGGAAGAAGCCGCGCCAAGAGCCGCCGCGCAGAAAGGCCAGCACCTCCGGCCGCAGCGCAAATTCTTTTTCGAGCGCAAAGAATCGCTGGCGCGGGTTTGTGGGCAGCACCCACTCCATCATCTCCGCATAAGAGGCAGTAGGCAGGTCCGCGCGGCCCAGCGGCACATGGCTGGCCATGAACTCTCCCGGCGTTACCGTCTTCAGCCACGAAGAATTCTCTTCGAGCGCGGTGAGAAATTCCTCCAGCCAGCCGTCCGTGTAGCAATGTTTGAAGGTGCCGGGCCAGCAGCCGAATTTTTCCATGTCGTCGCCGAAGGCGGCGGCCCCGCCGGGATGGACCTGCGCGGCCTTCTCCAGATAGGCGATTGTTTCCGCCGGCTTGCGAAACGGAATCAGGTAGCGTAAATCCTTCAGCCCGGGAAAAAGCCAGACCGACTTGCCGCGGTCCTCGGCAATATAGGCGCCAAACAACTCCTCCGCCTCGAAGCCGGCGGCGATAAAGGGCAAATCGTCCACCAGCGTGTACGCCACGTTTGCCTCGGCCAGCGAAGCGGGAAGCTGCGGCTCCCACACGCGCTCGGCCAGCCACGCTCCCGTGGGCCGCTTGCCAAAATGCCGCTCAATGTAGCCGGCCAGGCGATTCAGCTGCTCCACTTGATCCGTGATGGGAATCGAAATCAGAATCGGCTCGTAGAATCCTCCCCCGATCAGTTCCACCTGGCCGGTCGCCACCAATTTTCTCAAACGCTCGAAATACTCGGGGTGATTCTTTTCAATCCAAAGAAGCAACGGGCCGGAATAGTGCAGCGCCAGCCGCACTCCCGGATGCTTTTCAATCATGCCGAGAAAGGGATCGTAGGAAGTGCGATAGCACTCCTCAAAGACGTGCTCGAAATTTCCAGCCGGCTGGTGGGCGTGAACAATCAGCAGGAGATGGAATGGAGGACCAGGCTGGGACATTAGATTCACATTCCATGATACCGCGAGAAGCGGGAATGTTTGAACGGAAGAACTGCTTGAATAGATTAATCCTTTGTTACTTGGAGGAGCTGTGACCCGCAACCCAGTCGACGATCAGGGCCAGCGCGTCCGGCGAGAAGGTCTCTTCGATGGCGGCGTATTCGGCAGGGGTTCCCGTGTAGGCATGCTGGAACAGGTGGTTCAACTCGGGCAATTCGCGGGTTTCCGCCTGAGTGTTCATCGATTCGTGGAACGCCTTTTTTAGCAACGGGAGATTCGCCTTTGCCGCTACTTGCAGGTCTTTCTGGCCGTAAAGCGCGAGCACCGGGCAATTTACAGCTTTCAGATTGGGCAGCGGGTCGTAATCCAGGAAAAAGCGGAACCACGGGGATGTCAGCATTCGCAACTGGGTCTCCAACGCGGCGGGAGGCAGTGCTGCATCCAGCCCCGATTGCTTCACGAGCGCCACCAGCTTCTCGGCGAGCGCGTTGGGGTCTTTCTCTTTGCGAACCAGGGCATAAGCGGCCTGGTCGAAACCGAGGCTCGCATCGAGTTGTTCGTCACTTAATCCACCAGCGCGGCCTATCAATTCCGATTGATTCAGAAGCGTCTGCTCACCCGTGGTCGCCGGGGCAGCGAGCAACATCAACCACTTCACGTCCTTCGAGTGTGTGGCCAGATACGGGGCAATCATTGCGCCTTCGCTGTGGCCGAGCAGCCCGATCCGAGCGCCGTCCACTTCCTTGCGCGATTTCAGGTAAGCCAGCGCCGCTTTTGAATCCGCGGCCAGGTCCATCGTTGTGGCGGTGTCCGGATTGCCGGTGGATTTGCCGACGCCGCGTTTGTCGCAACGCAGCACGGCAATTCCCTTCCGCGTGAGAGCATCCGCGATCAGCAGAAAGGGGCGGTGACTGGCAAGAGATTCGTCGCGATCCTGCGGCCCAGATCCGGGGATCAGCAGAACCGCGGGAAAGGGTCCTTCTCCCTTGGGCAGAGTCAGGGTTCCGGCCAGCACAATCCCGTCGGCCCCTCCGCCGAAAGTTACTTCTTCTTCGACATACGGGAATGGTCTGACAGGCGTTTGGGGACGGCGCAACTCCAGGGCCTGGTCCGAACGCTTGAAATCCAACGGCAGATTATCGGCGCTCGTTTGGGACCACTTGCCGGTGATGGCATTCTTCGCGCCATTCAGCGTTCCTTCGTAGACGCCGGCAACGGACGGAATTTCGAAATGAAAGGTTGGGTCCTTCAAAGTCACATGGTTGGCGGGCAGCCCGGTGACGCTCTGATCCAAGCTGTCGAGCGCGGCGATCAATGAGCCTTCCGTGTCGTGGGAAACGTGCAATTGAAATCTCAAGCGCATCCCGTGCGTTTCCACGGCGCCTTGCCACAAGCCTTCTACAGGGAAAACCGCGTCGCCGGGTTTACGAGCCACGGCACCCGTCTCTCGCCGGAAAATCAACGGGATGGAGACATTACCTTGGGACCAGCTTCCCGAAATGATTTCGTGGTCCGGGGTGACTTTGCCCTCGAAGCGCGCTCCCACCGAACCGAGTTCCAATTTCAGGCTGAAGTTCGCAAACGAAGCCGAAGTCGCTTCGATCGCGAACACGCCCTGTTCCAGGCTGTCCAGCGTGGCGCGCAGCGAGCCGTTCGTGGTTTTCGAGAGATGGAGCAGCAGGTGAAGTTGCGCCTCGCCTGCCTGCAGCGTGCCGGAATAGGTGCCCTGCGGCAGGCCGGTCAATTGCGCGGCTGCGCCGCCGGCAGACGGAAATAGCGATAAGAGAATTAATACCAGAAAATTCGTCAAAAGCCGGCGCAAGGATTCCTTTCGGACAGCCCCAATCTTGGCATCGAATTGGATGTACGCTGCCACCAAAATGCCGCCTCCGGAGAAGGCCCGGATTCGGTGGGTGTCGGCGCAAAAAAAAGAGCCCCGGACGGCCGGGGCTTGGTAAATCCGAAAAATGCAAAATCGGCGCCGTTTCCGTTACTTCTTGGCGTACCAGTCGGCGTTCATTGCGGTGAACTGCGTCCACTTCTCCGGGAGATCTTCGAGCGCGAAAATCGCGGTCACGGGGCAGACCGGAACGCAAGCGCCGCAGTCGATGCATTCGACGGGATTGATGTAGAGCATCGTCTCTTTCTCGTAGGGCGCTTCGTCCTTGCGCGGGTGGATGCAATCCACCGGGCAGACATCAACACACGCGGTATCCTTGGTGTTGATGCAAGGTTCGGCAATCACATAAGCCATGCAAAATCTCCTTCGCTTCGGGTAGCGGCCGGGGGGTTAGCTTACGGAACGCAGCCGGCGGTAGTCCAATAAAATAACCGCTGCCGGACAAGAAAGCAGCATCAAATACATTCTACGCGGTACTCCCTGGATTCTCAACCGGCCAGGAAAGGCTAGAATGGAGGGGAGAGGGAACGACATGAAACTGAGATTCACACTGGCGGGACTGTTACTGCTGGTTGGCGTGACGTTGGCAGTTGGTCAGACAAAAACACCCAGGGACGCAAACGTCCCCGTGCCTAAGGATCCCGAGCTGCTTGATGTGCAGGGCTACCAGAAGCTTTTGCAGCAATACAAAGGCAAGCCGCTGCTGGTCACGTTTTGGGCCACTTGGTGCGAGCCGTGCCGCGATGAATACCCGATGCTGAACGAGTTGGCGAAACAGTACGCGCCACAAGGGTTGAAAGTAGTGGGAGTCAGCCTGGACCAGGATGGCGATTTGATCCTGATGCGGCGCTTCCTGGCTCGCTACAAGCCAATCTTCCCGAACTACCGGAAGAAGAAGGGCGAAGAAGATGCCTTTGTCCAAGCGGTATTGCCCGGGTGGAATGGCTCGATCCCCGCGTCTGTTTTTTATGGGAAAGACGGCCAGCAGGTGGGCCACTTCGTGGGCGCGGGCGACCACGACACCTACGAAGCGGCCATCAAGATGCTACTTTCGAAGTAGACTGTCGTTTGGAATAATCTTGCAGGTACGAGCGATTTCCATGGGCTGCGAATAACATCGCAAACTTGTTATTCCGAACCCCGTTCGTTTTTTGAACGGGTGAGGAATCTGCTTTTCTCTTCGAATCATGCGAAAAGCAGATCCCTCGCTTCGCTCGGGATGACGGTACATCGGTACTTTTTTGCAGCTGGTCCATACTCGCTGAGGAGATTTCCAATGCTTGATCTGAAGGGGAACAAGATCACTTATTTCGGGCACAGCACGTTTGGGCTGACCACGCCGAGCGGCCAGTTCGCGATCATCGACCCGTTTGTGATGTCCAATCCGCGCTGCCCGGAAAATCTGAAAAAGCTGACGCGGCTCGACGCCATTTTCATCACTCACGGCCATAGCGATCACATCGGCGACCTGCTGGCCCTGGCCAAGCAGTTCAAGCCGAAGGTTGTCTCGACGTTTGAGACTTATCTTTGGCTAGAGTCCAAGAAAACGGGGGCACAGTGCCTTCCGGGCAACAAGGGAGGAACGCAGAAGGTTGGTGATTTCTGTATCACGATGACGAACGCCTTTCACTCCAACTCGATTGAGGATGGCGAGGAGCGCATTTACGGCGGGGAGGCCGCGGGATACATCGTAAAGCTTCCGGGCGGCGTGACGATTTATCACGCGGGAGATACCTGCGTATTTGGCGACATGAAGCTGATCGCCGAACTCTACAGACCGGAGATTGCGATGCTGCCAATCGGGGATGTTTTCACGATGGGGCCGCGGGAGGCTGTGCATGCGATCCGGTTGCTGGACGTGAAACACATGATCCCTATGCACTATGCGACGTTCCCAATGCTCACGGGGACGCCGGAAGCGCTGTGCAAGGAGGCAACGGGCGTGCGAGGTGTGCACGTGCATGCGATGAAGCCTGGGGAATCGTTGGGATGAAGGAGAAGAGTTAAGAAGAGTTGAAGAGTTGAAGAGTTGAAGAGTTGAAGAGTTTAAGAGTTTAAGAGTTGAAGAGTTGAAGAGTTGAAAGAGGGTTAGCCGACTCTGCTTTCTTATTACAAGCGCAGGAAGTTGCGGACGAAGAACATCAGGTTCGCGGGGCGCTCCGCCAGCCGGCGCATCACGTAGGGGAACCAGTCGCGGCCATAGGGGATGTAAATGCGCAGGCGATAGCCATCGCGCACCAGTCGGCGTTGCAGATCGGTGCGAATCCCGTAGAGCATCTGGAACTCGAAATCGTCCTTGGAAATCTGCTTTTCCGCCGCCCAGCGAATCGTGGCGGCGATCATTTTTGGATCGTGCGTCGCGATGCCGTGATAGAAGCCGCTCGGCAGCAGCATGCGCATCAGACGGATGTAGTTGCCGTCGACGTCGGCTTTTCGCGGGTAAGCCACGTCCACGGATTCCTTGTACGCGCCTTTGCAGAGGCGGATGCGGCAACCAACGGAGAGCAGATCGTTGATATCGCTTTCGCTGCGGTAGAGATAGGACTGAATCACCGTGCCGACGGTGGGCGTCTGCGCACGGACGCGTTTCACGAGGTCCACGGTGCGCTGCGTGTACGCGGAGCCTTCCATGTCAATGCGCAGAAAGCTGTCGTGGGTCGCGGCGCGCTCGGCGATGGAAAGAACCATCCCTTCACAAAATTCCGGGGAGATATCCAGGCCCAGTTGCGTCAGCTTGCAGGAAACATTGGCGTGCAGGCGTTCCTGGGCGATGCGATCGAAGATTTCCAAGTAGGCGTCGCGCGCTTTCTGGGCATCGGCGGTGGTGCTGACATTTTCCCCGAGGTAATCGAGCGTGGCGTGCATGCCGGCGTCATTGCAGGCGCGCGCCACCTGCAGCGCCTCTTCGAGGGTTTCGCCGGCGACAAAACGGCGAGACATCCGGCGCGTGGTGGCGTTGGTGGTGACCCAGTGAGCGAAACTTTTGCTTTCGGAAAACTTCAGAAGGATCGAACGCAACATGGACTATTCGATTATGCCCGGAGTTGCGCCGGGAGGCCAGCCGGCGACTAGCCTTTGTGCTCTTCCAGGAACTTTTCGGCGTCCAGAGCGGCCATGCAGCCCGAGCCGGCCGCGGTAACGGCCTGCCGGTAGCGGTGATCCTGAACGTCGCCGGCGACAAACACGCCGGGAACGTTGGTCAGGCTGCCGTGGCGCGGAATGATGTAGCCGTTCTCGTCGGTTTCGAGCTTGCCGCGAAATGCCGTGGAGTTCGGGTTATGGCCAATTGCCACAAAAATCCCGTGCAGCTCGATTTCCTTTTTTTCACCGGTCTTGACGTGCTTCAGGCGCACGCCTGTGACCACCTTTTCGGGGGCCAAGATCTGGTCCACCACATACGGCGTGACAAATTCGACTTTCTCATTGGCCCGCGCGCGATCGATCATGATTTTTGAGGCGCGGAACTCGTCCCGGCGGTGGATCAAGTAGACGCGGCTGGCGTAACGCGAAAGGAAGTTGGCCTCTTCCATTGCGGAGTCGCCGCCGCCAACAACAGCGATCGGTTTTCCGCGGAAGAAATATCCGTCACACGTCGCGCAGGTGGACAATCCGCGGCCGATCAGTTCCTTTTCACCCTCCAGCCCCAGCAACCGCGCCGACGCTCCAGCCGCCACGATCACGGAGCGGGATTCGTAGACTTCTTTCCCCGCGGTGATTTTGAACGGGGGGTTCGTCAAATCAACTTCGGTAACAGCCCCGGCCTTGAATTCCGCGCCAAAGCGCTGGGCCTGCTTGCGCATGTTTTCGATAAGTTCCGGTCCCATGATTCCGTCGGGAAAGCCGGGATAGTTCTCGACGTGCGTGGTCAGGGAGAGCTGTCCGCCGGGCTCGTGTCCGTCGAGAACGATGGGCTTCAGATTGGCTCGCGCCGTGTAGATCGCGGCGGTCAGGCCGGCACATCCACTCCCGATGATTACCACATTGTGCATTAGAAAAAGCTCCATCCCTTAGATTCGGAAAGACCGCTTGCCGGTACATAGCCCACAAGGCGCAAGGCAAAGATTGTAGCATCCCCCGGCGACGGAGGTCGGTGTGGCCCGGGCGGCAAAGATGCTCTCTCGATTCTAGTGTCTCCGCGATTTTCCAGAGCGCAAGTTTGTGGAGGAATATCGGAGAAACGGCCAATTTGGCGATGCGTCTAAATTGCGCAGGGGTGGACGCGGCAACCCCGCTCTTTTAGAGTGGAATCGCGTTCGAAAGTTATGCCCTCAAGGAGCCGTCATGGACCCGCGATATCCCATTGGAGATTTTGTGATGCCGGCGGCGATTACTCCCGCGCTGCGCCAGGCTGCGATTGAAGATATTGCCAACACCCCGGCGAGGCTGCGCGCGGCCGTTGCGGGGCTCACCGACGCGCAGCTTGAAACCCCCTACCGCGAAGGCGGGTGGACTGTGCGCCAGGTGGTTCATCACGTTGCCGACAGTCACATCAATGCCTACATTCGCCTGCGACTCGGGTTGACGGAAACCGAGCCCCCGATTAAGGCGTACCAGGAGGCCGACTGGGCGCGACTGGAGGATGCACAGCACGCGCCGGTGGACATTTCGCTGAAGCTTCTCGAACCGCTGCACGATCGCTGGGTTCGGCTCCTGAGAACCGTCACGCCCGAGCAATACGCCCGGCCGATCCGGCATTCTGAGTCTGGATTGAAAAATGTTGACTGGTTGCTGTTCCTGTACGCGTGGCACGGCCGGCATCATACGGCGCACATCACCGAACTCCGTAAACAAAAAGGGTGGAATTAGGGTTTTCACCGACACAATGAGTCCGGCTGAATCTCTAGCAGCCGGGAGCAAAATTTCCTGATTGCATCAGAAATCGATCCGCAACGGCAGGCGAGCCGCCGCGTTTGCTTTGCTTTCCGAAAAAACAGTAACATGTGAAGTACACCAAAAAAGGAGAGCACATGGCGCGACCCGCAGGAACGTACGCAATTTTTGAGACTTCGTTGGGCAACATCGTTTGCCGGCTGTTTGATAAAGAGGCGCCCAAGACGGTGGAGAATTTTATCGGCCTCGCCGAAGGAACGAAGGAATTCCGGGATCCGATCAGCGGGAAGAAAGAAAAGCGGCCTTACTACGACGGACTGATTTTTCACCGGGTGATTCCCGACTTCATGATTCAGGGCGGATGCCCGCAGGGCGACGGCCGCGGGGGCCCGGGCTACCAATTCGCCGACGAATTCCACCCCAGCCTGCGCCATTCGAAGGCCGGAAAACTTTCGATGGCGAACGCCGGGCCGGGAACCAACGGAAGCCAATTCTTCATCACGGTGGCGCCGACGCCGCACCTCGATAACCGCCACTCCATCTTCGGCGAAGTTGTCGAGGGCCAGGACATTGCCGACAAAATTTCCAAGACCTCGCGTGACGGCATGGATCGCCCGCGCGTTCCCGTCACAATGAAGGTTCGCATCGAACGCGTTTCTTAAGCATCGAGGTTGCATGCTTTCGCCCGCGCGCCTGACGCAATTGCTGACAGAATTGGTGTTCCTGCTTTTGGGCGCGCTGGTAATTTGGCTTGCGGCCAACGGACGAATCTATTTCGATCGTCACGGCCTCGGCTGGCTGGTGCTGAGCGTTGGGCTGATTGCGTGGGGCCTGCTGGCGCTGGCAAAACCCGGGCAATTCTGGGCCAAGTGGCAGAAATGGAATCGCGGCGGATCGCTAGTGCTGCTAGGAGTGGTGATGCTAGCCATCACCCGCGTTCCGTTCGACTGGGTGGTCAAACTCCTCGCGACGGCCGGCTTCATCCTCCTCTTGCGCGGCGTCTTCGGTTCCCTCCTCATTTTGCGGCGTTAGGTTCCATTCAGCTATAATGCCGGGCAATCAACGCTTCCCTCCGCCCGGAGGGAAGACCTGCCTGCGAGCGTCCATTTTCCGCTCGCATCTTCGAAGAGGAGAACTATCGTGCTGAAAGAATTCAAAGAATTCGCGATGCGGGGAAGTGTGCTGGACTTGGCGGTTGGCGTGATCATCGGCGCGGCTTTCGGAAAAATTGTTTCTTCCCTGGTGGACGACGTCATCATGCCGCCGATCGGGCGGCTTTTGGGCCACGTCGATTTTTCGCAGTTATTTATCAACCTGAGCGGCACACCCTATGAGTCGCTCGCGGAAGCGAAGAAGCACAGCGCAGCTACGCTGAATTACGGTGTTTTCATCAATACCGTCATCAATTTTCTGATCGTGGCCTTTGTGGTCTTCCTGGTCGTGCGATCGGTAAATCGCTGGATGCCAAAGCCGCCGGGGCCGGTGACGACTAAGGATTGCCCCCAATGCGCGATGGCGATTCCTGTTGCTGCGAAGAAATGCGGGCATTGCACCAGCGTGGTTTAGCACGGGAGGTTTTCACGGGGAAGCAACAGTACATGGTGCGGTGCGCGGAAAAATGTCGGCGCGCCGACATTGAAAGTAATACTTGAAGGTTATTCTGTCAGGTTAACGGAATATCGGACAAAACTTTCAAGTGGCGGAAAGAGAAGTGGTTAGGATTTTGAAGCGCGATCTAGTACCGGCAAGTGGAGCCGTTCGAATGTCTCTTTATGAGAAAACCTTCTAAATCACGGGAGGTTTTTTCTTCACGTTGGATTCCAGGTGGGCCTTCAGCCGGTTGATGACGGCTTCTTCCTGGCCGTCGTCTACTTCCTTCATTACTTCTTCCAGCGCAAAATGCACGACGTCATGGTGGTGGAGCTCCAGCGGGGCCGCGGATTCGCTGAAGCGAAGCCAGAGGCGATGAAGCAGGTTCACTTCGTTGGCAGTGAGGTTCGGGGCGTGCGGGCCAAGGACTTTGTAGACCTTGTCGCCGTTGGCCATGTGGATTTCCAGGTTGAACTGCGGCTTCGGGTCGCCCAGTTTTTCCCACGCGTCGCCGAGGTGCCGCGCCTGCTCTTCCGTGGGCTCCTTAGGTGAGTGGCCGACAACAATGGTGCTGGACTGAAGCGAAGTAGCCGCCCGCAAAATCGCGTCCCAAATATCATTCGAGGCGACAACGGCGAGCCGGATGGTTTTCCCACGCTTTTCGGCCATCGAGAGGGCCTGGGAAAAGAGGTGCTGCTCGATGCTGCCGAAAAGCTGGTAGGCTTCCAGTTCGTTTTCGCCCGATGCGGAGCGCCTCAGCAACCTGACGTGGAGAACGATGACGTCACGCCTGCCGGGTTTGATCCGGTCGAGCACATTCGCGAGATGGTAAAGATTGTAGTGGTTGCTGACGGGAACCAGGATATTGCCAGCCTTCGCACCAACGGCTTCCGGTGTAAGTTCGCCCTCCATCTCGAGGTTGAACTGATCCATTTCGACATGGGCGCCGGCACGCCGGGCACGCCGTTCGGAAATGGTGAAGACGATGTACAACAGAACGGAAAAGGCACCGCCGGCCATGGTGGCGACGGGCTTGGTAAACAAGTTGGTAACGGCGATGAGGAAGAGCGTGAGGGTAATCAGAATCAGCCCGACCGGGACCTGGACGCCGCGGACATAAAAGTTGAGAGGGACCTGGAAATCGCGATGCCCTGGTTTGGTGTAGCGGAGAACGAGCACGGCCAGCCCGTTCATGGCAAAACTCCAGATCACGCCGAACGCGTAGAGGTTTGCCAGAAAGGTCACGTCGCCGCGGCTGATGATGATGGTGATCACCTGGAGGGCGACGACGATGTTAATGATGCGATAGCTGGTGCCGTATTTCCGGTGCGGCTGGCGGAACCAGGAGCTGAGCACACCGTCTTCGGAAACGCGGTTCAGGACCACGTTCGAGCCCACAATCGCTGTGTTCACAGCGCCTGCAAGAATGAGCGTGCCGACCACAACCACGAATCCATGGAAGATGAGCCGCACATAGATCGGACCCGCGAGGCTCATCGCCAGGCCGCCGATCAGATTCTCCAGGTAACCTTGGCGGACCGAGTCTGGAATGATCATCACCGCGAAGAAAGAAACCAGGGAGGTGAACACGAGGCTGTAAATGAAAATCACCAGCCCGGCTTTTTTCAGGTTCGGAAGTTTGGGATGTTCGATTTCGCGGTAGACCTGCGCCAGCGATTCTTCTCCACTCATCGCCAGCACCGAATGCCCCAGGGCGATGAAGATGGCAATGATGCCGAACATATGCGGCAGGCTGCTGTGCGCCAACCAGCCCAAAGCGCTTTGGCTTAGCCGGAGGTTGCGCGGGTGCGGAAAGGGCGGCAGGACGGAATGGCGAATGAACGCGGTATAGGTGCACCAACCAATGAGGATCACCACCATGACCGTCACGAGCTTCATGATGTGGAGCGCTTTTTCGCTCGACTCCGGAATCCCCTTGGTGTTTTCCCACCAGAAATACAATGTCACCACGATCGCGAAACTGGCGCTGACGAAATCGACGGTGCCGCCCGATAGAGGCCCGCTGACATGAAAATACTGCAGGAGATCGCTGATGAGTCCGGCAAGATACTGCCCCGCCGCTACGCCGCTGATCGGGCCGGTGAGGATGTAATCGAACATCAGCGCCGAAACACTGAATTTCGCCAGGGAGCCGCCGAGAGACTGCTTCACCGCCCTGTAGACACCGCCCCGGACGAACATGCTGCAGCTTTCCACGTACACCGCGCGGACGGCGTAGGAAAACAACATGATGGCGAGAATGAACCAGGGAGCGGCTTTGCCGATGTAGCCTTCGGCCTCGCCGCCGGCGTAATACGCCGAGGAGGCAAGGTCGTTAAGGACGATGGCGGCTGCGCGCCAGAAGGATATGAAGCTCAACAGCGCCGTGGTCGCTACTAGGACGCGCGGAATACCGCTGCTCTGGCTGCCCTTGGCAGCCGGGCTTTGGGGAGTGCTGCTCATTTACGGGTAGTTAGACCTGCAGATTCCAATGCTCCCATTTTTCGAGAGACAAGTCCAGCAAACGGCTAAACGGTTTTTTGCTGGGAATTCTCGGACGTTTCGCGAAAGGCGCGCGCGCACTCCTCGCATGGGCAAAGGGTACGCAAGTAGTCGTAGCTGAAGATTCCGGTGGAGTGGCCGTCGGTGAAACTGATCTGCACGGCGTAGTTGCCGACCTGGGTGGCGGCCTGGGCGCGGGGCTTCGGCTTGTACATGGGCAGGAGCGGAGAGGAAAGCAAATTCGCCGCGGGCGTGGCGTCTTTCTTGGCGCGCTCGTCGTTGCAGGTCGCGCAGGGGCACTGGTCGCGGAGAAAAGTGAAATCGTAATGGCTGGAATGGCCGTCGGCCCAGGTGATGTCCACGCCCGCGCCGGTTTTTACGTGGATTTTCACCGCGGTGGGTTTTTTGCGTTGATCGATGGGTATAGGCATGAGGATAGGCAGTCGGTAGTTGGTAGTCAGTAGTCGGTAGCAAACAGTTTACTGCGTTCCCGCACGTTTGAAAAACGGCCTAGAAGAACATAGCTGAGCAGACAACGCTATTTGTTGCTCTTATGATCGCAACATTCGCCTGGAGGAATCGGGTTGCCGTGAGGGCAGGTCGTCGGGTGCCCCAGGAACGAGCAGATGCGCTGGTCGAGCTCCGGGCTGATGATGTGTTCGAACTTGCAGGCCTGGGTGTGCGCTTCGTGATCGTCAATGCGGAAGGTGTCCTTGAAGAGGCGCTCCGCCAACCGGTGGCGGCGCACGACGTCGCGCGCGCGGCTCTTGCCGCGATCGGTCAGTTGAACCAAGTGTTCTTCGAGAACTTGAACGAGGCGCAAGTCTTCCATGCGCGCGAGGGTCCGCACCGGATCCACGCCGCCGGGCGTGCGAATGTGTTCGATGTCCGAGGGCCGCCCCTCCTCTCCGCAAACCCAGATCTGTTCGAGCAGGTGGTCGAAGTGAATGCCGTCGTCCATCGAGATGCGCTGGTCGACCGCCAGGTGGCCGTGCACCAGCTCAATTTTGCGGTCGGCTTGCTGGGCGATGTCCGGATCGTGCGTGACCATCAGGATGGTGTGGCCGGCGCTGTGCAACTCGCGGAAAAGTCCGATGACGATTTCTTCGTTGGCTTCGTCCAGGTTGCCGGTCGGCTCGTCGGCCAGAATCAATTTCGGCTGGTTGATTAACGCCCGCGCAATCGCCACGCGCTGCTGCTCGCCGCCGGAAAGCTGCGAAGGCAAGTGCGTAAGCCGGTGACCTAATCCGACGCGCTTGAGGGCTTCCGCGGCCTGCGACTCGTCCGTGACGCTGTGAAAGTACTGGGCGAGCATCACGTTTTCGAGGGCGCTGAGGTAGGGCACCAGGTGGAACTGCTGAAATACGAAGCCAATTTTCTCCGCGCGGTAGCGTACCAGGTCGTTTTCGGAGAGTTTGGCCAGGTCTACGCCGTCCACTATGACGTGGCCCGAAGTCAGCGTGTCCAGCCCGCCCAAGATATTGATCAGAGTGGTTTTTCCAGAGCCCGACGGTCCCATCAACGCAACCCACTCGCCGGCCTGAATATGGAAAGAGATGCCGTTCAACGCGCGAAGCGTTCCATACTCCTTCACCAGCGATTCAATGCGCACTTGCGCGTTCACGCTTCACCTCGAAAGACGTTTGCAGGCCGGACGCTCGCCAGTCGGCGCAGGGGGAATGCGGCGGCGATTGAAACCAGTATGGTGATGCCTACAGAAACAGGATACACAATCCAGCGCGGCTGCGCAGCCACGCCAAAGACGGCTTTCCCGAGCCAGATGGAGCCCAAAATGCCGAAGGCCGAACCGATGAGGCCGCCGACAATGCCCATCAAGATCGCTTCCGCGAGGAACAGGCGGACTACGCGACGCACGGAGCCGCCGATCGCTTTCATCAGGCCGACGTCATTCTTGCGCTCGATGGCTACGTTGCTCATTCCCGCCATGACGCAGAGCGAAGTCAAAAAGAGCACGATGACTACTGTGGTCGAAAGCAGGCCGCTGATGCGGTTATAGAGTTTGCCTTCGGCTTCGGCGAGTTGCTTGATGCCGTGCACGTCCGCGCCTGGCAGGCGTTGGGCGAGCGCGTTTATGAAGCGGTCAATCGAATCCGGCGTACCGGTAACGCTTAGCTGAATCAGGCTAATGCGTCCTGGGAGATCGGCAAGGTTTTGCGCCGTGGCAAGCTTGGTGAAAATTTGCGTATCCTCGGCGCCGCCTGTGGCTACTACGGCGAACACTTTGCACGTCGCTTCCCTGCCCTGATTGCGCAGATGCAGCGAATCTCCAGTGTGAACTTTGAACTGCGCGGCCGCCTTGGCGCCGACTTCGCAGGCCGACGGATCCGTTTCAAGCTCCGCGGAATATTCCGTGCGCCGGCCGGGGCGCACTTTCGTCAAGCCTTGCCCTTCGGCACCCGCAATAACGGCCGCTTGGTGATGGATTTCCCCGGCCTTGGCCACCGCGCCAATCACGTACAGAAAGGCCACCGAGGGTACGGGTTTCCCGGCATTTTCCGCTGGCAGGTTGGCAAGCAAATCCTGTTGCAGCGTGCCGCCGCCTGAATTCGCATTCGCGTCGCGGGGAGCGACGATTACATTCGCACCCAGGGCGCGAAATTCCGTCGTCAACCGCCGTTTGGCATCAATCTGCAGATTCAGCAACGACGAAGTAATCGCCGCGCCTGCACCCAATGCCAACAGAATGACGAACAGCCTGCCGTAATTCGCGGTGATCAGCCGACGGACAATGCGCCAGAACATGGAAGAGTCCCCCATCACTCGCCCCTCAGGATGGGTGCGGGGTCATACTGCGAAGCGCGGCGGAGCGGGTAAGCGCTACCTAGCAGCGTGATGAGCGAGGCAAGCACCAGCACGATGAAGAGTAAGAAGAGCTTCGGCTCCGGAGTGAATCCAAATATTTTTTGTCCGAGCAAGCGCGCCAGCAGGATGCCCACGGCATAGCCAATTCCGCCGCCGACAAATGCCACCAGCAACTGCTCCGCCGCCAGCAGGACGCCTACCAGGCCGGAGCCGGCGCCGAGCGCCTTCATCAAGCCGATTTCCGTGCGCCGCTCGATGACCGAAGCCGCCGCCGAGGCTCCGACGGCCAGCGCTGCCGCCAGGAGCGCCGCGAATGTCACCAGCCAGAGCAGGGTGCGCACCCGCGTCAGAATCGTGCCCTCGCCTTCGGCCACGCGCCGGATTACGCGCACGTCGGTTCCCTTCAACTCCTCGCTAATCTGCAGCGCGATCGACGAAATGTACGGCGTGCAGTACCAGGTGTCGAATTCCGCCGGGGTCATGGTTTTCGGGTCTTTGCGCGCGAAGGCGTCTTCGGGTTTGGTCAGTGCGCTCACATAAAGCCTGCGATATTCACCAGGTTCATTGGACATTTTCTGTGCAAACTTCAGCGGCGCGACAATTCCCTGATCTTCGGACCCTCCGGTTGTCAGAATCCCAGCAACTTTTACAGGGAACAGCACCGAAGAAAGAATACTTGCCGATAGATATAATTCCGAACCAACCGTAATTCCCGCACTCTTCGCGAGCTTCTCCCCAACCACGACTTCTGTTTCCTCGTCGGCCTGGTTTTCATCGAACCATCGGCCCGATTTTAATTGCCACCAGGGGTTCGTTTTCTCAATTCCCGTTTGATAGGTTGTGCCATCGGGAATCTTCACCGCGTGGTTGATCCAGGTTCCGATCAACTGTACCTTCTGCGGTGGTTTCTGATCATTTGCAGATTTCTTTGCCAGATAAACCGAATTGTCCAGAATCGGGGCGAAGGCCATGATGTTGAAGCGCCAGAAAATTGTTTTGAGTTTGCCGAGGTCGGCTTCGGGAAGGTAGGCGCCGGCATTCGCGGGGCGATAATCCACGCCGCCAATTTCCAGTGGCAGGGAGTCCGCTTCCGGGGTCACCAACAAGTTTGCGCCGAGGCTGCGAAATTCTTGCGCCAGGCGGTCGCCCACGTCCAACGACACGCTGAGCGCGGCAGTGGCCACAGCCATCCCCAAGGCCAGCGCGGCCAGGGTGAGCATTTTGCGTTTGGGCCGGCGCGTGAACGAGTCGGCAACGAGTCGAAGGAACATTTAGTTGTGCGGGTTGGTGAGCGCGCTAAATCTCCTATCGCGGAATCTCTTCCGCAGCTTTGGTCACCGAGGAAACATCGATGACCACATTGTCGCCTTGTACCTGCGACGTGAACCCGATGGGATTGCAGCCGCCCTTTTGCCCGATGGACGGAATATAAATCGCCGAAGCGCAGCGGCGGCAGATGACGTTCTGCCCGTCCTGGCGGTAGCCGTCGGCGCCGCAAATCAGGCAGGCGTCCAGCGCCGTTCCATAGCCGTTGGGCTTCTTGATTACCATGAA
>DASYXF010000092.1:0-1738 GCA_035935335.1 Candidatus Acidiferrum sp.
TGCGATGTGCGTGGTTGCTCCTGCGCTTTCTGCACAGTCGGCCAATCCTCCCGCGCAGCAGTCGGCTCCCCCTGCCGATACGCCGGGGCAGGCAGCCGCACCCTCCGCCCCGAAATACTACGTCGTGCCCAAGGGCACCCAGTTGCCCCTCGTCTTGCACACAGCGGTTTCCACGCGCGGCGCCCACGTCGGCGACCGCGTTTACCTAGAAACACTTTATCCCATTGTGATCGACAGCCACATTTTGATTCCTGCTGGCTCCTATGTGGACGGAGAAGTTACAGAAGTCAAACGACCCGGCAGGGTCCATGGCACGGCTGAACTGGGAATCAAACTCAATCACCTGATCCTGCCCAACGCCTATGATGTGGATTTCAACGCCGCGCCGAGAGACGCCGACACGGGCGGAAATGAAACAGTGAATAACGAAGGTGCGGTCAAGGGCGATTCCGACAAAACGGGAGACGCGGGAACTGTCATCAGAGATACCGGCTCCGGTGCCCTCATTGGCGCTATCGCGGCGAGGAGCGGCGAGGGAGCTGGAATCGGCGCGGGAATTGGCGCTGCGGCTGGACTCGCCACTGTGTTGTTGACACGCGGTCCTGAAGCTGTATTGCCTCGCGGTACGACTCTGACCGTCGAATTGAACCGGCCCCTGTATCTTCTCGCCGAGAAAATAAATTTCACCTCTCTTGGAGAAGCCTCGACTATTCCCGGGCCGGAATTCCGCAGGCCCCAGCGCAGGCGAATCCCCTACTAGCCCTGGAATTTCGCCCCGCGCGCAGCTGCCGCAAATCGCAGCGGACTAAAATTCTCGACATTGATGGAAGATTTCCCCTCGCGAACCCATTCGGTGATGCATTTCGCGGTCGCGGGGGCCAGCAGGATTCCATTGCGAAAGTGCCCGGTGGCGATGAACAACCCTTCGATATCCGTGGGTCCGATAATGGGAAGATGATCCGGCGTGTCAGGGCGCAGGCCCGACCACGTTTCACCGATCGCCGCATTTTCTAGCTCAGGGGCGAGACCAATCGCCGCCTTCAGGATTTTCCCTAACCCCCTTGACGTCACTTGTTTTTCGAATCCTGCATTTTCCAGCGTGCTTCCCGCGACAACTCGGCCGTCCTTGCGCGGGACCAAATAACCATCTTCGCAGCGCAAGATGCAACGCAGTCCGCCGCCTGTACTGCCCAGCGCCACCATTTGGCCACGCACGGGACGAGTGGGCGCATAACGTTCCATCCATCCGATGGTTCCGGAAAAGCACCCCGCCGCGATGATGGTTTTCTTGGCATGGATTTTCTCGCCGGCTCTCACGTCAATGCGGCCAACTTTCATCGTGGTCGAATCCCCCGCCAGGACGCCCTCGCAACCATTGTGTCCCGCCAAAATGGAAATGACTTCAGAGCCAGCGCGGATCTCAACGCCGGAGTTTGTCGCGGCGGCAAGCATAGCTTGAGTCAGTTCACGCGGACTCACATATGCTTCTTCCGGAATCCACGCCACGGCCTGCGCCACCGGATTTAGCATTGGCTCCTTACGCAGTGCTTCGGATAGTGATATTGGCTCCGCGGAAATTCCGTGGCGCCGAATTTCAGCAACTCGCTCGTCGCGATCTGTTCCACCATGCGGAGCAAGGAAAATCTCTAACGCTCCGCATTGGTGAAATTCGACAGGCGTTCCACTCGCCCTTTCAATCGCGGAAATGAATTCGGGATAGAGCTTGTGGCTTTCTCGC
>DASYXF010000093.1:0-20454 GCA_035935335.1 Candidatus Acidiferrum sp.
CTCGCCCAGGCATGCGCCCCGCTGAACGAAAATCTCGTCGTCATGAACAGCGACACCACCAGCAGCGCTCCCGCCACCAGGAAAGCGCCCCAAAAATTAAATCCGCTCTGCAATCCGCTCGAAACCAGCGAACCCAGCACACCTCCAGCCGGCACCGCCCCCCGCACTTCCGGAAATTTCACCAGCGACAGCAGGGAAGGGAGCGACAACATCAGCAGCACATATCCCGAAAGCGTCGCCGCCTGCGAATCAATCGCCCGGCTTCGGCACCACCGGTACCCCAAAATCCCCAGCGCCACGGGAATCAAAAATGCCGCGAACCCGAATATCTGGAACAACAGGTCGGATGAATACGCCCCCACCGGCCCCATCCAGTTGCGTGTGATGTGATCCTCCCCGCCGGTCGCGCTCACATTGAACGCCGCATCCCGCGGAGAATACGAAATCAGCGCCAGCCCAATCAGGACCGCCGCCACAATGCACAAAAATCCAATCAGCTCATTGAGCCGTTTATTTTCAGTAGGTGTCAGGAAGCGCACGAAGTTCTCCTCAGCTCTTGCCTATGTAGGGGCCGCCTTCTGAGGCGGGCCGTTTTTTAGCCGGGGAAGGCTGAGTATATGCGAGCACAACAATTCCGCTGTGTCGCTGAGCAAGAAGCGGCGCTGTAGCTCCTGCTCACGAGGAACGTCCAAATCATAACAAACCCACGCCCCCGCACAAGCCCGTCTTGTCCCATGTTTCCAAACTTGAATCAACCACACGCGTAGCGCCGGCTTCCAGCCGGCCAGCACACTCCCAGCCACAGCCATTCCTTCCTGCGCTGCTGTGCTCGCTTCTCTGTGCCCTCAGCCTGCCCTGAGCGAAGTCGAAAGGTGCTCTTACCCTGTGTCCTCTGTGTGAACTGTCCCACTTCTCTTCACCCCAACCGCGAAGCAAAATACAAAACCACCACCCCCAGCACAATCCGGTAAATCGCAAACGGCCCAAATCCTCTTTTCCTCACCCAAGCCATGAACCAGGCCACCGATCCGTAGGCCACAACAAACGACACCAAAAACCCGATCCCCAAAACAATCCATCCGTGCCCGTCAATGTGCGCAACCGAAATCGCATCCGCATGTTTCCCCACCACCGACTTCAACAAGTCATAGCAAGTCGCCACCACCATCGTCGGTATCGAAAGGAAAAACGAAAATTCCAGCGCCGCTGCCCGCGACATCCCCGCCAGTTGCCCCGCCGCAATCGTGGACATCGATCGCGAAGTCCCCGGAAACACCGCCGACAGGATCTGGCACGCCCCGATCCAAACCGCCTGCCCCAAACTCATATCCTCCATATGCCAAATCTTAATCAACCCGCCCGGCGCCTTCTCTCCCGCCGCCTCCGCCTTCGCATTCCGCGCATCCACAAACCACATCACAATCCCGCCAATCAGCAGCGCGCTCCCGATAATCGTCAAACTCTCCAGATGCTTCCCAATAATCTTCGTCATCAAAAATGCCGGTATCGCCGTAACCACAAACGCCACCAGCACCAAACTCAAGGGATGCGTCAACACCGTCCGATCCCCGCGCTCTCCCTTCGGGAACGTCCCCAGAAACTTCGCAATCCGCTCCCGGAAATAAATCGGCAGCGTCAAAATCGCCCCCAACTGAATCACAATCGTGTACATCTTCCAGTACCCGCTGCCCAGGTCAATATGCATCAGCGCTTCCGCAATCCGCAGATGCGCCGTCGAACTCACCGGCAAAAACTCCGTCAACCCCTCCACCACCCCCAAAATCACACTCAACAAGTAATCGCTCACGCATTTTCTCCCGGTAGTTTTCTTTCCTGAGCGCCGTAGGCGCGGTAGAACTTAGCCCAGCCCGTAAGGGCTGGGTACAAGACCAAAAATCTCCCCAAGCGCCGTAGACGCGACACGCTCTTCCATGCTTGGTATTCTTTCAGCCTCTTTTACTCCCATTCTTCACTGAGGTTTGTGGATTCTCCTCTATGTGGCACAGGCACTCCTGCCTGTGCTCTTGGGTTTCTCTTCTCTGCGAGCCCTCCGCGCCCTCCGCGTCTCTGCGTTATCTTTTTCTATTTCTTACCCGCCATCTGTTCCAATTTCTGATCTCTAACTTCTGACTTCTAATTTCTGACTTCTAATTTCTTCCTCATTTCATATGCATCAATCTTCCCCAAATAATATTTCTTCACCACCGCCTCCGTACGATATCCATGCCGCTCCCAGAACGCAATCCCGCTCTCATTCTCCACCGACGTCTCCAGCAACACCGCCTGCACCCCCTTAAACGCAAAATGCTTCTCCATTTCCAGCAAAAGCATCGTTCCCACGCCCCGCCTCCGAAAGTTCTCTGCCACATGCAAAGTAATAATGTGTCCCAGCGGCGGGTTCTCCTCCGCCAGAATAAATCCAGCGATCTGTTTCCCCTCTTCCGCCACCAAGCAATCCGCTCCCGGCAAACTCAAATAATAATGCAGCGACCACTTGCTGTACGAAATCCCCGGCGGAAAACACTCCTGGTCCAGCTTATGTAGCCGTCCAAAATCCTTCGTCTCATACTGTCGCGTAACAATCGCCATAAAAAAGAGGGGCCCAGCGCACTGGACCCCTGACCTTCCCGTAGCGGCCACCTTCAGGTGGCCCAACCTTTGAGTGCGGAAGCGCAGCTTCCGCTTTTGCGCACTAAGCCGAACCTCCCAACAATCCACTCTCTAGCCTTTGTAGGGGCCGGGCTCGCCCGGCCCTCCGAAGCTGTCGACTGTAGACTGTCAGCTGTCGACTCCTAACACCCGACTACCAACTCCCGACTCTCCCTACAGCTTCACCGTAACCGTCTTAACCTCCGTATAATTCGCCAACCCATACTCTCCGAGTTCCCGTCCCAGCCCCGATTGCTTGAACCCTCCAAACGGCGCCGCGGCGTCAAACACGTCATAACAATTCACCCACACCGTTCCCGCTCGCACGCCATCCGCAATCGCATGAGCCTTTGTGATGTCCTGCGTCCAAACCGCCGCCGCCAAGCCATACAGCGACTTGTTCGCCCGCTCCACCACTTCGCTCACGTCCTTGAACTTCAGGATCGACATCACCGGCCCGAAAATCTCCTCCTGCGCGATCCGCATGTTGTCCTGAACATCGGCAAAAACCGTCGGCTCAATAAAATATCCCTTGTCGCCAACGCGGTTTCCTCCCGCCACCAGTTTCGCTTTGTCCTTTTTGCCGATCTCGATGTAACCCATCACTTTGTCAAACTGGTCCTTGTCCACCTGCGGCCCCTGTTCTGTCTTCTTGTCGAACGGATTGCCCACCGTCCGCTTCTTTGCCCGCGCCACGCTCTTATCCACAAACTCGTCGTAGCACTTCTCCTCCACAAACAAGCGCGACCCCGCGCAGCAGCACTGCCCCTGGTTGAAGAACAGCGCAAAGTGCGCCCCCTCAATCGCCTTGTCCATATCCGCATCCGCAAACACAATGTTCGGACTCTTCCCGCCCAACTCCAGCGTCACCCGCTTCAGGTTCGAATCCGCCGCCGCCCGCATAATCAGGTGTCCCACTTCCGTCGATCCCGTAAACGCCACCTTGTCCACATCCATGTTCCGGGCAATCGCCGCGCCCGCCGTCGGCCCGTACCCCGGCAGGATATTCACCACGCCCTCCGGGAACCCCGCCTCCAGCATCAATTCGCCTACGCGCAAAGCCGTCAGCGGAGTCTGCTCCGCCGGCTTCAGTACCGATGTGCAACCCGCGGCCAGCGCCGGCCCCAATTTCCAGGCCTGCATCAGCAACGGAAAATTCCACGGAATAATCTGGCCCACCACGCCCACCGGCTCATGCTTCGTGTACGTGAAATACCGCCCCTGCACGGGAATCGTCTTCCCTTGAATCTTGTCCGCCCATCCCGCGTAGTACCGGTAACACGCAATCGTCAGCGGCAAATCCGCCGCCAGCGCCACCTGATAGGGCTTTCCGTTGTCCAGCGATTCCAGTTCCGCCAGCTCTTCGGCGTGCTTCTCAATCAGATCCGCCAGCTTGTTCATCAATACGCCGCGCGCCGAAGCCGACATCTTCCTCCACGCGCCCTTTTCAAACGCTGCCCGCGCCGCCGCCACCGCCTTGTCCACGTCGGCCGCATCCGCCTCCGCCACCTGCGTAATCACTTCGCCCGTGGAAGGATTAATCGTCGGGAAAGTCTTTCCCGAAACCGCATCCACCCACTTCCCATTAATCAAAAGTTTCGTAGCCGAAACCTTCACCTTGGGTTCAATCACTGTCGTCGCCGTTGCCATAACCGTTCCTCCCTCGATTCTGAATCTGTTGTAGGGGCGGCTTTACGCCGCCTTCTTCTCTGCTTCTTTCACTCCGGGTGGGAATCAAGCCTATACCCCCGCGCCGCTAGAATCAATAAACCCGATGCGCCCCATCAATTTTCCACCCGGCAAGCTATCCCACGTAACGCCGGCATCCTGCCGGCAAGCTTGTCCACAACTCCCGCCACCCGGAACCTCCTGGCATTTTCTTCTCCCAACTCTCCGCCCTCTGCTTGCCCTGAGCGTTTAGGCGAAGGGTGTCTCTGCCTCACGCTATTTTCCTTTCCCTCCATCCCTGCGTTAAACTCCCATAATCTTGTCCAGAAAACGCAAAAACTCTCCCCAACCTCCCCAGCCCATCGCAATCGCCTCGCCGTCCTCTCTTCCTCAATCTCGTACCCGCCTCCTTCATCTCTCCCTCCTCTTCTTCCTCTCCTTTCTCCTCTACGCCCCCACTCTCCGCAACGAGTTCGTCACCGACGATAAGCTCCAGATCCTCAAGAACTCCCTCGTCCTCGAAGCCAAAAATTTAAGCCGGGCTTTCACCGGCGACGTCTGGGCCTTCGCCCACAATGGCAAAGAGAACGCCGCCCAGGGCAGCAACTACTACCGTCCTCTCCAGGTCCTCGTTTATTCCGCTGAATATCACTTCTTCGGCCCGAACCCGCTCCCCTGGCATCTCGTCAACGTGCTTCTCAACTCGGCCGTTGTCTGCCTCGTCTACCTGTTCGTCGCTTCCCTCGCCGCTCCCAACCTCGCGTTTTGGGCTTCACTTTTTTTCGCCCTGCATCCTATGCACGCTGAGCCCGTCGCCTGGATCGCCGCCCTCCCTGAGCTTCAGTGCGCCCTCTTCCTCCTCCTTGCCATGCTCTTCTACCACCGCTCGAAGTCGGCTTCTTCGCCGCTCCTCCTCCTCGCTTTCAGCACTCTGTTCTATCTGGCCGCTCTCTTCAGCAAGGAGCCCGCCATCTTGTTTCCCGCCGTTTTGCTCTGTTATGAATTCCTCTATCCGCAATTCCGGCCCGTGCCGCTTCCTTCTGTTGTCAAACGTCTTGCGCCCTTCCTCATCTCTCTCGCCATTTACCTCGCGGCCCGTATCTCCGCACTCGGTGGCTTCTCTCCTCACCTCCGTGCTGATCGCGCCACGCTCTCCCTGGCGCAACTCTTCTTCGCCATTCCGGCCGTCTTCGCGCGCTACGTCGGCAAACTCTTCGTTCCCACCCACATGAACTATTTCTACGCCTTTCCCCTGACCACTGCCTTCACCGCGTGGGCGTTCGCAGGCTTCCTCCTCGGTCTGCTTCTCCTTGTTTCCATTTTCTATTTTCGAAACTCCCGTCCCGTGCTTTCCTTCGCTCTTTGCTGGTTCGCTTTTACCTTGGCTCCGGCTCTCAGCCTCAATTCCGTCGCCATCAATTTCTTCACTGAACGGTACCTCTACATTCCCTCCATCGGTTTTTCCGTTCTCGCTGCAAGCCTCGTCCTCGCAATCTACGCCCAATCCCATGAATCATCCGTGCAACGCGCCGCTCTCGGTGTTTCCGTTGCCGCCCTCTTTGGTTTCTACATTGTGCAAACCGAGCGCCGCGTCGCCATCTTCCACGATAATTACTCCTTGCTGTCCGAAACCGTCCTCCACTCTCCAAACTCCTACGTCGTCCAGGGCCAACTGGCCGCCGCCTACTACGACCGCGGCGAGATCGATCGCGCCATCGAGCACGTCCTCCTTGCCCTCCAATTCAACCCGGACTACATTCTTGGACACATCAACGCCGCCTGGTATTTCACCGACAAAGGGAACTACGACGCGGCCATCCTTCAACTGAAAGAAGCCATCCGCGTTTATCCCGGCTACTTGATCCCCTGGATCAATCTCGCCAAGGTCTACACCCTCCAGCAGAATTGGCGGCTCGCCGCGGAAACGTACCGCCACGCCGCCACTCTTGATCCCGCCCAGTCCGCCTATTTCTTCCAACTCGCCTCTCTCGCCGCTGCCAACGCAAACTCCGCATCGGCGCCCGCGTCCCTGCAATCCGCAACCGCCGCCGGCCCCGGTGACTTTAGCGCCCTCGTTCATCTCGGCGACACCGCTTCCCGGGCCGGCCAGTGGCAGCGCGCCGCCCAGGCGTTTGAACGCGCTTCCGCCCTGCAACCCGCCAACGCCGTCGTTCTGGATAAGTGGGCGATTTCTCTGCAATATTCCGGCGACCCGGTTCGCGCTACACAGATCCTCCAGCGCGCCGTCCAGCTCCAGCCCGATTCCTTGCCCATACGTCAAGCCTTCGCCGCAGCTCTTGCCAACACAAACCGCCTCGCCGACTCCTCCCTCCAACTTCGCAAAATTCTTCAACTCAATCCTGCGTGGGAGCACGCCGACCAGGTTCACCTCGCCCTCGCCGTCAACGCCGAAAAATCCAATGACCGCGCCACCGCCATCTTGGAATACCAGCGCGCTCTCTCCCTCAACCCTTCCCTCGACTTCGCCACCAAGCGCCTCGCAGCCCTAAAGTAGCGGCCTCAGCGTAGCGCCGGCTTCCAGTTCATCCTGACGTAGGAAGGGCCGGCAATCGCTCCTTTCTCGCACCGCTAGTTTCCAACTGGCCGACCTTTGAGTGCGCAAGCGAAGCTTCCGCTTTTGCCACTTTCGCGCATCCTCCTACCCACTTGCCATCCTCTATTCCGATCCCAACCCTTAGCCAAATCCCCCCTCTCCCGCTACAATATCCAAACTCGTTTTTCAGCCGCTTCACGGAGGATTTTTGAAAACCTGGTACTTTTACGCCATCATGACCGTCGTCACCTGGGGGCTCTGGGGAGTCTTCAGCAAACTCGCCTCGAATTACACCAAGCCCCGCCAGGCGCTCCTGTTTCAAACCGTAGGAGTGCTCGCCTTTGCCGTTATCGTGTTGTTTCTGGAAAAATTTAAAATCGAGTGGAACACCGCGGGCTTCACTTGGGCCGCCCTCGGAGGCTTCTTCGCCTTCGTCGGCTTCCTCACCTTTTTCGCGGCCCTCGAAAAGGGAAGTGCTTCTACCGTCGTAACTCTCTCCGCCCTCTATCCGGTCGTAACCATCCTCATCAGCATCACCCTTCTCCACGAGAAGCTCACCACCAGGCAGGGACTCGGCATCGTCCTCGCCCTAATCGCCAGCGCCCTTCTCGCTTCCTGATTCGTGTAGTGGCAACAATTATCTGGTAATCAAAAAATTAATTTAGCGTGTCATCCTGAGCGGCGCGCCTTTTGCCTGCCTACCGCAGGCCAGGCGCCGCGAAGGACCTCAACGTACGCCCCACCGACACCCGTCCACGGAGCCCTCCCACACCCCCAACTTCCCCTACCGCCATGTCCCCCCGCTAATCCGGACTCCTCTCCGGTCCATCTCCCGCAAAAACTCCCGCGCCGGAATCGCCGTCTCCGGCGCCTGCACGCCCTTCGCTTGAATTCCTCCGCTGGCAATCATCTGCGCCGCTACCGAGATCGGAAAACCCGTATCCCTCGCCACCGCGCTGAAATCCGGCTTCGTCGTATACCGCGCCGTCGCATCCAGCGAAAGCGTCTTCTTCTTTCCGCCTTTCTTCCCTCGCACAATCACCCGGATCGTTTCCACATCCTTCGGCGATTTTCCCGAAGGCGGCCGCGATTTCAAGATCTTCTCCAGAAACGCCCGCGGCGCAATCTCCGCTCCGCCCACCTTCACAGGCTTCTGCTCCATCAACCCGATCCCCGTCAGCAACTGCACCGCCTGAATCAGTTGCGGGTCGTAGTTAATCTTGAACGACGCTCCTTGAATTCCCTTGCTCTGGAAACTCAGCGGCAGTGTCGCCACCTCCGAATGGATCGAATGCCGCATCACCAGCTTCCCGATCGGCTTCTTAAACCTCATCGGCTCCGCGCCCGAAAAATGTTCCCGCTGCACAAACTTGCCCTTCGTAAACTCCATCGGCGCAATCGTCAGCTCATCCAGAATCGTCGCAATCGAAAACCCAAACGACATCGCATCCGGATAAGTCTGAAAATCCCGGCTCCCGTTGTACACCCCCGCGAACTCCACCCGGTCCAACTGGTCCGCCAGATACCGCGCCATCACATTCGCTATTCCCGGTGCGCTCCCAATTCCCAAAATCGCCAGTTTCCCGATCCGCCGGAACTCCTCATCCATCTCCAACTGCTTCCGCGTGGTGTAAAACAACCCTCCTAAATCCAGATAATTCACCCGCGCCTCAATCGCCGCCTTCATCACTTCCAGATTCCAGTAATATTGCGTGCAGTTCAAAACCGCTTCGCTTCCCGCAAGCAGCTTCGCCAGTTCACTGGTATTTCTCACGTCCACAAATACAGCGCGAGCCTTCCCGCCTCCATACTTCTTCGCCACCTCCTCCGCCCGCGGCAAATCAAAATCCCCAACTACAATCTCCGTAACCTTCTTCGAGCACGCCAGGTCATAAACCGTAGCGCATCCCATCATCCCCGCACCCAGCACCGTAAATCTCACGCCTCTCTCCTGTAGTAACACCGACACTTCTCCCAAACTCCGGTCCTTTGTAGCGGCCGCCGTCCGCGGCGGGCGCCTTTCTCCCCTCCAATTGACCTAATTGTAGGGGCCGGGCTTGTTTACCCTGTGTCCCGAAGGGCCCCGCCCTCTTGGTCCCTCTTCGCTCTTCTCTGCGCCCTCTGTCTCTGTGTTCGGCCCTCTTCTCTTTACTTCAACGGATTCACATGCAGCGCCACCGTCTTCAAATGCGTCATATCCTCAAACGTAAATCTTCCGCCCAATCTTCCATACCCGCTTCGAGTACCTCCGCCTCCCCCAAACGGCTCATGCGCCTCCCAATAATCCGTCGTATCGTTAATCACCACGTTCCCGCTGCGTAACCGCTCCGCGAAATAAAACGCCTTATCAATATCCCGCGTGAACACCGCCATCTGCAGCCCGTACCCCGTCCCATTCGCCAGGGCAATCGCCTCGTCATACTCGGAAACCGTGATCACCGGCACCACCGGCCCAAACGTCTCTTCCTTATTCAACAGCATCGTCGTGCTCACGCCGTCAATCACCGTCGGCTCAAAAAACATTTTCGTCGCCTGGCCCGCCGCCCTCTTCCCGCCAAACACCACCCGTGCGCCCTTCTGCACCGCATCCGCCAGATGCCGCTCCGTCTTCTCCAGCACCGGTGCATTGTTCATCGGACCCATCGTGACGCCCTGCAGCAACGGATCTCCCACCCGGATGTTCTTCGCCTCCTGAATCACCAGATCCAGAAAATCCTTGTGCACCCGCTTGTCCACCAGCACGCGTTCCGTGGCGCAGCAAACCTGCCCCGCATTGAAGTACGCCCCAAACGCCGCCGCCCGCGCCGCACGCGGCAAATCCGCATCCTCCAAAACAATCTGCGGTCCGTTCCCTCCCAGTTCCATCAGCAATTTCTTCACGCCAGCCCGCCGCTGAATCGTGTCCCCCGTCGTCGTCTCCCCAGTCAATCCAATCGCATCAATCCCCGGATGCGACACCAGCGCATCTCCCGTCGTTGGCCCGTCGCCCGTAATCAAATTAAATACGCCCGGCGGCAGCCCCGCCTCCTCAATGCACTGGGTCATGAGAAACGCCGCCAGCGGTGTCTGCTCCGCCGGCTTGAACACGATCGTGTTTCCCGCCGCCAGCCCCGGCCCGAAATATTCCGACGGAATCACGGTAGGGAAGTTCCACGGCGTAATAATCCCCCACGTTCCGATCGCCACCTTGAACGTAAACAGCCGCTTGTTCGGATCGCGCGCCGGAATAATCGGCGTCTCCAGCCGCTTCACATCCTCCGCCGCAATCCGGAAATTCTCCGCCGTCTCTTCCACCTCCGGCAGCGCCTCCGCAAAATACGGCTTCCCCTGCTCCAGCGAAATCACCGCCCCAATCTGTTCCTTCCGCGCCAAAATCCTGTCCGCAATCCGATGGCACGCCGCCGCCCGTTCGAACGGAGCCGTCATCCGCCATCCATCCCAAGCCGCCCGCGCCGTTTCCACCGCTCGCGCCACATCGCTTGTCGAAGCGTGCGGAATCCGGGCCAGCAATTTGCCCGTAGCTGGACTGATCACATCAATCTGCTCCTTCGAATCGCTATCCACCCACTTTCCCCCGATAAACAGCTTCATCGGTGGAAGCGTGGCGATAACTTGCTCCGGCTGCATTGCAGGTGAACTCATATCAAGCCTCGTTTCGGATCATTCCGGCAGGAACGAACCCAATGAATGGTTAAGCCTTCCATCAACACGCAGGCGCAAAAAAAGCGGCCCCGTCAATTGGCCGCATTGTGTCACATTACTATAAAAAAGCAAACTTCAACTTACCCGCACAATGTGGCACAGGCATTCCTGCCTGTGCTCTTGGGTTTCTCTCGCTACGCTCTGCCCTCTGTGCTCCCCGTGTCCTCTGTGGTGGATCTATCTCTTACGCCGCCGCTTCCTCCCGCCTCGCCGCGCCCCTCGTCACCATCACAGCCACCATCAATGCCCCCAACAAGATCAACCCTGCCAGATAATACGCCGCCCCGGGCAAATAAACTGTCGTCCCCGGAGAAATCGCTGCCGAAAACACCTGCGTGAACAACAGCGGCCCCGCCATCCCCGTCAGCGCCCGCAGCGAATTGATCGCTCCCTGCAATTTACCTTGCGACGTTTCATCCACCCGCTGCGACATTAACGATTGCATCGCCGGCCCCGCCACTCCCCACAGCGCAATAAACGGGATCGCCGCCAGTGCTCCCCAGCCTCGCCACGCCAGCCCAAATCCCGCGAAGCCCAGGAATCCATAAAATAATCCGCTCACCAGGCTGAATCGCTCTCCGAATTTTTTCACGTACGGACCCACCAGGCCCCCCGACACAACTACCGCACAAATCCCCACCAGCGCCAGCGAAATTCCCACGCTCCGGGTGTTCCATCCATACCGATATTCCGTGTAAAGCACCCAAACGTTCTGCAACGATTGATGTGCCAGGTAGTACAGGAAAACCACCACGGATAACCCAGCCAATTCCGGATGAGAACGCAGCAGCGTCAGCGATCCCAGCGGGTTCGCCATGTGCCACGCCGATTTCGCGCGCTTTTCCTTCGGCAGCGATTCCGGCAACACAAAAAGTCCGTAAAGAAAATTCGCCAGGCTCAATCCCGCCGCCGCCCAAAATGGCGCGCGCAAGTTGTAATGTCCCAGCAATCCTCCCACCGCCGGCCCGATCACAAACCCCACCCCAAAAGCCGCTCCCAGCAACCCGAATTTCTTTGCGCGTTCTTCCGCCGGCGTAACGTCGGTGATATACGCGAACGCCGTCGACACATTCGACGCGGTGATCCCGCTGATCAATCGTCCCACAAACAACCAACGCAAGGTCGGCGCCAGCGCCATAAATATGTAATCGAGCCCTAATCCCAGGCACGAAATCAGGATCACCGGCCGCCGTCCGAACCGGTCGCTCCATGCTCCCAGCACCGGCAAAAACAAAAACTGCATCAAGTTCCACGCAAACCCGAAATATCCGGTGATCGCTGCGGCCCGCGCCATGTTGCCGCCTTCAAACCGGATAATCAGGTTCGGCAAAACCGGCGCAATAATCCCAAATGCCAGAAAATCCAGCATCACCGTAACAATAATAAATACAAACGTAGCCCTCGACGTCACCGCCGGATTCTCCGGCCCTGCCGCACCGCCATTCCCCACACTCGTCTCCACTTTTTCCATAGGCGTACGATTCTAGCCTATGCTCCTTCGCGCTGACGCTTCTTCTTTCTCTGATCTACTTCAGGCAGGCACTTTCACTGCGTTCCGCATTTGTAGGGGCGGCTTTAGGCCGCCTTCTTCGTTTTTCTGTGTCTCTGCGTTAACCTTTTCCCCTCTTCACTGGCCACCGGTCGCTGGCCACTACTCTTACACTTCCAGAATCACCGGCAAAATCAACGGCCTCTTCGACGTCTGCTTGTTGATGTACCTCTTCAAATCCACGCGAATCTTCTCCTTAATCACCGACCAGTCCGCCCGCTCCTCCAGATTCGAATTCTCCACCGTCCGCGCCACCACTTCCCGCGCCCCGGCCAGCATCTCGTTCCCGTTCTCGCTCATCAACCCGCGCGTCACAATCTCCGGCGCCGATTCCACCTTCCCCGTATGCTTGTCAATCGCGATAATCGGAATCACCACGCCCTCTTCCGACAAATGCTTCCGGTCGCGCACCACAATCTCTTCGATCTCTTCCAGCGATCCCGAATCCACCAACACGCGTCCCGCAGGCACCGGGTCCCTCCGGTACGCCCCGTCCTCCGTAAACTCCACGCACTTCCCATCTTCCAACAGCATAATCTCGCCGCTCACCACGCCCAACTGGTGCGCCAGCGCCGCGTGCCGGAACAAATGTCTATATTCTCCATGCACCGGAATAAAATATTTAGGCTTCACCAGTTGCAGCAGCAACTTCTGCTCTTCCTGGCTCGCATGCCCTGAAACGTGAATCGGTCCCGCCGAATTGTCGTAGTACACCAGCGCCCGCCGCCGGAACATATGATCCAGCATGCGGAAAATCGCCTTCTCGTTCCCCGGAATAATTCTCGCCGACAAAATCACCGTATCGTTCTCATCGATCGTCACGAACCGATGATTGTCCACCGCAATCCGCGACATCGACGACATCGGCTCCGCCTGCGATCCGCTCGCCAGCACAATCAATCTCTTTGGATCAAAACTCCGGATATCCTGCGGCCGCACCACCATCCCATCCGGTATCCGCAAGTATCCCAGGTCGTGCGCAATCTCCACGTTGTCCACCATGCTGCGCCCGACAAACGCCACCTTCCGCCCCACGCGATCCGCAATATCAATCACCTGCTGAATCCGGTGCACCGACGACGCAAAGCACGACAGCACCACCCGCCGCGGCGCCGACCGCGCCAACTCCTCAATCCGCGGCGCCACCACCCGTTCCGACGGCGTAAATCCCGGCCGCTCCACGTTCGTCGAATCGCTGAACAAGGCCAGCACTCCCTCGTTCCCGTATCGCGCGAACGCATGCAGATCAAACTGGTAATTGTCCACCGGCGTCTGGTCGATCTTGAAATCCCCGGAGTGAATCACCACACCCAACGGAGTCCGGATCGCCAGCGCCACACAATCGATTGTGCTGTGCGTCACCGGAATGAATTCCACTTCAAACGGCCCGATCTCCACCAGCCGCCCGGGCACCGTCTCAAACAATTTCGCCGAATCCAGCAGCCCCGCTTCATCCAGCCGCTTCTTCACCAGCGCCAGCGTGAACCGCGACCCGTAAATCGGCACATTCAAATCGCGCAAAATATACGGCAGCGCTCCGATGTGATCTTCGTGCCCGTGCGTCAGCACAATCGCCCGCACTTTGTCACGGTTCTGCTTCAAATACGAAATGTCCGGAATCACCAGGTCCACGCCCAGCAACTCCGACTCCGGGAACATCATCCCCGCGTCCACCACCAAAATATCGTCGCCGAATCGGAACACCATCATGTTCATTCCGAATTCGCCTAGCCCGCCCAACGGTATAACTGTCAGTGATTGTTTGCTCTTGCTCAAGTAAGGTTTCTCTCCACGTTCGAACTCTAAATCGTACCACACCGCCCCGCGCCCCGCTTTGTGGCGCGGCCATTCTTGGCTGCGCTCTTGGGTTTCTCTTCTCTGTGCACTCTGCCTGCCCTGAGCGTTTCTTGCGAAGGGTGCTCCTCCTCTCCGCCCTCTGTGTTAATTCTTTCTCTTTCTTCTCCTCAACCCCCAAAATCCCTGTTATATTTCTTCTCACCCGTACGTACTCCTACCAGAGGCACTCCGCCGCCTCGCCAAACTTTTCAAAAAGGGAAGGGAACTCTCGAAATGATCAGAAAATCCAGCGTCGCTCTCGCGCTCGTCTGTGCGCTCTTCTTTGCGCTCGCCGCGCGCGCTCAGGAAGTCACTCCGGCCGAAAAAGAAAAAGCCCTCGCCTATCTCGAATCCACTAAGCAAGACGTTCTCGATGCCACCAAGGGCCTCTCCACCGCCCAGTGGAACTTCAAACCCGCTCCCGATCGCTGGTCCATCGCTGAATGCATGGAGCACATCGCCGCCGCCGAAGACTACATTCGCGGCCAGGTCGAAACCGGCGTCATGAAAGCCCCCGCCGTTCCCGGCCGCGACGTCGCCGCCATCGATGCCGGCATCATTGCCAACGTCCCCGAACGCAAAGCCAAATTCCAGGCCCCCGAAGCCATCAAGCCCACCAATCGCTTCGGCTCTCCGCAAGCTGCCATCGACCACTTCGTCGAAAGCCGTGCTACCACCGAAAATTTCCTCAAGACCACCGCCGGCCTTCGCGATCACGCCGCCGACAGCCCCAACGGCCAGAAGTGGGACGCCTACGAGTTCATTCTCTTAATCGCCGCCCACAGCGAACGCCACACCAACCAAATCAAAGAAGTCAAAGCCGACCCCAACTACCCTAAATCCTAAAACGTAAGGGCGGCTTTGCGCCGCCCTCTTCTCTTGTGGCGCAGCCATTCCTGGCTGCGCGCTTTTCTTATTCCGTCATCCCGACCGGAGTGCCTCGATTTTCCTCCGCGCCGCAGTTTGGCGCGTCGGGCCGGGTAGCGGAGGGACCACGGCAAGTTGTCAATTATCTTCTGCCGGAACCCAATTCTCATTTAGGTTTGCTATGAGATCATCGCACTGCTTTTACGTTACGGGCAAAGATCAACCCGAGGACTAATCCGATACCTGCACCGAAGAGAAGGTGTTGTTGGGAGTGGGCTGACCTAGATTTGCCATCCATAATGAGGTAGACCCCGGCAGCCATCCCAACTGTCCAACTCAAAATCTTGATTAATTTGGTTTGAATCACGGTCAGAGCTTGGTTTTGCTTCGTAAGGTCTGCCTTCCCATGTCGAAAACACTTGAATTCATTCTTCGTCTCCGTGAATCTGTACTCTTCCTCTGTCTCTGCGCCCTCTGCGTGAACTCTTCTCCTAACTCTTCCCCCCAAAAAACAAATGCGCCACGGACACCAACAGCACCGCTCCAACCGTAGCCGCCGCCAATGAATACAAGAACGTATTCTCGTACCCAATCCGCAACTGTGTAAAAATCCATCCTCCAATCACCGACCCGATCAACCCGATCAAAATATCCCCGATGCACCCAAATCCCCGCCCCCGGGCCATCTTCCCAGCCAGCCACCCAGCCAGCAACCCAATCAGCAGCCACCCAATCAACCCCCGCTGCCACTCCACAATCACCACCCGCTGCTGCAACCAAATCATCCCAAGCAAATAATTCATTTCCATCCTCCCGAATTATCCCGCTCTTGTGGCACAGCCATTCCTGGCTGTGCGCTTTGCTCCCCTGTTACACCACAAGCCGAACGAACTTGAGGGTGCCCCACCTTTCGCGGTTTTTGCGATAGGTGGGCTCTTACGATTGAATGGCGCCAGCGCTCATCTCTTAGGTCTTGCAGTCTTCTTCTCAGCGTCTCTGCGCCTCTGCGTTGTTCTTTTCACTTTCTTTCCATTTTTCCAATTTCTATTTTCTAATCACCACCCACCGGCTCCTGTTGCGTCATGCAATGCAACGTCCCCAATCCCAACACCAGATCCCGGCAATGAATCCCCACTACCTCTCTCCCCGTAAACAATCTCCCCAACGTACTCAACGCGACTCGATCCTGAGCGTCATTAAACGTCGGCACAATCACAACCCCGTTCCCTATATAAAAATTCGCATAACTCGCCGGCAACCTCTGCCCATCAAAATAGACCGGCCGCGGCATAGGCAAAGTCTCCACCGTCAACGCCCGCCCATCCTGATCCTTCATCTTTTTCAGTCGCGCCAGATTCTCCTGCAGCGCCGCATAATTCGCTTCTGCCGGATCCTCCTCCACAATCGTCACCACCGTCGTCTCATTCACAAACCGCGTCAAATCGTCCACGTGCCCGTGCGTGTCATCCCCCGCAATCCCATTCCCCAGCCAAAGCACATTCGTCACGCCCAAATATTTCCGGAACACCTCTGCATAATCGTCCTTCGTAAATCCCGGATTCCTCTCCTGCACCTTGCTCTGCAAACACTCTTCCGTAGTCAGCAAGGTCCCCCGCCCATTCACGTCAATCGATCCGCCCTCCAGCACGACCCTCCGCCCCTTGTGCTCCGGAAAAAATACCCGCTTCTTCCGCCGCCCATTCGCCTCCCGCACCACCTGCGCATCCTTCTCGTGATTCGGATACTTCGCCCACCCATTAAATACAAAATTGTTGTACGCCACCTCGCCCGCCGCGTTCTTCACGCAAATCGGCCCCGAATCCCGCATCCACCCTCGATCGGTTGGCACCGCAAAAAACTCCACCGACTCCAGCTTCGCCCCGGCCTTCCGCAAAATCCCCCGCACCCGCTTTTCCGCCGCCCGATATTGCTTGCCCTGAGCGCTCCCTGCGAAGGGCACCAGCAAAAAAATCTTCTCCACCTGCGAAAGCACCCGCACCATCTCCGCAAACGCCCACGGTATCGGCGCAAACTTTCCCGGCCAATCCGTCAACTCATGCGGCCAACCCAGCCACGTCCCCTCATGCCTCTCCCACTCCGCCGGCATCCGAAACCCCATCTCCCCCGGCGCCTCCTCTTCAAATTTCTTCATCATGCGTATCTAAAAGCGTCTCCGTTTCCTCTGCGGCCCCTCTGCTAACTCTGTGGTGAACTCTTCTCTTCGCGGTTCTCCAGTCGCCACTCACTCTTCTCCCAGCCACCTCTGCGTCAACCCACCAAACGCATCAATCCTTCGATCCCGGAAAAACGGCCAATTCCTCCGCTGTTCCTCGCTCTTCTTCGGATCAATCTCCGCCACCAAAATCTCTTCCTTGTCGTTTCCCGCCTCCGCCAGCAATTGCCCCGAAGGATCCGCCACAAACGAATTCCCCCAGAACTCAATCCCCGGATCCCCCTTCTCCGGTTTCCCCTCATACCCAACGCGGTTCACCACCGCCACATAGCACCCATTCGCAATCGCATGCGCCCGCTGAATCGTCTTCCACGAATCCAGTTGCGCCGCTCCCACCGCGCCTTTCTCATGCGGATGCCACCCGATACTCGTCGGATAAAAAATCAGCTGCGCCCCCTGCATCGCCGTCAGCCGCGAACCCTCCGGATACCACTGGTCCCAGCAGATCTGCACCCCGATCCGCGCATACTTCGTGTCAAAATTCAGAAATCCCAAATCCCCCGGCGTAAAATAAAATTTCTCGTAGTACAGCGGATCATCCGGAATATGCATCTTCCGGTATTTTCCCAGGTACGCCCCATCCGCGTCCAAAACCGCGCACGCATTGTGATACACCCCCGCCGCCCGCCGCTCGAACACAGACACAACCAGCGCAACTTTTTTCTCTTTAGCTACCGCCGCCAGCCGCTCCGTCGTCGGCCCGGGCACAGGTTCGGCCAAATTAAACAGTTCCGGATCTTCCGTCCGGCAAAAATATTCCCCCGCAAACAATTCATGCAGGCAAATCACCTGCGCCCCGCGCCCCGCCGCCTCACGAATCTTTTCCGCCGCGCGCGTTAAATTTTCTTCCTTATTCGTAGTGCAGCGCATCTGCACCAGTCCCACAGCAAATTTGTCGCTCATACAATTAATCCTATCACGAACATTTTTCTCATCATTGCGGCGAATAAGGCGAAACTGTCATCCCGACCGGAGGCCCGACGGTGTTTGTCGGGCCGTAGTGGAGGGATCGCGGCAAGCTTTCTGCGTTTCAAAAAATCGTTGCTGACAGCAACCTTCTCTGTCTTTGCCTCCTGTTATCTGATCGCTGCTATCTGTTATCTTCCGCTCTCCTTGCATTTGTGCTACCCACTTCTAGTACACTACCCGTACAATTTTTATTCGCACCGCAACACCGCAATCATTCACGCTCTGTCAGGAGAGTCGATGGCCAAGAAGCCAAAAAAAACCGTTACCGGACGCGTCCTTCACGACCCTGTCAAAGACAAACTCCGCCCCATCTTTCCTCTCGATCTCTCCAAAATTAAAACCATCGACGACTTGGTCCGTGCCATGGGCAACACCGCCTACACCGCTCGCCAGGTCGGCGACGCCGCCGACGTCCTCGAAGCCATGGCCCGCGACAAGGACTGCTTCGTCGTTATGACCCTCTCCGGCGCTCTCACCGTCGGCAAAATGGGTCTCGTCTTCTGCGATCTCATCGAATCCGGTATCGTCAAAGCCATCGTCTCCACCGGCGCACTCATGGCTCACGGCCTCGTCGAAGCCACCGGCCTCTCCCACTTCCGCTACGATCCCAGCAAAATGGACGACAACGAACTCTTCCTCGCCGGCTACAATCGCGTTTACGATTCTCTCGAACCAGAAACCAATCTCGATCACGTCGAAGAGGTCGTTGATGGCATTTTCGAAAAGTGGGATCCCAAGGAAGTCGTCTGCAGTTGGAAGCTCCATCGCAAAATCGGCGAATATCTCACCAAGCACACCCAAGGCCGCGGCATTCTCCGCTCCGCTTACGAACACAACGTCCCCGTCTTCGTCCCCGCCTTTTCCGATTCCGAACTCGGCCTCGACTTCGCCCTCAACAAATATGGCCGCCAGCGCGACAAACGTCCGCTACTCCGCTTCGATCCCTTCGAAGACTTCGAAAAGTTTGCCGACACCATGATGGCCACCAAAAAAATGGGAATCTTCACCGTCGGTGGCGGCGTCCCCCGCAACTGGTCCCAGCAGTTCGGCGTCTACGCTGAACTCATGGCCCGCCGCGGCTACAAAAATCTTCCCCTCAAACGTTACTCCTACGGCGTCCGCATCTGTCCCGAACCCGTCCACTGGGGCGGCCTCAGCGGCAGTACCTACACCGAAGCCGTAAGTTGGGGCAAATTCGTCCCCCGCGAAGAAGGCGGCCAACTAGCCGAAGTCTTAGAAGACGCAACGGTAGCCCTTCCGCTGGTAGTAGGCGCCGTCCTCGAGCGCCTAAAATATTTCAAAAACAAATGACTGCTTCGAAGAGGCTCTGGACCGTTCTTAGCAGATGTTTCGGATACGCGGCTCTTCTGGTATGGTTTGGCCATTTCTATTTCTGGCTTTCTTATTTTGACTCTGGACCGAAGCAACCCGAGTATTCAACGGGGCATTACATTGGCCTCAACAAACTGTTCGACTCTTCAACTCTTGAACTTTTGAACGCCCCCCCTCAAAAATAAAACGGCCCGCCATTTCAGCGGGCCGATGCACCCTTCAAACCTCTAACTTCCGATCTCTAACCTCTGCCTCTCAATCATCGTCCCCGATAAGGAACGCCGCCGTCAGCACTGTCGTCCATAATCCCCGCTTGTCTCCCACCGCCGATTGCGTAATATTCATCGTCCGCACAATCTTGTTCGAAATCCGGTAAACCTCTTTCTTCTCGTCCCATGACAAATCCGGATCAAACTCCACGTTCAGCGTCGTCGCCAGCATTTCCGCCGCCAATTCCTCCGCGTACTCGCCCGCTACCTCTTCCGTCTCGCCAAACGAGTGGTGCTCGCTCAAATATCCGTACATCGGCCGCTCGCTCGGCAGCGCCAACCCGATGCTCGCCGCGATCAGCCGGTGCGGCTCCTTCGTCGAATTCTCGCTGATCACCGTGAACGCCACCTGTCCCGGCTTGATCAGCTTCAATCCCTCGCTCCGCGAAATCAATTTGCAGTTCGGCGGAAAAATCGACGACACCCGCACGATGTTGCACGCGGCAATCCCGGCGTTCCGCAACGCGAGCTCGAAACTTGACAGCCTCTCGCGATGTTTTCCCACGCCCTTGGTCAGGAAAATCTTCTTTGCGACAAACGCCATAGTGCTGGGTCACCATCCATGTGTGATTTTGAAAAAAAATTCAGGTCCTGTGGAAAAGTAACAAGTCTCCCTCTCACTGTCAACGCAATATCAGTCAAGCACTCCGCTCGCGAACGAATTTTCTTCCGGCCTCTCTTCGTATAGGGGCGGCTTTATGCCGCCTTCTTTCTTTCGGAAAAACACGGATACACTCCGCCGACTCCAAAAATCATTCTATTTCGTGAATTGAATATCGATCCGAACCTGAATCTCAAACTGGAAGGCGCCTGACTCTCGCTGACT
>DASYXF010000094.1:0-5243 GCA_035935335.1 Candidatus Acidiferrum sp.
ACGCCGTTGTTCCCCGCGGCCGGGCATGGCTGCAGGCCCGCAGGTGTATCGCACGAAAATTGGAAGACCGGCTGTGCGACGCCGCCGGGAAACATCGCCGGGTAGCTGGCAACAATCTGGGCCATTTGGCCAGCCGGCGGATTGTTCATGACATTCGTAAGGAAAGGCACCATAACTCCGGCCGCGGACGTTGCCGCGACAGGATCCCCTGCCGCCGTTTTTGGAACCACGGACCGAAACAGCGTGGTGCCGACCAGTTGGTAGCGGATCCAGCTCACGCCCGTTCCATTTCCCAGGTTGGTTTCCACGATCAAATCAAAATCGCCTGGGGTCGTGCAGGTGCCGCCGCCCGCCGTCCCGACAAAACACGGCGAAACCGAGTAGCTTGGATCCCACGCCACGGGGCTCAGCACATACTGCGAACTGTCGGCCGGCAACGAGGAAAACAGGCTTCGCGCCGGGTAACCGGAGACATCGAAGTCGCGCACAATCTGGTCAATGGCCAGCCGCGCCTCCTGAAAGGCGCCGGAGAGTTGCGATTCACTTGAATATTTCTGTTGCGAGATCTGCAGTAATCCGAACATGGCTCCACAGATCACCAGAAATATGCAGGTAGCGATCATCAATTCCATGACCGTAAATCCGAGTTCGGACCGCGGAGCCGTGACTTTCATTTGGACACCATCGTATCGAGGGACACCGGAAAGGTGGGGGTCTTCATGCCCTTTCGAAAAGCCCCGACGACGATGCGCCGGCCAATTACGGTTCCATTCGTCACGGAGACCACCGCCCAGCGCACGTCGTTCACCGCACCCGTTGGATCATTCGGGTCGGTATAAGTGAAACCGTATCCGGCAACCAGCGGTTGGGCATAGTCAATGATGGGCGAACCGTTAACGAGCTTTACGGGACTCCCCACGACCAGTCCCGGCTGGTTGGGGTCTCCGACGAAGCACGTCGCAGCGGGCGGACAAGTCACTCCTGTTGCGTCGGTAAAGGAGTTTATGCCGAGAGGAACAGCCCGCAAAACTTCCATCTGCTTCTGCGCAAGCACCAAGGCGCTCCCGTCACTCCGATTATTGGCGTTCATCATCATTGAGGTCGGCACCAGCTGTGCGACGGCCACCAGGCCGATCACCACGATGACGGTGGCGATCAGCATTTCCACGAGCGTAAAACCGCTCGCGCTGCGGCGCCGGCCGCCCGCCGCTGCCGTCAAGACCCGTTGGAGATGCCCGCTCATCGCATTTGCTGCCAGTTCCCGCCAGCATCGCCGGTCCAGATCTGGATCGATCCCGCAGGCATCAAAAGTACGGCGCGAAACCCGCTGTCCGGCGAGCCCGGTGAATTCAGATAGAAGACGGTCACATTGCCGGAAGTTACCGCACCGCGAGCGTCAAATTGAACGGTCCCCCCCGCGGGCGGAATCGCTGTAGGCGTGGTGGCGCCAAGCGCCGCCATTGCGGGCAAGGCTGCCGCGCCGGGTACCGAACCCGCGTCCACCAGATTTCCGGCCGAACCGAGCAGGATAACGCGCGAGCCCAGACCGGCCAGGGGATTCCCGTTCACGTCCGTAATGGAAGCGTTGGTCATCGTTGGATCCACAGCATCCGGGCGAATCACGCAATCCGCAATCTTGTTGAGGCGGATGGCTTCGTAACGCGCCAACCGCAAAATATCCGCCATTTGCGTGGCTGCATTGTTGAGCTGATACAAGCGGTAGGCGCGCAAGAAATACGGCATGCCGACGGCCATCAGAATCATGGCCACCGCCATCGCGACGACAAGTTCCGTCAGGCTGAAACCGGAAACCCGCGGAGCTTTCATTTTTATCCGATCCTGCGCCCTATCACGACAACCGTCCGTAGCGCCGTCTGCGGTACGGTCGCGCTTCTCTGATTAGCTGGGGACCTAATAACTTAGCAGGCTTCCCGCCTATCAGATAGAGGCTGCTCATCTGGTTAATACACAGCCACTAAGCCTACCGGTGACCACGCAACCTGGTCCGTTTGCATGGATGATAGACCCATGCAGCGGCGTTCAAGGTACTTTTTAGGGGAATTTACAGATTGAGTTACTTCGCTTTTTTTCCGCCGGTCTCTTTGAATTTCTGGACCAGGGCCTCCCGGGTGAAGAAACCGGCGGGAAGCGCCGGGTTAATCTGGCAACTGTCGTAGAAAACCTGGGCGATACGGCGGCCGTCGCGCTCTCGCGTGACCTGCATTGGCACCTGCACGCCCCCATTCGGCCGGTAATTCGTGAAAATCGTCACGTCTTCGCGCTGCTGCCCGGTGTTTTCGTCTTTCACGCGCACCACGCTGCGAACCAGCAGGTGCGTGGACTTGTCCACCGCGAGGCGGTAAACGCGCTGCTCCTGGTCCGTAATCTCCACCCAGTCCACTTCGCGTAAATCCACGGTATCCCGGCCGCCCCAACGGAAATCGAGCTGAGGATCTTTCAGGCTGAGGCGCAGCAGATTGTCCGAACTGCGCCGCACCGCATCCTGAAATTCCGCCACCGTATCCTCCGGCATCTCAGAGACCCCGCCGCGGTCCATCGTCCAGCCGTGCTCACCGCTGAAGAGAGTGATCACCAGCCCGCCGTGCGACAAGTCGAGTTCCTGCACGCCGATCATGTAGCCCAAAAGGGTGTTGCGGCCGTGCGCAACGTAATCCGTGCGATTCTTGTCCGGGAATTCCCAGGAATCCTTGAACTGCACGTAACCCGCAAGTTGGCCGTTGTGCCCGATGGCCGCACGGCGCCCGTCGCACTGGCGTTCCCTCATATCCAGATACAGAGGCCCGCCCATGCCCTGGATCAATTGAGTCAGGATTTGCCGGGCTTTGGCCGCGCTGGCTTCCGGCGCAACCATGTCCGGATTCTGCGCGCTCGCAGCGAGAGGCGTCAACAAGAAGGCCATCGCCAACCACGCAAAGTAAGTTTTGCGGTTTAACCGCACAGCACCGCGCCTCCGTTGACGTTCAAAATTTCTCCGGTCATAAAATTCGAGAGGTCGGAAGCCAGGAACAGCATCGGCCCGGCAATCTCTTCCGGAGTTGCCGGACGCCCGAGAGCGATGGCGGACGCGGCCATCTTCTGCCCCGCCTTGGTGCTCAGCACCGGGTTCGACATATCGGTCGCCACCCAGCCCGGCGCGACGCTGTTCACCAGGATTCCGTGCCCCGCCAGCTCCGTGGCCAGCCCTTTCGTCAGGCTGATGATGCCGCCTTTCGAAGCTCCGTAGTGTGTGTGCAAGGATTCGCCTCGCTGCCCGGCCGTGGAGCTGATCGGAATAATTTTCCCGCTCTTTTGCTTGATCATGTGCGGCACGGCGAAGTGAATCACGGAATAGACGCTCTTCAGGTTTACCCGAATCATGTCGTCCCACTGCTTCTCGGTCATTTTCTCGATAGGCAGGTCTTCCAGGTTCCAGATGCCCGCATTTGGCACCAGGATGTCCAGGCGCCCCAGCCGCTTGATCGTGTGCTCCACCAGCTTGCCATTGTCGGCGTGCTTGCCCACGTCCGCTTTGAACGCTTCCACGCGTGTGCCGTGCTTGGCGGCTTCCTGCTCCACTTGCTTGGCCGCTTCCTTGGCCGAGTTGTAGCTGAACACCACGTCCGCGCCGGCCTGCGCAAAAAGTTTTACGGCTGCTGCACCGATGCCACGCGAACCTCCGGTGATGAGTGCCGCTTTCCCCGCCAATGAAATCATGAGTCCCCCATGTATGATTCGTAAACTCGTTCGCCAGGTTGGTCGGCGCCTTTACGGCTTCCCTGCTGGAACTTTGCGCGCCGCGCGGGCCGCGCCGATGAATTCGCTGAACAAACGCTCGGCCAGCGGGTCGCCTTCCATACGTTCCGGATGCCATTGCACCCCGGTGACCCAGTTGCTGTCTCCGGTCCATTCGACGCTTTCGACGATTCCGTCGGGCGAGCGGCCGGTAATCTTCAATTCCCGCCCAGGCTGTTCGATGGATTGGTGATGAGAGCTGTTGACGACGGCCGTTGTGGCTCCCGCGAGCGCTGCCAGGCGGCTGCCGGGTTCAAATTGGGTGGGGTGGCGCGGGTCGTCGGGCGGCTCGGGGGTCAAGTCCTTGCGGCGATGGGGTAATTTGGTACGCGTTTCGCTTTGCAGGTCCTGAATCAACGTCCCGCCCAGGTACACGTTCAGAAGCTGGCAACCGTAGCAGATCGCCAGGACGGGCTTTTTCTCGGCGAAGGCATGGTCCAGGATAGTCCGGTCCGTGTGCTCCCTGGGCAGGTCGGCAGGCTCCGACAGACCCTTGTTGCTGCGTCTGTACTCTTCGGGAGCCACGTCCGCCGGGCTGCCAGGAAGGACAAAACCGTCGAGGGTAGGCAGGAGGGACTGCAATCGCTCTGTATCGGTCAGCGACAGCTCGACCGGCTCGCCCCCGGCCCGCTTGACCGCCTCCGCATAATGGCGGTTCTTGCCTTGCCAGGGGGCCGTGCTGCTCCGACCCTCCTCGGACGTGCGCCAAGGGATGCCAATGCGGGGCCGGTTGGGACCATTGGGACTCATGGAACCCAGCATCGTAGCATCCCGCCAAACCCCTCGGCAACCAGCCCAGCCGGGGCGCTAACAGGCCAGTTTCCGAGCATTAGACAAGCGGGAGTGCCTGCCATGGGAATGGGCTTGCACACTTTGGCGTGGGAAGTCCGACAGGTATGATGTAGGAACTCGTCGGTTTATGGATTAGCGCAGGAGGGGGTAACCGGTGCCTTTGGAAATAACGCAGCGGGAAACAAACGGGATCTATCTGTTGACGCTCCAAGGTCGTCTGGTGCTCGGACCGGAGAGCAACGGGCTTCGTACAACGGTTGATAAACTTCTCTCGTCGGGTGCCGCAAGAATTGTCGTTTGTCTGGAGCACGTCAATTCCGTGGACAGCGCCGGGATCGGCACACTCATCGAAATCCATCGAAAGACAAAAGCCAAAGGCGGGCGGTTGGTTCTCGCTCACATGGGCCCGAAATTGAGGCAAGCATTGGAAATCGCCCGCCTCCTGACACTGTTTGAAACCTTTGCCAGCGAAGCCGAAGCCGTGGCCAGTTTCTGAGCAGCTAACCCGCTGCCGGTTGCCACTACATTCAGATGAGTGCCGTACCGTTACTCGACTTTGTACGGTTTTCCGACCGGTCCTAGCGTAGGATTTGCAGGTCGAAATTTACCTC
Source organism: Candidatus Acidiferrum sp. (assembly GCA_035935335.1). Lineage (GTDB taxonomy): Bacteria > Acidobacteriota > Terriglobia > Acidiferrales > UBA7541 > Acidiferrum. The sequence goes on from DASYXF010000094.1 coordinate 5,196, forward strand.
GGCGTGCTGTTTGTCGGGTGTGTCGATGAAAATGATTAGAGCGGAAGA
>DASYXF010000095.1:0-10817 GCA_035935335.1 Candidatus Acidiferrum sp.
CTCGCCGAACGCCGCTAGCCCACCCATTCTCGCTCACGAATTCCCGTGTTAAACTAAACCCAGTGGTGGGAGTAGCTCAGCTGGTAGAGCGTCGGTCTGTGGCACCGAATGTCGCGGGTTCAATCCCCGTCTCCCACCCCAAAATTCCCGAGCAAATATTGGCCGATTTTAAAGATTGGGCGGAACAGTGCTTGTGGCGCCTACAGATGTACGAGGCTTCTAACACTAAGGATACGGCGCGTTGCGTTTGGATGCTGGTTTAACTAAGTTGGGAGGTCTCTATGCAGTGCAGCGATTGCGAAAAAGAAGCAACGGAGTTGTTTCATTTCAGGAACGAAGGGGCGAATCCAAATAATTTCAAACACGTTCCCAGATGTAACCTGCATTCGCTGAAGGGCAGTCCACAAGCGGCTTCGTGCGTCTGCAAAGAGGACTGGGAAACACTCATGCGGCGAGAACGCCAGGGCTAGTTGTATGGGGGTAACAGGCATTGAGAAGAGACATCGTTTTCGCGATTGTGTTCGTGGTCACCACTGCCTGTTGTCAGATCTATGGTGTGCATTGGAAGGCCGCTTCCGTCTTTGGTTTGTTCGCAGGGTTCGCTGGCGTTGGTGCCTGGATAATCGTTGTTGAAGACGCCCTTAACCCGAAGAAGCGCAACTGAGGCAACCAATTCAACGGTTTTGGAACTGCGAGCCTCCTTACACCTGGAAGCCTTTTTCATTCAAGAGAGAAACAAATGGGCGAAGTTCGGAGTGGGGTTGGCAACGCTGGTGGAGATTAGTTGACCCGCGTTCAGAACCGCTTCAGAAAACGCCTGAAACTTAGGCCGCGCCCTAGTGCCGGTTCAAATTCTGTCAAGCTCCCACCCCAACTCACCGAGCCATAGCCCTTTTCCTAAACGGCACTAACCGCGCGACCGGCACTCCCCATTTGGTAATCGTGATTTCCTCTCCTGCTGCGGCACGTCGTAATAACTTTGAAAACTGCGCTTTGGCTTCCGTGATGCTAAAGATTTTTTTCATGCCTGTATTGCAGAGCATGTCATTCGCCATGTCTTAAGTTGGGCGGTCAACACTGCGATAAGCTCACCGCTCCCCTCTCGATTAGCTGGCCAGTTGACATTCTTCGGCGGACACGCGACATTCTTTTTCGGCCCTGCTTGCCGCTTAGGTTGCGAGGCAGTGGCGCAACTTCAAGGAGCTTCCCCATGACGCCGAAAGCACCGGCCAAATCCCGCAAAATCCTGGTCATCGACATCGGCGGCACCAACGTCAAAATGCTCGCCTCCGGCCAGAAAGAGCCGCGCCGCTTCCCTTCCGGCCCCACATTGACCCCGGTCAGCATGGTGAAACAGGTCAAGGAAGCCACCAAGGATTGGGAATACGACCGCATCTCTATCGGCTATCCCGGCCCAATTATCAACGCGCGCCCGCTGCGCGAGCCACACAATCTCGGCAAAGGCTGGATGGCGTTCAATTTCTCCAAAGCTTTCGGCCTGCCGGTAAAAATCATCAATGACGCAGCCATGCAAGCCCTCGGCAGCTACGAGGGCGGCCATATGCTCTTCCTTGGGCTGGGTACCGGCCTGGGCTCCGCAATGATCGTCGACGGGTTTCTCCAGCCGATGGAACTCGCGCACCTGATCTACAAAAAAGGGAAGACCTACGAAGACTATCTCGGCATTCGCGGCCTGGAACGCCTCGGCAAGAAAAAGTGGCGCCGCCATGTCGCCAAAGTCGTGGAAATTCTCAAGGCCGCCCTCGATGCCGAGTACGTCGTCCTCGGCGGCGGCAACAGCAAGAAGCTCGACACCCTGCCCGCCGGCGCCCGCCTCGGCAAAAACGAAAACGCCTTCACCGGCGGCTTCCGCCTCTGGAAAGAGTAGTCACCATCGAATTCCCCGCCGACGAAAACACGCGGCTACCCAAAATGAGCTAGAATGCGTCGAAACACAGTAAGCCGCTTTGCCCGATTCAAGGAGAAATTTAAGAATGAGCCCTGCCAATCGTTTGACCCTGTTGTGCGCCGCCGCTTCTTTGTTCGCGTTCGGCCCCGCAATCGGTTTATCCCAGGAGAAAGAATCCAAGCCCGCCGAAAAATCCGCCGAGCCTGCCGCGCCCGCGCCCAAGGAAGAGTCTTCCGTCACCGATCACTCCATCAAAATCGGCGGCCAGTCCATCCCCTACAAGGCCACCGTCGGCAGCCTGCTTCTCAAGAACGAAAAGGACGAGCCTGAAGCCCTGCTCTTCTTCACCTCCTACATCCGCTCCGACGTAAAGGATCTTTCCCAGCGCCCCATCTCTTTCGTCTATAACGGCGGCCCTGGCTCAGCTTCCATCTGGTTGCACATGGGGTCCTTCTCTCCCAAGCGCGTCGCCACCGTCAACGCCGGCGTCACTCCGCCCGCTCCCTACAAGCTCGAAGACAATCCCAATTGCCTGCTCGACAAAACCGATCTCGTCTTCATCGATCCCATCGGCACCGGCTTCAGCCACGCCGTCGGCAAGGCCCAGGACAAGGATTTCTGGGGCGTAGACCAGGACGGCCGCTCGCTCGCCAATTTCGTTCAGTCTTACATCAGCCGCAACAATCGCTGGAACTCGCCCAAATTTCTGATCGGTGAAAGCTATGGCACCTTCCGCAACGCCGTTCTCTCCAATATTCTGATGAACCGCTACAATATCTACCTCAACGGAATGGTCATGATCTCTTCCGTCTGGGACCTCGGCACGATTTCCTTCCATCCCGGCAATGATCTTTCGTACATCCTCTATCTCCCCAGCTACGCCGCCACTGCCTGGTATCACAAGGTCCTTACCGACCGGCCCGACAACCTCAATGCCTTCCTCGACGATGCCCGTAAATTTGCCTTCGGCGAATACGCCAGCGCGCTCCTGAAAGGCAGCACGATTTCCGACGCCGAAAAATCCGCCGTCGCGAAAAAAGTGTCGCGCTTCACCGGCCTGAGCGAAGATTACGTCGTCAAATCCAATCTCCGCGTCAAACTCCCGCAATTCATGCAGGAACTCCAGCGCAGCCGCGGCCTCACCACCGGACGCCTCGACGCCCGCTTCTCCGGCCCCACCTACAATCTCATCAGCGATTCCGCCGACTACGATCCCCAGGAAGCCGCCATCAGCGGCGCGTTCGTCGCGGCCTTCAACCAGTACGTCCGCGAGGAACTCAAATACAATCCCGATCGCGAATACCATGTCCACGCCAAGTTTGGCGAAAATCACTGGGACTGGAAGCACTCTTCGGGCGAACCCGCTTTCTTCCCCGGGACTCCCAACGTCATGCTCGACCTCGCCAACGCCATGGTCAACAACACAAAGATGCAGGTCGAAGTGGAGGACGGTATCTACGACCTCGCCACTCCCTTTGCCGAAGCCGAATACGCCACCGAGCACCTCGGCCTTCCCGCCAACATCCAGAAGAACATTCACCACAAAACCTACGAGGCCGGCCACATGATGTACCTCCGCGACGAAGACCTCGCCAAACTGAAATCAAACGTCGCCGCTTTCCTCGACTCTGCTTCCAGACCCCAATAGAAGAGGGCGGCATAAAGCCGCCCCTACACAGACTTACTTCCCAACCTGCTGTTGGCAATCTGCCAGTAACCAAATCGCACGACCTGTACCCCGCCGCCCTCTCCACCTCCGCCCCCTCCCCGTAAAATTGGAAAGTACAAATACGAGCAGCCACCGGCTTGGCCCGATTTGGATGTCCTGCCGCGCCTGCTTCGACTTCATCCGTTTTTTTAGGGGAGCCATGTCCACAAATCCGCCGACCACCTCACTGATCCAGCGAAGTTTCAACGTGCCGCAACTCATTGGCGCCATGTTGAAAGCCCGTGAATTCGTCAGCGACCTCATCTTCTCCCCCGGGCGTGCGCCCCAGGTCGAAGTCAGCGGCCAGCTCGTCGAACTGAAATTCAAGGGCCTCGAATGCCTGGTTCCCAGCGACACGGATCAGATCGCCAAAGTCCTCCTCGGCAAAAACCAGCACGCCGCGCAAAAATTCGAGGAAAGCGGCTCCGCCGACCTCTCCTACGGTCTTGAGAATGTCGGCCGTTTCCGCGTCAACATCTTCCGCCAGCGCGGCACCTGCGCCATCGTCATGCGCGTGATTCCCGACCGCATTCCGAGCTTCGAGGACCTGAAATTGCCGCCGCAGCTCAAGGAAATCTGCGGTCTGCGCAACGGCGTCGTCCTTGTGACCGGCCCCACTGGATCCGGAAAATCCTCCACCCTCGCCGCCATCATCGACAAAATGAACGAGGAAAAAGCCATCCACATCCTCACCATCGAGGACCCTATCGAATTCCTGCACCGGCACAAAAAGGCCACCATCCACCAGCGCGAGCTGCATAGCGATACGCCCACATTTTCCCTGGCACTCCGCGCCGCCCTCCGCCAGGCGCCCAAGGTCATCCTCGTCGGCGAAATGCGCGACCGCGAAACCATCGAAATCGCGCTCGAAGCCTCCGAGACCGGCCACCTCGTTCTCTCGACTCTGCACACCATTGACGCCGCCAAAACCGTCGAGCGCATCATCGGCGCTTTCCCCATGGAAGACCAGCAAGGCATGCGCAACCGTCTCGCAAAAGCTTTCCGCTATATTCTTTCCCAGCGGTTAATGCCCCGTGGCGATGGCAACGGCCGCCTCGCCGTCATCGAAATTCTCAAATCCACCCTCCGCACCCGCGAATACATCGAGAAGGGCGAGGGCGAAGGCAAGACGCTCCTCGACGCCATGCGCGACGGCGACACCGAAGGCATGCAGCATTTCGATGGCGAAATCGAAAAGCTCGTGCGTGACGGTGTCATAGACGCTGAAACCGGTTTCACCTATGCCACCAATCCCGGCAACCTCCGCCTCGAACTCGCCGACTTCCTCGACGGCCAGAAAAAACCCAAGCACTCAGCCAAAGAGGAATCCGAACTCGAACTCACCCCATAGCCAAATTCGTCTGACGCGTGTCATTCTCCGGCATTTGTAGCGGCCGCCTTCAGAGGCGGGCGCCCTTTGCCCGTCCCGAACGACTCTACGAGACGGGTGCCTTTACTCCGTTCTTGAGTGCGGCTTGTCCTGAGCTTTATGCTCCTAGACACATCACCAACTATCCGCCGCCAATTCCTTCTCTTCACCAATCACAAGTCACCAATCACCAGTCGCCTCTTCTCTTTTTCCACCCGCAAACGTATGATGGCGCATCCTCTGGTCAAGGATTGAGACCCTACTTTGCCCACAACCTCAGCTCCTGGCACCATTGAGTCCCAGCCAGCCCGTCATGCCTATCGTCCAGACAAGGGCAAACTCCTGCAAGTTCTTGGGGTGGGCTTCGGCATCGCCGTCGCCGTTGGAAACTCCATCTCCGTCGGCATCGTTCGTACTCCGGGAAGTCTCGCCGCCATCCTCCCCAACGCCTGGCTCTTCCTCGCCGTCTGGATCGGCGGCGCGCTTTACGCCCTCCTTAGCGCCTTTCAACTTGCCGAGCTTGGCACCCTGATTCCCTCGAGCGGAGGCCAGTACAATTTCTCCCGCCGCGCTCTCGGTGAATACGCCGGCTTCATCGTGGGTTGGAGCGACTGGATCTCCACCTGCGGCACCACCGGCGCTGTCGGAATCGTCCTCGGTGAATATCTCGCGCACCTCTTCCCGGTGCTCGACGGTGCGCTGCGCATCAAAGTCGTCGGCGTCTCCGCTATCGTCCTGTTCGCCCTGCTGCAATGGAAAAGCGTCAGCATGGGCAGCAAGGTGCAAAATTTCACCACGGTACTCAAAGGCCTGGTCTTTTTTGTGATGGTGATTGCCTGTTTTACGATGGGCCGCAGCGCCCACGCGGAAATTCTCACCGCGCCCGCTGTCGCCGTCCCCGCGGGAGCCGCCCTCATCACCGCTATCCTCCTCGGCATGCAGGCTACGATCTATACCTACGACGGCTGGGACGGCGTCATCTACTTCGGTGACGAAGTCAAAAATCCCGGTTACCTGATTCCTCGCGCCATCTTCGCCAGCCTCGGCTCGCTCTTCGTCATTTACCTGCTCATCAACGCCGCCGTCCTTTACGTCCTTCCCATGCGGGAAATCGCCGGCAACGATTTCGCGCTCGGTCTCGCCGCCGAACGCGTCTTCGGGCAATACGGCGATGCCGTCTTCCGCTCGATCATCGTCATCGCCCTGTTCAGCTCGATCAACGCCTTGCACCTGATGGGCACCCGCGTCATCTACGCCATGAGCCGCGACCGCCTGTTCTTCCACCAGGTCACCCGCGTCAACAAAGGCGGCACGCCCACCATCGCCCTGCTCCTCAGCGCTCTTGTCGGCGTCATCTTCGCCATCGGCAAATTCGAACGTGTCATCGCCATGCTGGCCTTCTTCTTCGTCACCAACTACATGCTCTCCTTCATCTCCCTCTTCCTCCTCCGCGTTCGCAATCCCGACGCCCCGCGCCCCTACCGCGCCTGGGGCTATCCCTGGACCACCGCCCTCGCCCTCCTTGGCTCAGTCGCCTTCCTCATCGAAGCCGTCCGCGAAGACCGCGCCAACAGCCTCCTCACCCTAATCGCCCTAGCCTGCAGCTATCCCGTCTTCCGCCTCCTCAAATCCGTCTCCACCCGTGAACGCTCCATGCCTTTGTAGCGGCCGCCTTCCGAGGCGGGCGCCTTTCCGGGCATCAAAACAAAAAAGAGGGCAGACTCTCATCCGCCCTCCACAATCGTCTCCGTAACCTCTGCGCTCTTCGCTCAGCGGCCTCTGTGTTAAATCTTTTTCTTTCCTAGCTCACCTTCTCCGCCACCGCCTTGGCCTGCAAGAACAGCAAGAGATAATCCTTCCCGCCGGTCTTCGAATCCGTTCCGCTCATATTGAACCCGCCAAACGGATGCGCGCCTACCATCGCTCCCGTGCACTTCCGGTTCAAATACAGGTTTCCGACGTAGAACTCTTCTTCCGCGCGCTTGATTTTCGCCGGGTTTTTCGAATATACCGCGCCCGTCAGCCCAAACTCGGTGTTATTCGCAATTTCCATCGCATGATCGAAGTTCTTCGCTTTGATCACCGCCAGCACCGGACCGAACACTTCCTCCTGCGCCAGCCGCGCCTTCGGGTCCACGTCGGCGATAATCGTCGGCTCCACAAAGTAGCCGTCGCCCGCCGCGCGTCCCCCACCGGTCAGCAAACGCCCTTCCTTCTTTCCAACTTCGATGTAGTTCAAAATTCCCTTCATCGCGGTTTCGCTCACCACCGGGCCCATGTAGTTGTTCGGGTCGTCGCTCGGCCCCACCTTAATTTTCTTCGTCCGGTCCACGAGCTTCGTCAGGAACGTGTCGTAAATCTTCTCGCTGACAATCACCCGCGAACACGCCGAGCACTTCTGCCCCTGGTACCCGAACGCCGCCTGCACCGTGCCTTCCACCGCCGCGTCAATGTCGGCCTCTTCGTCCACAATCATGCCGTCCTTGCCGCCCATCTCCAGCACCGTGCGCTTGATCCAGATCTGCCCCGGTGACGGCTTGTTCGCCAGTTCCGCGATCCGCAAGCCCACTTCCTTCGAACCGGTGAATCCGATGTACCGCGTCTTCGGATGCTGCACAATCACGTCGCCAATCACCGCGCCCGATCCGGTCAAAAACTGCACCGCTTCCTTCGGCACGCCCGCTTCATGCAGGATGTCCACAAACTTCGCCGCAATCGTCGGCGAATCCGCCGCCGGCTTCAGCACCACCGTGTTCCCCGTCACCAGCGAAGCCACCACCAGCCCCGCCATAATCGCCATCGGGAAGTTCCAGGGAGGAATCACCGCGCCCACGCCGAGCGGGATGTACACCATGTAATTCCGCTCGCCGCGCATTGGCGTCAGCTTCTGCGGCTCGGACAGGCGCAGCATCTCGCGTCCGTAAAACTCGCAAAAATCGATCGTCTCCGCTACGTCCGCGTCCGCTTCAATCCAGCTCTTCCCCACTTCGTAACAAACCAGCGCGCCCAGCTCAAACTTCCGCTCGCGCACAATCTGCGCCGCCTTGAACAGACACTTCGCGCGCGTCTCCGCCGGCACCTTTTTCCAGGTATCAAAATACTTGTGGGCCGCCTCCACCGCCTGCGCCGCCTGCTCCTTCGACGCATCCTGGAACACGCCAATCACTTCCGAAGGCCGCGAGGGGTTCGTCGACTTCTTCTTCCCTGTCGTGATCACCTTCTGCCCGGCAATCCACATCGGGTACTCGTGCCCAAACTCGGCCTTCACCTTGGCCAGCGCCGCTTCCATCCGCTTGCGGTTCTCCGCATTCGAAAAATCAATAAACGGCTCGTTCGTAAATTCCGTCACATGCAATTTCGCTTCGGCAGTCGCCATAAGACTTCCCTCCAGTTTCGCTAACACTCAATTATAAACGCTCCCACACAACCCCGACAAGCAGCCCCAAAGCAGACTGAATCAGTTTGCTTTCTGTTGAGCAATCCACTTGTCGGTGCGGGCTTCGAGCATGTCGAGCGGCAGGGTTCCGCCATCGAGAATCTCATCATGGAAAGCGCGAATGTCGAACTTGGCGCCCAGCTCTTTCTTGGCGTGTTCGCGTAGCTCGCGAATCTTCAGCTGGCCCAGCTTGTAGCTGAGGGCCTGCGCCGGCCACGCTATGTAGCGGTCGGTTTCCGACTGGATGGATGGCTCGTCGACGGCGCCCGATTTGCGGAAGAACTCCACCACCTGCTCGCGTGTCCAGCCTTTCGAATGAATCCCCGTATCCACAACCAGCCGCACGGCCCGGAAAAGTTCAGACGAAAGCCTCCCGTAATCCGAAACCGGATCCTGGTAAAAGCCGACCTCTTTGCCAAGCTCTTCCGCATAGAGCGCCCAGCCCTCGCTGTAGGCGTTGAACCCCAATCCGTGCAGCCGAAACTTCGGCAACCCGGTGAGCTGTTGCTGCACGGAAAGCTGCATGTGATGGCCCGGAACGCCTTCGTGGTAAGCAATCGCTTCATCGTCCACCAGCGAGCGCTCCGCGAACTTCGAAGTCGCCACCACCACTCGGCCGGGCCGCTTCCCGTCGGGAGTCCCCGTAACATAGTGTGTCGCAGCCGCCGCCTGGAACGCGGGAATCGCCTCAACCGTCACCGGCGATTTCGGCAGCAGCGTGAACAATTGCGGAAGTTTCGGCTCCATCTGCGCGATGTAATGCCGAAAGTCGTCCAGAATCTGATCCGCCGAAGTGGGAATGTATTTGGGATTCGTCTTCAACGACGCGCGAAAAGCAGCAAGGTCCGCGAATCCCTCTTTCTTCGCGATGACCGTCATCTCCGCCTGAATCCGCTCGATCTCGCGCAGCCCCAGCTTGTGAATCTCGTCGGCGCTCATGTGCGTCGTGGTGCGGCCGTAAATATCGTTCTGGTAGCGCTTCTCTCCATCCGGCAGAGAAGTCACCGCCAGCGCTGTGCGGCCGCGCGGTGCATATTCCGTGCTCACAAAGGCGGCGAACGCCTTGTACGCGGGAAAAACATCCTTCTCAATCGCCGCCGTAATCTCCTCCGTCAGCCGCTTCTGGTCTTCCACCGAAATTTCCGCCGGATACTTCTTCGTCGGCGTCAGAAACGGATTGGCATCAATAATTCCCTGGCACTGCACCGGCACCTTCTCCATCAGGAATCGCACCGGCATCAGGCCGTCTTTCATCCCCGCGCGCAGCACTTCCGTGGTTTGGCTCAGGACACCCGGTATCTGGTGCAGCCGCGCAATGTAGTCCTCATAGTGCTTCACGGAGTCGAACGGCACGGACAGCGGCAAATCCGCGAGCGAAGTGTGGATGCCGCTCTGCTGGTTCACCGGCATTTCAAATTCTTTCAGGTCGAAGTCGGCGATGCGCTGCTGCAGCACGCGAATCAGCAGGTCGTGCGAGAGTTGATCCTGATCGGAGAAACCCGTCGTGGAAATGGCTTGCAGGCGGGCGAGGAACGCCCGATTCGTCTCATTGCGCTGGGCTATCGCCGCCAGCGAATAATCGGCCAGCTTGTCGTTGTAGCGGTAATCCCCAAAGGAAGTGGCCCGCTCCGGGAAATTCCGCAGGTCGGATTCGTACTGCTCCTCGAACAGCGCGTTCTGCCCGGCAAGGCGATCCGTAACCGGTTTCATCTCTTGGGCAGAAAGCGCACCGGCCAGGGCCAGTGGAAAAACAAGAATTTTGTGGAGTCGCATATTATTTCCCCACCAGCCACTCATACTGCTCCTCCGTCAACGGCACCACTGACAATCTCCCGATCCTGACCAGCGGCGACTCCTTGAAAATTTTCTCCTTCTTGATCGCTTCCAGCGAAACCGGTTTCGCCAGCGCCTTCCCTGCCTTGATCTTCACCACCGGATTCTTCGGGTCCTTCGCGTTTACGGACACCACCGCCGCCGTCCCCACGGCGCTCTTCACATCACCGGTTTCATAAATGATCAGCCGCGCTCCAGGTTCCATCTCTCGCAGATTTCTCACGGCCGTGGGATTCGACACGCCATCCCACTCCGTCTCGCGGTCCTTCACCAAATCCGCAAACGAATACACCGTCGCTTCCGTCTTCAACAAATAATGGTTCGCCACTGCATTCTCCCCGTAGCGGCCACCTTCATGCTTGCCCTGATAATCGAAGGGTGGCCAAGCCATTCTTCATCCATCGCCCCAAAAGCCTAGCCTAGCAACACGCGATCATCAACTGTTGAACTCCTGAACGCTTGAACTCTTGAACTCGCATTCACCTCGCCGCCTTCCCCGCAACTGTCCCCGCGCTCCAGTACTTTCGGGGGATGCCTGTTTCGCACAAATCTATTGCCCCGC
>DASYXF010000096.1:0-21574 GCA_035935335.1 Candidatus Acidiferrum sp.
GCCTAGGGATTATGAGACCCTCGCTCTACCACTGAGCTACGCCGGCTAAACGCAATTCTTTATGCTACGAATGAACCGCTGAAGGTGTCAAGTTGCGGAGGACAAAACGGAGGCGTGCTTCCGGTCCCGATTTCGGGAAGCGCGATTCATCCCTAGGAAATTCCACCGGGGTGCGTGGCTCTACTTTTCGCGCAATTACCTCGAAACCAATAAAGACGCCCCCCGCCAGGTAGTACTTCCGTACCACCCAACTTGGAACTTCCGTACCGTTGCTGCTATGCGTTTTGGAACACTAAACTCCCCAGTGTCGGAAGCGGTTTTCCCTCTTGCTGGGCGAAAGCCCGGCGAAAGTACTAGGCCGTGTTCCGTTGACGGTTTTGCACAGAGCCGTAGCGTGCCGTACTTGACACTATCCTAATCTAGGATAGAGTGTCTCCGTTCGTATTCCCGCTCTCGGAGGCACTAAATGTCACGTAAACTCGGTGCATTGGCTCTTGCTTTAGGCATTCTTGTTGGCGCAATGGAACTCAAGACCCTGGTAACGGCTCACAGCAACTCTGTCGTTATCATGGCCAACGGGGTTTCTCCTCTGCCCAAGTTGCCGCCGCCGTCGAATTAATTGGCCGGTTCATATCGGGTAGCCTGATTCCCTGACCGGCCAGATCGCGCGAGGAAAATGCCTAGCGGTATCGCACTGGCAATCTGGATTGTGGGAATGGGCGCACAGGTGTGTTTTGTCACCTGTTCGCTAATCCGTGGCTCTTTCCTTCGCTATTTTTTCTTGAATCTCTATGTAATTCTGGCCTTGTTTGCGGATCTTATCCGCCAGGCGGTTTTGCGCTTTTATGGACTGGATTCGCCGCAATACATGTACGCTTATTTTTATACGGATTGCTTGCTGACCATCGCTCTCTTTGTGGCGGTGATCAGCCTCGCTTCCCGTGTTTTCGCCGAATTAAATCTTTCCCGCTACGTTCGATTAGTGGCGGTCTTATTGCTTCTCGGGACGGCCGGATTCAGTTATGCCGTCGTTGCGCAATCCACCGACCGCCTTGCCACAAGATTTGCCGTTGAACTCTCCCAAAATCTTTATTTCGTCGGGCTGGTGCTGACTTATCTGCTTTGGGGCGCCGTTCTGAAATTGCAGGAAACGCGCACGCGTCTTGTGCAGATGGTGCTTTCTCTTGGCCTGTACTTTAGCGCTTACGCGGGAAGCTATGCACTTCTGAACCTCAACCTTGCGCCGAGGTTCGAAATCGTCCAGTATCTCCCCCCTTTGATTGGTTGTTTCCTGCCCATCTCCTGGGCCGTCACCATCATGCGCCATTCGGAAGACGCGCGGCTTACCCCCGCTCGCCTGGTGGCGGTGCCGCGATGATGGCCGCCTTCATTCTTGCTTTCTCCCTCCTCACGTTGATGATGTTTTTTGTCTCTTATTGCCGGTCCTTGACTGCGTCGTCCATGCACACCTCGATCTCCGAGGACGTACGGGACGTCACGGGGATACAGGCGCGCGCCGCTGGCCGCGACTATGCCCGCGTCATGCAGATTCTTCAATTGTGCCCAGACCGCCCGGAAGATCGTTCCGGCCTGCAGATTGTGGCCGCTTATTATTCCTTCTTGAATCTTCTCGATCAGGGCTTTGCCAGAATCTTCCCCGCCATGCGCGAGTGGGCGGAAGAAGAACGTGCGGGGTGCGCCCATTTTGCTGCTGTGGCGCTGGGCCGCCGCATCGCCCTGAACCGCGAAATGCTCGCCCAGCAAGTCGAACTCTAGCCTTTCCCTGCTAACTCTTTAGCTCCATCTCCTTAATTTCGCCCCTGTTCCCCGCCTGCCTATGGTGCTAAGATTTTCGTCTCTGCTCCTCACCGGAGTATGAGCGTCCGCAGCGCAAAAACTACCGGTGAATACAATATGCTCGCAGTGTGGCGCGGTGCTCTCTTCAGGGGAGCGCGCCTGTCATTTTTGTGACCATCCTGAAATCTCCTCCCAGGCGGAATCTCCTGCCTCCACGCAGGGCAATCTCGCTTTGCGTTCAGAGGAATGGCGCGGGGAGCTGAACCAGCGCCTCCAGGCGTACCGCGCGCGTCGTAGGAAGGCCTTCCCCAACGAGGCGCAGACGGAGCTTCCCTTTGAGACCCGCCAAGCCGCGGCTGCAGTGGCCGTTCAAACGGAAGACTTGCAACCAGCAGTCATCGATCCCAACGACGATTTCGCTTTCACCATTGCGATTGGCCGGCCTCCTCAGAAAGCCGAACCCGACGACGCGCGTCTGCTCATCGATGTCTCTTTGCCCCCGCTACCCGAAGAGCAGGAAGAAGTCCCCGCAGCTCCCGATGAGCCGCCTTCCGACCTTTACCCGGTAGCCACGCTGCGCGAGCGGCGTCGCGCTGCTTTCGTGGACGCGGCTTGCCTGGCCTTCGCCTACGGCGGCTTTCTTGCCCTCTTTGGCTCGCTCGGTGGGCAGTTTACGCTCAGCAAACTCAGCGCTGTTGTCTGCGTTTCCACCTTCGCCTTTGTTTACGTCCAGTATTTTGGACTCTTTACTATCTTCGGCGGCACCACCCCGGGAATGATGGTCCGCGGCCTGCAGGTCGCCAGCTTCACCGGTGAATCCCCGACCGCGAAACAACTTTTCTGGCGTACCGCGGGCTACATGATTTCCGCCGCGACATTTTTCCTGGGATTTTTCTGGGCCCTCTGGGATGAAGATGGCATGACCTGGCACGACCGGCTTTCGCGCACCTATCTGGCCTTGCCGGAAACCTTCGCCGACGCGGAGATTTCCCACGCGTCTCCCGCTCGCTAAAGTGAAATTTGCCGTTGCTTTCGAGAGAATTTGAGGCGCCTGAACCGTCTGGCCGGATCTCTACCTTTTCACTACTTTTTCGTCCGAAGCGATTTTTCCGTCGCGGATAAAAATCACCCGGTGCGCGTGCTGGGCGATGTCCATTTCGTGCGTAACCAGAATGATGGTATTCCCCTGCCCGTGCAGGTTCTCGAATAGATTCATGATCTCTTCACCGGTTTTCGAATCCAGGTTTCCCGTGGGCTCGTCCGCCAGCACGATCGAAGGATTGTTCACCAGCGCCCGCGCAATCGCCACGCGCTGCCTCTGGCCGCCCGATAGCTCGTTTGGCTTGTGATGCATCCGCGGCACCAGGTCCACGCGTTCCAGCGCCTTTTGCGCCCGTTCAATGCGCTCTTCCGCCGGTGTGCCGTTGTAAATCAGGGGCAGTTCCACATTGTGCAGCGCGGTCGCGCGCGGCAGCAGGTTAAATGTTTGGAAAACAAAGCCGATTTCCTTGTTACGGATATACGCGAGTTCGTCGTCGTCCAGTTCGCTCACCAGGCGTCCCGCCAGCCAGTAGCGCCCGGAGCTTGGCGAATCCAGGCATCCGATCAGGTTCATCAGCGTGGATTTGCCGGAGCCCGATGGGCCCATGATGGCGACGTACTCGCCCTTGCGGATTTCCACATCAATCCCGCGCAGCGCGTGCACTTCTTCCGCACCCATCTGGTACACCTTGGCAAGCGCTTCCGTGCGAATAACGATTCCGGCGTCCACCAGATCTTGCCGGTACGATTCCGATGTAGTCATCTCTACAGGCATCCGCTTCTCCTGGTCTTCAGGCCAACTCACTCTTTTTCTTCAACTTTCTTCGGCGCCGTGTTGTCCACTTTGATTGCCGCCTCGGGCTTCAGCGTTCGCAGCGCCTTATAGCTTCCGACAACGATTTCGTCGCCTGGCTGCAATCCCTTGGTGATTTCGATGTCGGTCACGCCGGAAATGCCGGTTTCCACAGGACGGAAAATCGCCTTCTTGCCGGTGACGACAAAGATACCTTGAATCTCGTCCTTCTTCGGATCGCCCGTCGTAACGGGCGCCGGTGCGGCCAGCGTGACGTTGCTGTCCTTCTTTCCGTTCTTGGCTGCCTCTTCCAGATCCTTGCGCGAACGCATCGCCAGCGCCTGAATCGGAATCGCGACCACGCCCTTCTTTTCCGCCGTCCTGATTTTTGCCGTCGTCGAAAGGCCGGGACGCAAATTTTCCGGCGGATTGTCCAGTGTTACCACGACTTTAAAGTCCTTCGCTTCCTGGTTGCTCGTCGTGGTCTGCGTCGTCGCCAGCCCGGAGCTCCGCAAAACCGCCTGCGAGCCAATCTCCGTCACTTTGCCCTTGAACACTTTGCCCGGAATCGCGTCGATCGTCACATCCGCGTCCTGGCCGATCTTCACGTTCACGATGTCCGTCTCGTCCACCTTCACTTCCGAAGTCACGATCGACATATCCGAAAGCGTCATCAAAAAGCTTCCCGTGGCATTCTGAATCCCGGGCACAACGTACTCGCCCAGCCGCACGGGCAGGTAGCTTACGATTCCGTTGATCGGCGAAAAATAAGTTGTCTTCTGCAGCACGTCTTTTGTCCGCACCAGCACCGCTTTGCTCTGATCGAGACTGGAGCGCACCTGCTCCAATTGCGCCTTCTGCATCTGCATGCGCGCACGCGACGCATCCACCGCAGCCACCGCCGCATCATACGCTGTCTTCCGCTGGTCGAAATCCTGCTTGGGGATCAGCCCGTCTTTGTAAAGCCCCTGCCCGCGCTGGAAATCCAGGTTCGCCTTTTCCAGGTTGGCCTGTTGCTGGATCAAATCCGCTTTCGCCGCTGTATAGCCGGCGTCGGCCGCCTGCACTCCGGACTGCGTCGAATTAATCGCTGCCGCCTGCGCCTGCACATCCGCGTTGGCTTGCACATTTTCCTGCAGCAGCAGCCGGTCGCCCTTCTTGATGTGGTCGCCCTCTTTCACCAGAATTTCGGTGATCCGTCCAAAACCCTGTGCGGTGATGTTGGTGTAGGTCGTCGGCTTCACCTCTCCCGACGCCGTTACTTGCGAAACCAGCGAAT
Organism: Candidatus Acidiferrum sp.; assembly: GCA_035935335.1. Lineage (GTDB taxonomy): Bacteria > Acidobacteriota > Terriglobia > Acidiferrales > UBA7541 > Acidiferrum. The sequence continues at coordinate 4,911 of DASYXF010000096.1, forward strand.
CCACTTTCGCCACTTTCGCCGTCTGCACCGTCACCACGCCCTTATTCGCCTGGTTCACGCTGATTAGGACAATGATGCCCAGCGCGGCCGCTCCGCCGAGTCCTATCCCCACCTTTTGCCACGTCTTCATGATGCTTTGCCTTTCGCGGTTCCGCTGCGAACCACTCGCGCGGAGGGACAACGCCAACCCACAACTTCTCGCTTGCCTACCACTAATACGCCCTGACGCCCGGAAATGTTTCGTGGCCAGCCAGCAATCTGAATTGCACTTCAGGCGGGGTTAGCTAGGTAACCTGCTGCTCGCTTTGTCTCCATCCAACCAAAGCCCTTCGCGCCCCCCATTGTATTTCGAAGTTCAGCAAAAGAAAAGACTTGAGACCATTCTTCTGCTGGCGCCAAGCCGCCCCCAACCACTCTTGTTAGACGCCGATTCCTACATTTTGGTCTTCCGGTTGCCCATGTAAAGTTCCTGAGTTCCGGATCTTAGGTCTCGCTCGGCCACGCGCGGCCTATTCAGGTTTGCGGCCTTCGACACACACTCCGACACCATTCTGAATGCGGCAAGGGTCTGCAACTCCGGGGGATATTAATCAGGCTTTCCGAATAGTGGTCCGTATTCAATCTTGCGACTTGCCTGGCGACGACTTTCAGCAATTTGCCGCTTTCCACTTTGCTGTCAGTTGCCCATATGCCTCTTCAACACAGTAGCCTTTAGCTATGAGAAAGTCGCGGCAATTGCGATGAAGTTCGGGCCCGTGGATTTCTAAAAAAATTGTCGGGTGAAATTCAGCGATAGCTCTCGCAGCTCCTAACAGAACTTCGAATTCCGCGCCCTCGACGTCAATCTTAACGACATTTGGCGGCCTGAATCGCCTTTCCCCATAGATGCAGCTATCCAGAGTCGTTGATGGCACTGTTATATCGCCCTTTGGGGAGAGTCGCGCCATGGATGGTTCCCAATCTGTTGCGGAGAACGCAAGCGTTCCCTCCGAATTGCAAACGGCACTCTCAAGTACCGTACAATTCTGCACTTTATTTAGCGCAAGATGCTGACGGAGGTAGCGAAGATTACGCTCGAACGGCTCAAACGCATAAACCCTTCCCGCGTTTCCGACTTCAAAACTGCCGTACAGGGAATAAATTCCGACGTTTGCGCCGATGTCGTAAACTACGTCCCCCTGCTTTATAGCATCCGCGAATTCGCGCATACGGACTACTTCATAGGTCCCAGCCCAGCAGGCATTAGGCCCTGCGCCTTTGACCCATTTCATTCCTCGGATCGGACCGCGCAGTATTCGAACTTTTGTATCAGGAGGGATTAGGGAGAAAAGCCAGTGCAGAGTTTTGGAAAATATCGCTCGAGTCGACGTCATTCTGGATTAAACCCAAAATTTGAAAGTCCTCACCCGCGTTGAAGACTATACCATCACAAATGTCGGGAAGATGGAATCGCCTTCGCCGGAAACTAACCCACTACCGCGCTATTCGAGTCAATTCAGCTATTTCTTGGGGGGATCATTTGGTCGCGCGGATTAACCGGGGCTGGCATATAATTTCCAAGCGATCGAATGGCCAAAAGATATTTCCCAAGACGCGACCCCAAAATGCCCCACTCGCACATGCCCTGGTCCCCTATGGAGCGCCTACTGTGCGAATGATCGGCTCTCTTCCCTCCTTCCGGTACTCCCGGAGTCCCGGACTGACGCTGATCGGCTTTGGCATCGTACTCATCCTGGCCTACGAAGCCGCTCAACTTATCCTGGAAGGCAATATCAGCACACTCATTCTGTCCGCAATGGTGTTCGTTGGGTTGGCGGTGGTGGTGGCGGTCCTCAACAATTGGCGCCGCGGCATGTATCTGTTGCTTACCTGGATTGTCTTCGAAGACTTGGCAAGGAAATACCTCGGCAACAACATGGCCGTCTTCTTTGGCAAGGATTTCCTGGCACTTGTAGTGTACCTCTCCTTTTTCATCTCGCGACGTGCCGAACGCGCGAGGATTTTCAAGCCGCCCTTCCTTCTTCCGCTCATGCTCTTTGTTTGGTACGGAGTTATTCAGGCTCTTAATCCCATCTCCACCAGTATTTTTTACGGCCTTTTGGGCATGAAGATCGACTTTCTGTACATTCCACTTATATATATCGGCTATGCATTTATCGAAAACGATGAGGATCTGCGCCGGTTTTTTGCTTACAACTCTGTCCTCGTATTGATTGTCGTTGGCCTCGGCATTACCCAATCCGTACTCGGTCACACTTTTTTGAATCCCGCGCAGATGCAAGAGGACATTCGAGGACTCAGCACATCCTATCGAGTCTCCCCTATTTCAGGCGCCATCGCTTACCGGCCGACCTCCGTTTTCGTCAGCGCCGGACGTTTACAGAATTTTCTTCTCATTTCGTGGCTTGTCGCTCTGGGTTTTAGCGGATATTTGTTGTTGCGGAGCAAAAAGCATCGCTTCCTGGCGTTTCTTACCGTCGGTGTAGTGGGAGTCGGTTCCATCATGAGCGCGTCGCGCAGCGTGTTTTTGTATACCGCCACCAGCGTGTTGGTGATCGTAGCTGCCTTCCTCTGGGGCTCGCCGTGGCGGCAAGGAGTAGCGCGTCGCACCGTCCGTGCCATTTTTCGGGGAACGATCTTTGCCGCGGCTGCTCTTTTCCTCATGATGACCTTCCTGCCGGATCAGGTCTCCTCTCGCTTTACCATCTACCGGGAAACGCTGTCTCCCGACAGCCCGGCCAGTGAACTCGTTTATCGTGCACGGGATTATCCTTGGCGTAATTTCATGCTGGCGTTTCAGCATGAACATTGGCTCTTCGGCTATGGAATTGGCACATCTTCTCTCGGCGTACAATATGTCGCCCGCATTCTTCACGCGCCGCCTATGAATATCGGCGTTGAAAGTGGCTACGGCCAATTGATCGTCGAAATGGGCGTGCCCGGGCTGCTGCTGTGGATCCTCTTGAGCGTTTCCGTGGCCATTTCCGCCTGGAAAGTGGTCGTAAAGTTGAAGGGTACGCCGTGGTTTCCCATCGGTTTCGTTATATTTTGGTATGCCTTCTTATTGATGATTCCGATTGCCTTCTATGGGTTCGTGGTCTATCAGGATTTCATCGTGAATGCCTACTTATGGATTCTTCTCGGCATCCTGTTCCGTCTTCCCACCTTGTTACGAGATGAAGTCCAGGCCCAGCTTATCGATCAGCAGGCCGTTGCTGCCAGGCAGGCCTGAGTTGCGGCTCGCCATCGTCTCTCCCTTTCTCGACCGCCAGCACGGAACCGAACGCTGCCTCGTGGAACAGATCGAGCGCTTCCTGCAGCACCCGGGCTGTGAAGTTCACATCTACGCTCAGTACGTCCGCGACCTGGCGGTCGTGCCTTTCTCCTCCCGGCATGCAGGTACCGCTGCCCCCGGCCGCGCCATCTGGCATCGTGTACCTTCACTTCCAACGCCGCATTTGTTCAATTTTTTATGGTGGTACTTCGCCAATCAGGCGCTCCGCTGGTTTCACCGCAGCTTTCGTTCTCTCTCCTATGACGTCGTTTATTCCCCGGGCATCAACTGTTCGGATGCCAACGCGATTGTCGTGCATGCCGTGTTTCACCGGCTACACCGGGATGTACAGGGCGAACTTCGTCTCCGCCATGCGCCTCTTTCCAGTTGGCCCCTCCTCCTTCATCGCCGTCTGTACTACCGCCTCATAATGTCCCTGGAAAGGCGTATTTACATGGATAGGAATATTTCGCTTGCGGCCGTCTCCAATCTGACCGCTTCCGAACTCGCGGCATTCTTCTCACGCACCGATGTAGCCGTCATTCCAAACGCGGTCGATATCTCCAGGTTCAATCCCGCTGAGCGTTTGAGGCGCCGTGCCGAAGCCCGGCGCGAGTTGCGGATCGCTGAATCCAGTTTTGTCGTCCTGCTCATCGGAAACGACTGGAAAAACAAGGGGCTCTCCTGCCTGTTGAAAGCTGTAGCGGTCCTTTCGCAGCTCCCCTTGCAGATTCTGGTCGCGGGTCGCGACAACCGCGCTATTTTTCTTCCTCAAATCGAAGCACTCCATCTTCGCGAACAGGTTCTCTTTGCGGATCCTTCCCCCGACGTGATGCAATTTTATGCCGCCGCGGATGCCTATTGCGGGCCGTCTCTTCACGAATCTTTTTCCCTGCCTCCTCTCGAAGCGATGGCTTCCGGCCTTCCCGTGATTGCCAGCTCTCGCAGCGGAGTTTCGCAGGTGATTACCGATGGAACGGACGGATTCATTCTTGAAAATCCCGAAGACCCTGGGGCCTTAGCGACGCTCTTGTCGCGGCTCTGCCAGGAGCCAGGTCTCTGCCGTTCGCTCGGAGAAAATGCCGCCCGCACCGCACAGTCCTATTCCTGGGAAGGCAATGCCGCACAAACTTGGGAATTTTTATGCAAGGCTGCTTCTCGGCGTTCTGGTCTCCCGGCCAACCGCGAGACAATTATCTGAAACTTCCGCCCAAAATCGCCAAACAGCCAACGTCTTTCTGTTCGCCATTCGCAAAAAGCAGGGTGCTGCGCCTTAGCGTTTCCTCTGTCGCTGAACCGCGGCTCGTGTGGCATTCATCGTAAACTCCAGCGTCTCTTTCGGAATGCCGGTCACAAACGGTCCGATCAGCCAGCCCAGGCCGGCCGGAATATCGCGAGTCAGCGTCACCGCTTCATTCTGAACGTAGACGCCGCCGTCGCGTTCCTCCATCCGCCACCACGTCTCCATCTGCCACAAGAAACCATTCTCTTCTTCCGGGGATTTCTCCTTCTCCTCTTTTGTCCCCGGATTTGCTACCTCGCGTATCCGCACTGCGGAGCTGCGACTGTGCTCCCGCGTCGGCGAATCCCGGGAATACCGTACATCCTGCTCGGTATTCAAAACCACGGTCACGACCTTTTTCCGCCGGAACCTCATGTAAACACGGAAATGGTCTCCCTCGCGCGATTCGATCTTCGCAGCCTCCACATCAGGTGCGTAGTATTGCGCGTGCTTGTTGTAATCCTGCAGAACGCCCACAACCTGATCCAGCTTCGCGTCAGGAATAAAGACCATCCCCTCCCAATCGTGGATCATCCCGCCCGGGATTTTTTCCACTCCTTCCTCATCGTCCTTTCCCAGACGCCTCATCTCCACGCCGCCCTGCTTCAGCTTTTCGTAGGCGCGCGTTCTTGCCGGCTCGGGCAGTTCGTCAATCCACAGAAACGGCCCCTTGCTCAATCCCTCCCCATTGCGGGCCTCGGTCTTGGCCACATAATCGCGATATCCGCGCAGCGTCGCCTCTCGAAGTGCAGGCACTCCGGCTAATGCTACCTTCGAAGCGCCCCCTACAGTAACCACGCATAAGACCAGCCATGCCAGCGGATGTCTCCGCCTGCCAGCCACACCCTGCAACTGTCCGCTTTTTCCTAAACCCACAGATTCTCCCACCCGGAATTCCCGCCCCATTTGTTCAGGCAGGCGGGATACCCAAAGATGGATGCACGCGTACGTCCGAACGTCTCAAATTTCAGGAAATTGGGAAGCTCTTGTCAGGCGGGAAAAAGATGGTGGGTTGGGTAGCTCGCACACGGCCCCTTGCGAGACCGCTGTCCCCGCGCGGCCCCCAACCCATCGTTTGAATAGCTTAGGGTCGCCTCCAAATTGCAACAATGGCCCAATGGCTCCACTTGGCAGGGTACCCGGGTCTTAGTACTAGTGGTGTACTAGCCCCAAGCTTCGAGCCGCGCCTAACTGTATGTATATAAATAGCTTATGTGGATTAACCCTGTCCCAATTTGTGCCTTCTATTTCACTGGTACTTACGCAAATCTATTCCCCCGCCTAAACCGCTATACTGGCCCATACAATTTTCCCTAGAAAGATAAATCTCGAAAGGGAATTCATGTCTTCGCGAACGACGGAATCGAAACCTGCTGTTCGTTCTGAACCTCCGTCTCCCATTGATTCCGCCTGGATGCCGCGCAAGCTCACTGCCGCCGCATCCGATTCCCTGGATCTAATCCGGGCGCTTGCCGCCTGTGCGGTGATGGTGGGTCACTTGCGCGCCCTGTTTTTCGTGGACTTTCGCCAACTCTCACAAAAATCCTGGCCTATGGAAGCGCTCTATTTTTTCACGGGATTCGGCCACCAGGCAGTCGTTGTGTTCTTTGTCTTGAGTGGTTTTCTAATCTCCTCGACCGTCATCCGGAGCCATGTTCTCGGCAAGTGGTCCTGGCGGGACTATGCCGTCAATCGCGCCACTCGCTTGTACGTGGTGCTTATCCCGGGTTTGCTCCTCGGTTTCTTGTGGGACCGCACAGGCAGTTGGCTGTTTGCCACGAAGGGGATCTACGCGCATCCCCTGGCCGATCTCGGACCCGCCGTGCCTTTGCAGAACCTCACATCCGCAAATCTGCTTGGGAACTTCTTTTTTCTTCAAACGATTCTCTGCGACACCTTCGGTTCGAATGGTCCGCTGTGGAGTTTGGCGAATGAATTCTGGTATTACGTTTTGTTTCCCGTTGCCGTTGCCGCCGGTTTGGCTTGGTCACGGCGGCGCCTTGGCGTTGCCGTACCCATGACATGCCTCGCCGTTTTCATCGGCGCTTTCGTGGGCCGCGCCATTTTGATTGGTTTTTTTATCTGGCTCGCGGGATGCGCGCTGGTCTTTCTTTACTCCAAAGTGCAGATGCGTTCCAGACTCGCCGCACTGGGCTTGTTGTGCTTCACTTCCGTTTTGGCTGCCGCAACATTCGCCTCAGCCCGCGTTCTGCAGTCGGATCCTCTTCTCAGCGATCTTGAGGTCGGATTTGTCTTCACGCTCTTTCTGTTCTGCGTACTCCAGGTGGCGGTACGCCGGAATCCTTCAACTTATTCGTCGACGGCACATCGCTTTGCCGGCTTTTCGTACAGCCTGTATGTACTGCACTTTCCCTTCCTGCTTTTCTTCCGCAACTGGCTTGTTCCGGTTGACCGCTGGCAACCCTCCTGGGCGCACCTCCTCTGCGCCGCGTCTATCGGTGCGGGAAGCCTTCTTTTCGCCTGGCTGGTATCTCTCGTAACAGAAGCAAAAACCGACGCTGCGCGGGGACGTTTGAACCGCCTCCTGGGCCAACCAACTCTTGGCGCAAAGTCTACTTTGTAAGGGCCGCCTTCCCGCTCGCCATGACACAGGAAGGGAGGCGGCGGCTTTTCCGCGCCCCTAATGTTTCTTGCTGGCCGGCACGGCCGAAGTCGCGGTATTTCCGTTCAGCAACTGCAGCGTAACCGTTTTGGTCTGGCTCTTCCCCAGCGGAAGATTGCGCTCCCAATCCGAATACGCTCCGCTCCGCGATGCCCGCAGGTCGTAGCTTTCCTGCTTTAATCCGGTGATAAAAAAATTTCCCTTCGCGTCGGTGTGCACTACACGCGGCTTCATTCCGCTGGAGGTCTGGCAGGTCACGGTCGCGCGTGCCACTGTCCTCCCGTTCGAGTCCAGAACCGTTCCGGTAATCGTGGCGCCCGTTTTCTTTCTGGTCTGCGCACCCACACTCTGCGCAAATAGGACCGCCATTCCGATCATCAGCAAGAAAATCAGCTTGTGTTTCATTGGCCACACACTCCTGCATCAGCCCTTTCAGTGTAGCGCTTTTTTAAGGTTGCATTTATTTCATGCACCTATGTGTGACGCAGTTCGCAACTGGCTGGCCGTACAGTGGTCCCATATCTCTTCGCGCTGCACTTTGGATTGTCTGAATTGTTTTCCGATTCAGCGAAGTTTCAAATCGATCGCGTAAACATCCACGTCCCCGTGGTCCACGGTCACGTACACGGATCCATCCGGGCTCAATCCCGTAAAAATGCACCGCGCCGCGCCGGAACTCAGCAAATCGCCGAACCGCGTCACCCGCTCCGCCTCTCGCGTCGCCATCGGCACGCGGAATACCGACTCTTCCACTTCGTCCGTATCCTGGAAATACAGCGCGTCTCCGCCCGGAGACCACCGCAGCGTTGACGGAAAATTCGCTTCCGCCAGCACCGTCCACTTCAGCAATTTGCAGTCGTACAGGAAAATCTGCTTTTTCTTCGGATTCAACGCGGCGATGTAGCGCCCATCCGCCGACCAGCGCGGCTCGATCAATCCTTCCGACCCGGCGATCGTCGAAAGTCGCCCCGACTCTAGGTCCAGAATCCGGATCGTTGATTCACCGCCCGTGGCCGTGTCTTGTACGTCCAGCACGATCTGTCTGCCGTCCGTCCGCCAATCGCCGGACACGGACGCCCACCGGTTGTCCATCGGCAAAACCGTTTTCGGCGAACCGCCGTGTGCCGACACCACGTAAAGCCGCGGTTGCTTGTCCAGCAGGAATCCCGTGAACAGTATTTGTTTCTGGTCCGGGGACCAGTGCGGCGCAAACGCGCCCGTTGCCCCGGCCATCAGCTGCAAACGATTGCTCCCGTCAATCCGGCTCTTCCACAACGTGCCGTTTTCCCGTGCTGCGTACACCACCCACTGCCCGTCCAGCGAAAAATCCATATCGGTCGCGCCCGATTCGGCCAGCATCGCCGTTTTCGTCAATGTTTTCGGGTCGATCCGCAAAAGCTGGTATTCATTGTGCGAGCCGATCGCAAATACACGCGACCCGCCGGCGGTCGCCGTCGGATGATCGAAGGCAATCGGCCCTTTTGTCAGCTGAATCGGCTGCCCGTTGCGGGAACCAAACCATCCCCGCTTCTCTTCCATCAGCCACAGGTTGGCCTGCGTATCCACTGCCAGATTGGCGCGCAAATCCTGACCCGTCGAATACGCGAAGAAGTCGCCGCCCGCCAGCCATGTGCCGCTGCCTTCGTGCGGCCCGCCCTCTTCGCCGGGCAATACGCGTCGCAGCGATTTTCCGTCGGTGCCGATCTCCCACATCGAATCGGTCCCTTCCACCAGGTTGCTCTGCGTGAAGCGAAGCCGCTTTCCATCGGGCGACCACACGAGGGAATGCGGCGCCAGCTTGAATCGTGCTACTTCCCGCGCTTCGTTGCCCTGCGTGTCCGTAGTCAGAATCGTCTCGCCTCGCACGAATGCGATCATGTCCCCCTTTGGCGACCAGGCCGCTTCCTTCGCCATCACGTCGCCAACGCGCCGCGGCGCTCCGCCCTGCACCGGCCAGAACCACAAAGGCGTCTCTTCGCCTTCATGCATGAATTGTCCGATCAGGAATTGCGTGTGGTCGGGCGACAAATCGAAAATGCGCGTGTTGTCAAAAGGGGTCGGCGTCCGCTGAATGTTTCCGCCTTCCACCGAAGTCTGCATCAGGTTCCAGCCGGTCACGTCGCGCACCACGAAATAAATCCGGCTGCCATCGGTAACCAGTTTCCCCCACGGATCCACTTGTCCCGTGTGCGTCAGTTGACTCACGGACAGTACCTTTGGTTCCGGCCGGGGCCAGGCAAAAAACAGAATTGCTGCCAGCAGCCCCGCGGCCACGAGCGAAATCTGCCACCACGCCGGCCTCTTCTTCACAGCGCGGGATTCGTTCGCTCTCGGCTCTAATTCCGCGGCCGGCTTGTCGCCGTCCAACGGCAATTCCAAAGCTTCCCGCTCGCCTTCGCTCTCGATGCGAATGGCCGTCATCAGCGCCGACGGCTCCATTTCCACGATTTCCACCGGCGCGATGAATCGGTATCCTCGCCGTGGCACGGTCTCAATGAAAACCGGATTCTCCGCGTTGTCATTCAACGCCGCCCGCAGCTTCATCAAGGCTGTGTTTAAACTGCCGTCGAATTCGACAAACGTCCCTTCCGGCCAGATCCTCTTCCGCAAGTCCTCGCGAGAAAGCACCTCGCCCGGAGCTTCCAGCAACAGTGCCAGTATCCGAAAGGGCTGTTCCTGCAGTTTTACCGGAGTCCCTTGCCGACTCAGCGTACCCTGCTCCAAGTCCACCTCGAACAACCCAAATCGGTAGAGTCGCCGATCTTGTTGCGCCGTCGTGTCCACAGGTGCGTCCAGTCGCCTCCCCAGGCGGGAATAATACACTAAAATCTTAGTTGATAGATAGCCATATCTTTATCGAAAGCCTAGAGTTAATGGTTCATAAATGAACCACTAGCAGTTCGTTTGACCTTCCCTGTCGATTTTCCCATTCTTGCCCCTAGCACCAACCGTCTGTCGCTCGGTCCCACATACCGAGACGGGCGGTCCCACAGAGGAGGGTCGCTCCACCGTAGCGAACCAACCCTCAATCTCTGAACCAGGGAATGCCCGCGTCCTGTGTCCTCCGTCAAGAAGTCTTGGACACGGACGCGGCTATCCCGACCTCTCCTCCCCAATCAACCCCTTCTCCAACACTAAAGAGTGTCTGAGTGCACAATTTGCGTACCGGTACCGCGTTGCTCTTTTTGCGCGAGTCTTGATAACTCGTTTCTTTTCTTCCTCTCCGGCGTATCTGATCTCCACAACCTTTTGGCAGTCTTCGTGCCCCTCTTTCATCGCCCAGTCGAAACTCATGAGCTTGGAGGTGTATTCCAACATGCGTTTTCGTACTGCTGTTTCGCTTGCCACCTTCTTTCTGCTCTGTTTTGCGATCTCATTGTGGTCATCTCCTGTCCCCGGAGAGGTTGGGCCACTACGCAACACCCCGGAAGCGTCTTCCGTGTCCGGGACAGTCGCTAGCGTCAACACGTCTCAATTCACGCTTTCGCTAAATCGCAACCAGAATCCCAACAAACTTGAGTTTGTCATCGATTCCAACACAAAGATCGAGGGCAACCTCACGATTGGAGCCCATGCCAGCGTCGACTACCGTGCCGAAGGTCAGCAACTCATCGCCACACACGTCGTCGTTTTGCCGGCTTCCGGCATCCAGCTCCACTAGTTCGTTCGCTTTGTCAGCACGAAGGCCTTGCTGTTTGAACACACGCCTTCGGTAAGGGGCACCCAACCCGCTCCGGATTGCCCAGCGCCTTTTGCCGGAGCCATTCGAGTACCACCGGCCGCAGCCTGGCTCCCGCCATGCAATTCGAACTTCGCGGGAATCTTTCCTCAGGCTCAGGAGGAACGGAATTGCGAAGGACCCTCAATCTTGTCCTGCCGTTGGCCATCAGCGTGGCCTGCGTTTCCCTTGGCTACGCGTTCATTCAACTCCGCACCGAACGCAGGAATTTGCGCAATGAACTGACGCGGCGTTCCGCTATCGTCGCGGGAAATATCGCCGAAGGGATCGAATCCTCGCGCGAAAAAGTCACTTCGAAGACGCTCAGCCATCTTCTCTACCGGTTTGTTCCACGCGAAAGCCTCAGCGGCATCGCCGTCTACGATCCTTCCGGTTCTGTCCGCGGCATCACTCCGGGTCTTCCCGTGCGATTCAATCAGCCGCCTCCCGAAGCGCTTCGTGCCGTGAAGATCGGCGCGCCGTCCAGCGATTTCGTTGGGGTCGAGGATTCCACCCTCAATATCTACTCGCTTCCCGTTCTGCAGGACGGAGAGCTACAGGCCACCGTCGTGGTCGTCTCGGACGCAAGTTACATTCAGGCACGGGTAATGCGTACCCTCCGCGCCTCCGCGTTCACCGCGCTGATCCAGACCATTTTCATCACTGCACTTGCCTTTATCCTCGTCCGCTGGAATTTCATTGCTCCCCTCGCCAACACCGCGCACTGGCTTCGCACGCTCCGAGCCGGCGTGCCGGACAGCTCGCGCATCCTCCCCAAGGACGAAATGTTCGAGCAGATTCATACCGAGGCGCGCCACCTTGCCCAAGATCTGAATTTTGCCCGCGCCGCCGCCCAGGAGGAGGCGCAGTTGCGCGAATCCCAGTCCGCACTCTGGACCCCTGACCGCCTCCGCGTCAGCCTGCAAAGCAAATTGCAGGACAACTCTTTGTTTGTCGTTTCCAACCGGGAGCCCTACATGCACGTCTTCAGCGAACGCGACCACTCCATCCAGATGCTCATCCCCGCCAGTGGCGTCGTCACCGCCCTCGAACCTGTTCTCGATGCCTGCCACGGCACCTGGATCGCCAACGGTTCCGGCAACGCCGACCGCGAAGTTGTCGACTCCAACGATCACCTCCGGGTTCCCCCTTCGCGCCCGACCTACACGCTCCGCCGCGTCTGGCTCACTTCCGAAGAAGATCGCGGCTACTACGAAGGCTTCTCCAACGAAGGACTCTGGCCGCTCTGCCATATAGCCCACACGCGGCCCATCTTCCGTCCCGAAGATTGGCGTGAATACCAACGCATTAACCAACGCTTTGCCGACGCCGTCGTCCAGGAAATGCGGGACGTTGCTTCACCCGTCGTTTTCGCTCAGGATTATCACTTCGCCCTGCTTCCTCGCATGATCAAGGAAGCTCGCCCCGACGCCCGCGTCGCCATCTTCTGGCACATCCCCTGGCCCAATCCCGAAGTGTTCGGCATCTGTCCCTGGCAGACCGAACTTCTCGACGGTCTCCTCGGCGCCGATTTAATCGGCTTCCAAATACGCACCCACTGCAGCAACTTTCTCGCCACGGTGGATCGCGCTCTCGAAGCCCTCACCGATTGGGATCGTTTCGAAATCTATCGTCAGGGCCGCGTCACTCGTGTCCGCCCCTACCCCATCAGCGTTGCCGCTCCTCTAAACGGGGAAACACCGCATCCCCTCCGCTCCTCGGGCGAGGAACGTGCCGCCCTCTGCGAAGAGCTCGACGTCGAAGCCTCGCTCCTCGGCGTCGGCGTCGATCGCGTGGACTACACCAAGGGCATTCTCGAGCGGTTCCGCGGCATCGAACGCTTCTTCGAGAATTTTCCCGCCTATCTTCACCGTTTCAGCTTCCTCCAGATCGGCGCTCCCAGCCGAACGGACATCCCGCGCTACCGGCAATTTCTGGAGGAAGTGGGCGTAGAAGCCGACCGCATTAACGCCCGTTTCCAATCCGGCCGCTGGAAGCCAATCGTCTTTCTCCAACGCCACCACTCGCACGAGGAGATTGCCCGCTTTTATCGCGCCGCTTCGGTGTGCCTGGTCACCTCACTCCACGACGGAATGAATCTCGTAGCCAAGGAATTCATCGCCGCCCGCGAAGACAATCGGGGCGTCCTGCTCCTCAGCAGTTTCACCGGCGCGGCGCAGGAACTGCGCGACGCGTTGCTCGTCAATCCTTATGACGTGGACCAGCTCGCCCGTTCCATCCGCCAGGCCCTCGAAATGAGCGAAGAGCAACAGGGCGAGCTGATGTCCCGCATGCGCAAAATCGTTCTCGAAAACAACGTCTACCGCTGGGCGGCCAACCTCATCTCCGACCTTAGCGAAATCCGCGTCCAGACTCCTGAACGCCAGGAGGCAGCGCACGCCGGATGATTTTCCCGCACTCTCGTCAACGCTTTCGTAATTCGGCGGAAACTGTGATGGCTCCCAATCGATTCCAGGAGGAATTCTCGTGAACGTCGCCGAAACTCCATTCGAATTTTTCACAGTCGCCTATCTCACCCGCATCGGGAATCAATCCGCCGGCAATCTCGAGGAACTCCTCGCCGGCCTTGAGCAATGCAGCGACGCCTCGATCTTCCACCACACTTACCAGACCCTCAGCTCCCACCACTTCCTCACCGAGGGATTCTCCAATGACTTTGCCCAGTGGGCCCTCGCCGAAGCCAACCGCGACGCCCTGGCTGAACAGTTCGCCGCCCTCGACATCCGTGATTACACTTCCATCGCCGCTCTCCGCTCGGATCTCTGCCGCGTCCTTCGCGATTTCATCACTGCCTTCCCCCAATTTGGCCGCCAGGAAGCCCTGGACCGCTTCTACTTTTGCGAAAGCCTCGAAGTCACCATGCCGTTTGCGCTCACCGCGACGAACCTCGACGAATTTCGCGACGGTGTCGCCACCATCAGCCACGCCAGCTTCCATTTCCACTTCGTCACCTCCCGTCTTCGCCTGCAATTCCGCACCAACGATTTCTCTCATTGGTTGGCCGGCAGCCTGGGACTCGACTCCCTCGCCGAAAACATCAATCACATCGATATCTACACCAACACGCTCGACAGCGCGCGCGCCAAGATGCTTCGCCTGGTGGACCGTGAAAGGAGAAAGTATGAGCACGATGCAAATCCCAGCTAAGATTCCACTGGACGACTATTCGTCTGTCATCGGCGAGGGTGAAGTAGCTGAACTCCGCACGCTCGCCAGGCCGCTTGCCGGGCGCTCCGTGGTGATGATCAATTCCACCGCCGTCGGAGGAGGTGTGGCCGAAATCCTGAATCGCCTCGTTCCGCTGGCGGAAGAACTCGGCATCAACATTCGCTGGGAAGTGATGACCGGCGGGGAGGATTTCTTCGAAGTCACAAAATCTTTCCACAATGCCCTGCACGGCGCTCCCTATCATCCGGACCCGCGCCATTTCGAAATCTTCCGCGCTTACAACGAAAAAAACGCCCGGCGTCTCCCGCTCGACGCCGAATTCATGGTTATTCATGATCCTCAGCCCGCCGGCCTGATCTCCTACCGCGAAAAAAACGCCAACCATTGGGTCTGGCGCTGCCACATCGATCTCTCTCATCCGCATCCCGCCGTCTGGAATTTCCTGGAAAACTATGTCCCGCATTACGACGCGGCGATTTTTTCCTCACCGGAATTCGCCAAGCAGCTTCCCATCCCCCAGTATCTTTTCCATCCGGCCATCGACCCGCTCTCTGAAAAAAATCGTGACCTCCCGCCCGAATTCATCCTCGACGTCTTGGCCCGCTATGGCATCGACCATCTCCGCCCCATCCTCACGCAAATCTCCCGCTTCGACCGCCTCAAGGATCCTGTCGGCGTCATTCGCGCCTATCGCATCGTCCGCCGCTATTTCGATTGTCAGCTGGTTCTTGCCGGTGGCGGCGCTTCCGACGATCCCGAAGGCGCCACCGTTCTGAAGGAAGCACAACACGCCGCCGAAGGCGACCCCGACATCAAGCTTCTCGAGCTACCAGCTTGGGCGCCCCTCGAAGTAAACGCACTCCAGCGCGCCTCCACCATCGTCATCCAGAAAAGCCTGCGCGAAGGTTTCGGCCTCACCGTCTCTGAAGCTTTATGGAAAAAGAAGCCCGTCGTCGCTTCCGCCGTTGGTGGCATTCCAACCCAGATCATCCACAAACACACCGGCCTGCTCGCCCATTCCGTCGAAGGCACTGCCTACCAGATTCGCTTCCTGCTCTCCCACCCGGATATCGCCGGGCGCCTTGGCGAACGCGGCCACCAGCATGTAAAGGAAAATTTTCTGATCACGCAAAACCTGAAGCGCTACCTTACCCTGTTTCTCAAGCTCGGCCAATCGTGCTGACCCGCGCACAAAAAAAGGACAGTGGCGTCTCTCCGCCCCTGTCCAATCATGAACTTCCCGGAATTTGTCAGCGAGGTCTTACCCCTTGTCCCCTCCCTACCGCAATTCTCCAGGCTCAATCCCTTCCTTCTTCGCCTGGTTCTCCAAATCCTCAATTTGCGCCAGCATCTGCTTCTTCTTTTCTTCCAATTGTTTCACCTGCTCATCCAGCGGCATCATGCTGTAGCCCTTGTGTGGATTGATTCCCCCGTTCGGACTGCCGTCATCCGCCTTAAAATTCTTGTATTGCGCAATCTGCCGGTCGGCCGCATCAATTTTCTTCCTTAACGCCGCAATTGCCGCGCGATAGCGCAGGATCTTCCCGCGCCGTGCATCAACCGCTCCGCCCGGTGAAGATGCCGAAGTCCGCTCCGCTGCTTGTTTCGTACCCACCACGGAAACGGGTCCCTGCAGGTCTCCCACCTCATCATTGGTCCAGACTTTCTTGGTTTTTTCCGGCTTGCTCGCTGCGGGTGGTGTCTGTCCACTTGCGGCCGGTGCGGCTGGTTGGTTTGCCGGAGGCTGGGTCCCCTGCTGTTCGCCCTGCGCTTGGCAAAGCGCCGCAAGCAAACCACCCATAAGGACAAGGAACAAGCTTCGACGGATCATAAAAACCTCCGATCCGGCCTTGTGGAATCGGCACGATCTAACCCAATTTTATCAATTGGCTCTTTACGGGTCGGCCCTATTTTCGCTCAGCTTGTTCAGTTCGCCACGCACCACTTCCACCGCTTCCTTCGGCGGACCCACTCGCCGGTAATTTGTGTAAAACGTCCGCTCGTGAATCGAAAACGGCACCACGAATTTCCGTCCGTCAAAATCGTATTGTTGATAGCTCGGCAGCCACACACCAGGCGCCATTTCGTACCACTCCTGCATGAAATAACTTCCCCGGTACACCTTTGCCAAAAACAGCCCCAGGGTAATGTCGTCCGTAACGTGCCCTTCGACCTTCGCCAGTTCTGAAGTTTCCTGGTCGATCCAGAGCGTGCCTGCAATCCGCGTGAACAGCATCTCGTTGCGCGTCGACGGTTTGAACGCCGGGTTCCGCTTCATTTCATATTTCACCAGCACGCGGCCCGCCCGCGTCTCTTCGCCTACCTTCTCGAACAGGAATGCCTTTCGGGTCGAATCAATCAACTCGTTCCGTTCTTTCTTCCTCCGCTCCACTTTTGCATATGCTTCTCGTTGCGCCGGCCCCGATTCCGCCGCCCAAACGAGCGTCGTCGCCAGTTTTTCCAGGGACGCCCGATAGCTCTCCGCGCTCGCCGGTTTCCCTTCTGCTGTCAATGGAATCTTGTCCATCCCAGTTCCTGCCGGAAAAACCCTCCACACCTTCACCTCGCTCGGCTTCGG
>DASYXF010000097.1:0-2524 GCA_035935335.1 Candidatus Acidiferrum sp.
GTCCAAAAAGGAAAGGACATCCGCAATCTGGTTTCCGGACTCCTGCGGAATGTAAATCACATTCCAGGTTGCGCCGCCGTCCTCGGTCTTTACAACGACGCCGCCGCCTAAGACGGCGTTACTGCTGCCGACTCCGTAGCCGACAAGGGGAGAGACGAACTGGAGGGCGGCGACGTCGCAGCGGAATTGCTTCGTGAGACCTTGAACCTGGGTTTGCCCGCCGCAGGCATATACCTCTTTCCAAGTGGTTCCGCCATCGGCCGTGGAGTAAATCTTGCCGCCGTAGGCATACGTGCCGATTGAAGGGGATGTGAAAACGACATTCTGGCCGTTGACTGCGCTATTGACCTGCTGCCAGTTCTGCCCGTCCGTCGTACGAAAGAGCTCGCCCATGCGGCCCTGCGCCCAGCCGTGGGTGCTGTCGAGAAAAAACAGGCGAATGATGTCCTCTCCCTGTGATTGCGGATCGCCGCCGAGTTGAGCCGTCCAAGTCTTTCCGCCGTCGGTGGTGTGGAGAATGGTGCCGGCGGCGCCGGAGACCCAGCCTTCTTCGGCGGTGATGAAAAAGGCGTCGTCGAGCTTAAGGTCCTGGTTGTAGTTCACGGGCTCGAAGACACCTTTGAATTTGGGCTGGGAGGATTGCGCCGGAGAAGAAGCGGGCTTCGCGGCCGCGCGACGCGCCGGACGGCGCGGTAGCGTTTGAGGCGCCGCGAGGGAAGCCACGCCGAGAAGAATTGTCAACGCGATTGCGTGAAACGTCAAAGTCGAAGAGGCGGAAGGGCGAGTCATGGTTGGCTCCTCCCGGGCGGATATTATTCTTAATTTATCGATGGTCGAAACGTGGCGGCAACATACGCCGGAGGTGAGTTGGTGTCAACTGGAATATCCTCTTTCGAATCTCGGCCGCCCAAAGGCAGGCGTCCCGCCCCAATTTGCCGCCGCAACTCGACGCCTGCCCGCCGTGGCGGTCCGCTTTGCCTTGCGATGTTGCCTTTCGTTTTTCATGTAGGGGCCGCCACATGGGGCCGCCCAGGTCGCATGTGGGGCCTCCCGACTCGACGGTCAGTCGAGCCTGGGGGATCAGTATGCCTGCGAGTCAAATATACTCCACGATGAACTATCGCAGTGGTAGCATCGCCGTGCAGCGGGAATGGATTGAGATAATATCGAAGACAAGGATGAAGAATAGGCCACCCGCCCGCGTACTTCCATGGGCAGTTCGGCGGCGCCTTCCACTCAGAAGGGTGGACACATGGCTGTCTTTCCTATGGCCGAGACACGACAATGATCGATTACATGTCGAGCCATTTTGGAAACACATGGACCGGAGTCAGTGTCGATCCTCAGGTGGAGAAACCACAATGATCCTGAGATATCTCTGCATATCGTTGTGCTTGCTAGGGGGCGTTTCTCTGAGGGCGCAAGTTGCACCGCCTACGGGAGCATGGCGACAAACAAATGTGAAGTGGAAGAAGCCGCCGGCTGAGCTTAAGTTGAAGCAGCGTTATGCCGAAGCGGCAATTCTCTACTTCAGTTCGGATCATAAGTTTGTTCTGCTGTATGGAACGGTCATCCAAGGCCCCACATCTGAGGGGGTGAGTCATGGTGATGGTTGCGTTGCTTATCTAGGAGCATGGAACCTGACCGGCAACTCCCTTCATGTTGAGTACCGCTTGGTAAGCCGGACGGTTGCACAGGAGGGCGAAACTCTTCCCGGCCCAGTTCAAAGCGAAGATCTCCGGGTTAGGGGCAGCACGCTTCTGTTCCAAAAGGGTCGCTTCAGACGGGATGGGAAACTAGACGACGAGTTCAAAGCCATCATTCAAGATGAAAGCGCTCATCAGGGAATATCGTGCGAGAATCCATAATCATCCCGACTTTGACTGACAGGCGAGTGAATACCTGCAGCGCACCTACGACGCGGATGGGAATCTGACGTCCAAAACCGCGCTCGCGCCGAATCAAAGCGGAACTACCACGGTTACGCTGTCTTATTGGGTGCGCGGCCCTGGCGATGGATTACGTTCCGATATTCGTGACCTCGCCGAAGGTCGCCAGACAAGGCTCGGTTTTCGATTCAAACTCGGAGTCAAGCCAACACCAGAGGGTGCCCCGCCTCGCCGCCGTGTTTGACTTGCCCCTCTCCGCCACCTAATATTCCCGCATGTCCGAGCCGTCCCTCATCGGCGCCACGGTCGCCCACTATCGCATCGTCGATAAACTGGGCGGCGGCGGCATGGGCGTGGTCTACAAAGCGGAGGACACGAAGCTCGGCCGCCTCGTCGCCCTGAAATTCCTGCCCGAAAATCTCGCCGGCGATCGTCAGGCCCTCGAACGTTTCCAGCGCGAAGCCCGCGCCGCTTCCGCTCTCGATCATCCGAATATCTGCACCATCTACGAAATCGGCGAGCACGACGGAAAGCTTTTCATCGCCATGCAGTATCTCGACGGCCAGACGCTCCGCTCCCTCATCGGCGGCCGGCCGTTGCCCAACGACCGCACGCTCGAACTCGGCGCCGAAATC
>DASYXF010000098.1:0-21269 GCA_035935335.1 Candidatus Acidiferrum sp.
CGCCTGCCCTGCCGCCCACGAATCCTCCAATTCTGGTCCTCCGTTACCCCAAGGTAACTCCTTCCGACGCAGATTCCGCCCCCACCTAACTCCTTCTTTTTCAACACATCCAAAAGTGATACAAAACAAACAACTTCATCCCCCTGTAGAATCAACACTTACAAAAAATAGGGGGGGAGGGGGAGTAACCTTTCTACCAACGTCCTGTAACCATCCTCGAGTACCATCCAAAACGTGACCAATGGGCCAGTGACACCTGTACCCTGGTACAGCTAAGCTTCCCCTGTCGCTGCCCTCCGCATCTTCACCACGGCCCGCGACTCTGAGGTGCTCTTTGTTACTATCCGCTGCTCTTCTTCTCTTGTGGCTGCCGAACACGGATCTCCCCAAGCCCGCTAAAACTGATTCTCCGGTCGCCTCCAAAGCCGCTGCCTCAGAACCATCCAAAGACTCGCCCGCGCTTCCGGATGCACCCATCGCGAAGCCCGAAGTCACTTCGGAAGCAAGTTCTGCCGCCATCAAGCCGTTCTCTAGCTCCGCGATCAAACCCGCCATGGAACGCCCGCTTCCCACGCCGCGCCAGCAAAAACTCTGGTACACCTTTATGGCCGTCGGGCACAGCGCCGCTGCGTTCGATGCTTACTCCACGCGCCGCGCTCTCTCCCAGAACTACGGCACGGAAGGCAACCCCATGCTCCGGCCCTTTGCGCACTCCAACGCTATCTACGCGGCCACGCAAGTCAGCCCTGCCGTCATGGATTACGTTGGCCGCCGCATGATGACCAGCAGCCATCCGACGCTGCGCAAATTCTGGTGGGTTCCGCAAGTCGCAGGCGCAGGCTTCTCTTTCGGCGCCGGTATGCACAACTACGCACTTACCCAGTAAATTCCCCCCCCCTCTCCTCTCGTCTGGCCCTGGCATTTTTTCCGCGGCGGCCTGATGACTAACCCGCCCTCTTCTGTATCTCCCTCTTCCACTCGCCTCTTTCTGCGCTATAGTATTTTCATCTCGTCCGTCCCAGTTTCGCCGCGCAAGTTCTTCGCGACACTTCCCGGCGGGCGGGTTATGATTCTTTGGCCTGGCCAACTAACGCCGCGGCGCCGTGGGGGCGCTGTTACGAGAGGCGGAGGAAAATCGGTATGAAGAAGCCAATCTTGGGAATGGCCATCATTTTGGGGTTTGCCTGTGTCGTCAGCGCGCAACAACCGGGCGCCGCCACGTCCGCCGAAGGCAACGCGGAAAACGTCGCCGCCCCCTTCAGTGACACCAGCGCCGCGCAGATCAGTCTTATCGATACCGCGATCAGTGATTCGCGTAGCTCCGGCCCTGCCACATCGGCCACTTCGGAGGCCGCTCCGGCTCCCGCAGCGGCCCCGGCTCCCAAACCCAAACCCAATTTTATTTACGGAAATCGCGATGATTACCGCTGGCAATTAGCTATTGGCGTCGGTTTTTACCGCTTCCAGTCAAGCATCATCAACGCCAGTCTCGTCGGCACTAACACCACCGTCAGCTACTTCACCAACGGCTGGTTCGCTGTTGAGGGCAACATCGTCACCGGCTTCGCCCCGACAATTCTCCAGAATGAACATGTGAAGTATTTCGGCGGCGGCGGCGGATTCCGCGTCGGCGGGCGCCGCAACCGGCTCGAACCTTGGGCCCACGCGCTCATAGGAGGCGCTCACTTGCAGCCCCAAACCGCCGACAACAGCCGCAGCGCGCTTGCCGCGCAGGCCGGCGTCGGCCTCGACTATCGCTTTCACTCCCGCTTTTCCGCTCGCGGCGAACTCGACTGGGTCTACACCACCTTCTTCAACCAGACACAGAACAATTTCCAGGCCGCCCTCGACGTCGTCTTCCACTTCTGATTCGCCGATCATAGTTCCGTTTGTTCGTAGTTCACACAATCGCGATTTCTCTGCGTTCATTGACACCCCAACATCCACTTCGTTACACTTTTTAAGGTAACGCTTAGTTCCTACCTACGCGGTTCCCCGGTAGCTCAATGGTAGAGCATTCGGCTGTTAACCGAAGGGTTGCTAGTTCGAATCTAGCCCGGGGAGCCAACTTAAATCCCATCCTCATTTAGACTTATGCTGCTTTTGCTTCTTCGCTTCCAACCATTTCTGGTTGCCCAAGTTGCCCAATTGAAATTTCACTACTTGCTGGCGGTACGGGTAGGGATCGAAGCCACCGGGCCTCTTCACTGGTTCGAGCGCACAACGAATTAGGGCTTTTTTCTGATGCCAGTTCTCCTACGCGTGCGTTTGCAGGCATTCGCTTAAGATGTCGCCGAGCGCCCTAATCTCTGTTGGCGTGCGCCCCTGACCGCAACTTTTTCACCCAGGATCCGACGCACCTGCGGCGCCGCCAAAAATATCGTGCGGAGCGGCTCCTCCGGCGAAAAAGAGTTCGCGATTTTCAGGATGCAAAGCTCGGCGCGTTTCCGGTGCATCTCCGCCGTCTTTTCATTTTTCACCTGCTGACAGAATTCCCATGCCGTCCCGTCCAGGCGCCAGGTGGCCGTGGGAATTTCAAATTGTTCCTGGAGCGCCAGGCCGTTTTGGAGACTTTTTTCCGCGCCTTTCCAATCTTTTTTCGCTATCCCGAACCTTGCATTCGCCTCCCACGCAAGCGCCTGCAGGCTGGGATCGTCGGTCTTGAGCGCGGCCTCCAGAAGCCGGCCCGCCTCGGCACCGGCGTTCTGAAGGTTTCCTGATGCCAGCCACGAATTCACCACACCCAGGTGGGAGTGCATTCGCCAATACCAGTGCAAGAAAAATTTCGGGGTTACGTTTTCGTCGATCACTTTTCTGAAGTATTGCAGGGCTCCGTCGTAATCGGCCCGGCCCAGCGCCGCGTTCCCAGCGGCAACCCAGGCGATGGCTTGCGGCTGCCCCGTGGGATAGCCCGAGTTCACGCAGATCATCCCTTCGCCTATCCGCTGAGCTCCTTCGAAATCCATCGCGGCCGTGCGCAACCAAGCCTCTCTGATATTAAGAAGCCAGGGGTCGTTGCCATTCTTTTTCGCCCGTTCGATCGCGGCGCGCACATCTTGAAGCGCTTGGCCAAACCGCCCCAAGTGAATGAGGGCGACAGTCTTCGCGCCAAGCGCAAGAAGATAGGCTACGGTGTTGGAGGTCTCGCTGATTTTTGAAATCCCATCTTCGGCAATCTTCAGTGCTTCCTCGTAGCGGCCCTGCAGCGGGTGAAGATGAGCGTAATGCATCTCGGGGTATTGGCCGTTGCTTAGTCGCTGGATTTTTGTTTGGGCGGACGCAAAGAGTTCCGCATCCTCCGAGCGCCAGGAGTGAAAGTACAGGCGGGCACAAGGCGCCAGCATTTGCGTGCGCGCCTGGAGAATCGGATCGTCGAGAGAAGCACCGATCTGCTCGGCACGCTCGGCGACGGCAACGGCCTGGTCCACATCGATCAGCCCCATGGGGTGCGCCAACCGGATGAGCGAGGCCACTTGCGCTACCCGGAGGTTGCTCTGTGCGGCTTGCGAGGCCGCCCGCTCGTACGCCTGCGCGGAGTCGGCCATGCTCCCAACTGCGTAGTTGGTATCGCCGATTTGCAGCAGGGTCTGAATCTCAAGTTCCGTGCGCTTGCCGGTGGCAACCATCGGAACAAGCTCCAGGGCGTGGCGCAGGATCTCGATCGAATCACGATAAGCGAATCTCTTTGCGGCATTCTTCGCTGCGATGATCAGGTAGTGAATCGCCTGCTCATTGTCATGCCCTCCCTCGAAGTGCAAAGCAAGCTCAGTCGCTTGCTCCTGTTCGCACGGGTCGCAGAACGCCTTGAGCCTCTGCGCCAATTGCAGATGCAATTTCGCGCGTGCCCCCTCGGAAAGCCTGCTGTACAAAACTTCCCGATATAGCGAATGCCGAAAGTCATAGTGCGCGGAAATCTGCCCATTGGGCAAGGAGTTGATGCCGGCGCATTTTATGAATTGCAATTTCTCGGCAAGCCGCTCGCACGCCTCCTCAATACTATCGGTCTCCAGTTCAGCCGCAGTTGAAATAGCCCAGACGGAAAAGCGCTCACCAGCAACGCTGGCGCTCCTCAGGATGCGCTGCTCTTCCGCGCTCAACTGCTGGAATTGTGCCTCGATCAGTTGGTCCAGGGTCTCTGGTACCTTGGGTTCTACATCTTCCAGCGGTACTTTCAGCGTCCATTTTCCGTTGACCTGCTCGATCAGGCCCCGCTTCACCATATCCAGCAGGATGTTCACCAGGAACAGCGCATTGCCGCCGGAATGCCGGTAAATCAGGTTCGCGAATCCCTCGGGAAAATCGCCGTCTGCAAAGTGGATTTCCAGGTATTCCGCGACGTCGGGTTCTTCCAATCGTTCCAGACTGATCTCATGGCCCAAATTGTGCAGCACCAGATCCTGTTTGAGAGCTTTCAACGGACTCTTCGAAAGAATCAGATCCGCGGGCCGGTAGGTTCCAAGCAGCAGCAACTTTGCAGGCCCTCGGCGGCGGGCCACCGCGGAAAGGAAATCCAGTGTGGATGGATCCACCCAGTGAAGATCCTCGAGGACAAGCACCAGCGGATCCTGCGCAGTCAACGTCTCCAGGGCTTCGCAAATTTCGCGCACCATCCGCTCGCGCGTCGCACCGTGAATCTCTTTCTGCAGTGCTTCCCGCTGGTCCGGCTTGATCAGGGAGGGGAATTGGATCAACCATGTCGGCGCCTGTTTCGCCAGGGTTTGTACCACTGGGCCGCCGCTCGCTTCGCGAACCCAGTGCCCAACCGCTTCCAGCACCGGGTAATACGCCTCCTTGCCGCCGAATCCCTCCACGCACTGGCCACGAATCACCCGCAGATTTGGACGGTTGGCCACGGCTTGATGAAACGCATCAACAAGTGTTGTCTTGCCGATCCCTGCCTCCCCCGTGATAAAAACCACCTGCCGCTGAGAATTGAGCGCCTGGCCCAGATAATCGTCCAGTTCGGCCATCGCTCCTTCACGGCCGACCATTCTCCGGGTCGCACTGACGCCGCACCCGGCGGGCGCCCCGGGGATCACTTCACTCACCGGTGCGACGAACTGGTATCCCCTACGTGGAAAGGTTTCAATAAATTCAGGCTTCTCGTGGCTGTCGCCCAGGGCTTTGCGGATTCCCAGAATATATTTCTTGATCACTTCGGGGTTTACGTAGGTTTCCGGCCACAGAGCGTTGAGGATTTCTTCCTGCGTCACCAACCGGTCTGCGTGTTCCACAAGATAGCGCAAAACATCGAAGGCCTTGGGCGTCAGCGACACACGCTCTTCTCCGCGCCACAGGCAGTGGTTCACGGTATCGAGCCGGAAGGCATGGAACTGCTTCATCTTATGAGTCCAATTCGCTTCTTACGATAGGCAGGCGGTGCCCTGGACGCAGTGGTATTCGTAAGTCTACGATATTTACCTGGAGTTGACACTCACGATGATATTCCACCGCGTTTCCCCGATTTGATTCCCCATATACGGGGTTTGTCACAAACCCGTGTCAAGCGTCACCGAAATTGGACCGAAAACGTCACTCCGGGGTCATGTCCGCCGACTTCTCCCCCGGTATTCTGCCCCTGTAACCGGTAGGCCTAAGAGCCAGAACTGGAATCTCACTTTAAAGGACTTAAAAAGTATGAAGAAAATGTTGGCTGCTGTTCTCACTCTGCTGTTTGCATCTTCTGTGTTTGCGTTTGATCTTGACGATTCGGTCGTACGTTGGCGGAACATCGTGGGCGTGATTACCGCGCCTGGGATTGACAACCCGGTTGGAACCATTCACGCCGGAGCGGGCCCTTGGACTGTTCGTAGTGGCCACGCCAGCGTGAACCTCTCTACCGGTGCGGCTTCCTTCGAAGTCGAAGGCCTCACACTCAACGGGGGAAACTCCACTGGCACTCCGGGCCCCGTGTCCGCCGTTGTCGGGACTCTCGTCTGCAATTCCGGCACGCAGACCGTCGCGATCCTCGATACCACCCCGGTGACTCTCAACGTGCATGGTGACGCGGAATTCTCCGGTCATCTCCAGAACATTCCCCTGACCTGCGCCAACCCGCTTTTTCTCGTCCGCATCGCCGCTCCAGCCGGTGCTGCCGGCCGCTGGATTGGTGCAGCGACAGAGCGCTTCATTGGCGACGACGAAAAGTAGAAGATTTCGCTCTGTTCCCCAAGGCGAGGCCGATTTGGCCTCGCCTTTTTTTACCCCGTCACCGGGAACGGCGAACATGACGACCTTCGCACCTAGCGTCACCAAAATTGGACCGAAAGGGTCACCGGCGGGTCACGTCTTCCGCTCGTCGCTCGCTTACTCTCACAACATGCGCGGAGCGTTCGTAGTTCAACTCGGCCCCGATTCGAATCCAGCCGAACGCCGGTTTGAGGGCTGGGTCGAGGAAGTGGATTCCTGCATCGAGTTGAGGTTCCGCTCGACGGAAGAGCTCCTGAAATTCATGAGCCTGCGCCTTGAATTGATCAGGGGCTCCGGCGGCAAACCTCCGGCGTGCGAAGTTCAGGGGGCCGATGTTGACAAGAAGGCACCGCAAAAGTCACGAAAGTCAAAGTGCCGGTAAGTGCAATTCGTTTAATTCGCCGTGGGCAAAAAGAGAAGAAGGAGATAAACGCATGGGCGCAGTCGCAAAGAATCTGATTCCACAACTGGTGCCGCCTCCGGCCCAGTCGACCCTCAGGTCTCTCATGTTCGTTGATTCGGCTGCACCGTCACAAACGATTGGCCTGAAAGAAGCTCAGCAACTGTCGAAGTTCGTGCCGGTCCTAGTCCTTGTGCCAGCGACCTCATGGGAGAACCGAAGTGTTGGCGCAGCGGCGGCGCGAAATATTTCGCCAATCGGGAATTCGGGGACCGCGCTGCTTCTTCAATTCCTTCAGAACGCAATGTCGCAGGGCAAAGCCAAAAAGATCGAAGACGGCCTTTCTTTCGGCGATGTGAAAGTAGACTTTCCCTCCATGGAAGCCACCCGGAAAGGACTGCCGGTGGCGCTTACTCCTTTGGAATTCAAAACCCTGAGATATTTGGCGCAAAATGCGCGGCGCGTCATTTCCCGCGACGAATTGCTCAACGAAGTTTGGGGTTACCAGAACTATCCCTGCACGCGCACGGTCGACAACCTGATTTTGCGATTGCGTCAAAAGCTGGAAAAAGATCCGGCTCGCCCCGCGCATTTCCAGACCGTGCACGGCGCCGGCTATAAGTTCTTGCCCTAAAC
The DNA here is from genome assembly GCA_035935335.1 of Candidatus Acidiferrum sp. GTDB lineage: Bacteria > Acidobacteriota > Terriglobia > Acidiferrales > UBA7541 > Acidiferrum. Next base: position 7,226 of record DASYXF010000098.1, read on the forward strand.
AATATTTCCGGTTCGAACCGGTTCTGAACTACGAGAAGGGAATGGAGCAGCAGCATGACAGAGAAGATTACAGGGCTCGCCGCCACAGGGTGGAAGGAAAGTGAAGCGATAGCCCGCGCGCAGCAGGGTGATGGCGCGGCGTTTGAGTGCCTGTATCACGCTCACTGCAAACATGTGTACTGCCTGTGTTTGCGCATGCTCAAGAATGCGGCCGAGGCGGAAGACCTGACCCAGCAGGTTTTTCTTCAGCTTTTCCGGAAAATCGCAACGTTCCGCGGCGATTCCTCTTTTTCAACCTGGCTGCACCGGATCTCGGTCAATGCCGTTCTAATGCATTTGCGCCGCAAGCGCCCCGCCGATAGCCAGGTCGAAAGCCTTGATGAAACTGGGGCAGGCGGCGTCGATTCCGGCCAGATTTCAGACCCAGCCACTGGCGCGGCGGGAGTGATCGACAGTCTCAACCTCAAGCGTGCCATTCGGCTGCTACCCCCGGGTTACAAGCGATTCTTCCTGCTCCACGACGTGATGGGATACCACCACAACGAGATAGCGGAGCAACTCGGTTGCTCGATCGGTTGTTCAAAATCGCAACTTCACAAGGCGCGCAAGAGCCTGCGCCGGCTGCTCCAGGGCGAGCAGATCGGCAAGGCCAGTTCCGAGGAGCGGCCCGAATCACAGGGCAATGCACAGCTGCCGAAACAGGCGGCCACGCATCTCTACGCCACGCCGAATTGTTTGACTTCGAGTTGACGAGAACATGATTTCAGTCTGACAAGTCTTTTCGCGGGCCCAGCTAGTCTGAATTACACGATTTGAGGAGATGGAATGTTGAAGTCAAAAATGGCTTTCTACTTTTATTGTTTAGTTGGCTTCGGGACGCTTTTGACCGCAACAACCGCGAACGCACAGACGGTTGCTTACCGGCAAACCAATCTGGCAGCGAGCGTGAAGAATAACGCCAATCATTTTACGCCGGGACTTGTGAATCCCTGGGGAATCGGATTTCTTACTGGCCAGCCGTTTTTCATTGCCGATAACAAGGGCGGGCACGTGACTGCGCTTGACGCGACCGGACTAGGCGTTACGCCGGGTGCTTTTGCCATCCCGAATGCCGCTGGGGCTGGTTTCGACAGCCCCACAGGAATTGTTGCCGACCAGAATTCATTCTTTGGGGACCAATCGGTTGTCAAACCGCTCATCGTGGTCACCGAAGAAGGAGGAATTTTCACCTGGGGCCCAGACGCTAATGGCAATCTTCCCACGCAGGCAACACTACGGCGCCGCATTGTGAGCGAGGTATATAAAGGTGCGGCGATTTTGAACTCACCATTGGCAAACCCCGCGCTGGCGGTCACGGATTTCAACCATGGACAAATCGAGACTTTCCTTCCAGGCTTCGCGCAAGTTGCGCTCGCGGGTTCGTTCGCGGATCCAACTCTGCCCCCGGGATTTGCTCCCTTCGGCATTCAAGTGATTGGCACTCAAGTATTCGTGACATACGCACTGCAGGACGCGGCGAAGCACGACCCCATCGCCGGTGCAGGGAACGGCGCCGTCAGCATTTTCGATATGAATGGCAATTTTGTGAAGCGGTTCGCGACCGCAGGGGCTTTGAACGCTCCCTGGGGTGTCGCGAAGGCCAGCGCCAACTTTGGCCCGTTCAGCAACGACATTTTGATTGGCAACGCCGGCGACGGAACCATCAACGCATTTGATCCGGCGAGCGGGCGCTTCGTGGGAGTATTGCAGGACGGCGATGGCGCCGATATAACCAATGCCGGGCTGCACGGGTTGGCTTTTCGCGGAGACGGATTTGGAGATCCGAACACACTCTATTTTACTTCTCAGCTCAACAATGCGACGGACGGATTGTTCGGAACAATTACGCCCGGGCTGGTCAGCACGGTCCGAGTGTCCGCTCCGAATGGGAACATCAACGTCAACGTGACGCTGACAGCCAGCGTGGCCGCGGGGCCGGGCAACGCGGGGTCACCATCGGGCACGGTCTCGTTTCTGGATGGCAGCATCGCGTTGAAACCAGTTCCGCTGGTCAACGGATCCGCCAGCCTTTCCACATTCTTCACAACCGCTGGAATCCATTCGATCACCGCTCAGTACAGCGGGGATAGCACCTTCCTGCCAAGCCACGGGGTAACACCACTCAAGATCACGGGCATCGCCACAACATCAACTCTTTCGGCGCCGGCGGACGCCGCCCCGGGCTCGACCATCGTGCTGATTCTGACGGTTCACTCAGCCGGAGGAATACCCACGGGCCAAGTCACGTTTCTTGACGGAAGCACGAACCTGGGGAGCGACACTTTGGGGGCCACCGGTGTGGCTGCGTTGCGGACCAACACGCTGGCGGCCGGCACGCACTCGATTACGGCGGTTTACGCTGGAGACGCGACATTTGAGGGCAGTACTTCAGCGGAAGTGACCGTCGACATTGCCAACCCGGATTTTTCCGTTGCGGCAGCCCCTTCCACCGGGAGCGTGATCGCGGGCCAGTCAACACAGTTCGTGCTAACGGTGACACCCACCGGAGGGTTTGCGGGGAACGTCGCATTTTCCTGCGGGCCAATTACCGGCGTAACCTGCAGCTTCAACCCGGCGACGGTTACCCCCGCAGGCGGACCGGCAAACACGAAGTTGACCGTCACGGTTTCGCCCAATGCTGCGAAGCCTGGGGCGCTGATGCCTGCGCCGATGGGCCCGTTGGGGCTTCTCTTCGCGATTGCGTTGTTTGGGTACGCGATGTGGCGTGTTCGAACACTTCCATCGACACGCTTTTCGCCGGTGCCTGCTATGGCAGCGTTGATTTTCACGTTGGCGGTGGCAATCGGTGGTTGCGGCGGATACGGCAACAGCACGCCGGCAACCCACCGGACGGCTACAATCAACGTCACCGCCCAATCAGGCACAATCTCGCACTCCACGACTGTCACCGTGACAGTGCAGTAGCAAAGAACGCCAATGATCGAATCCTTTCTATACGGGACCTGGATCGGCGGCCAGGTCCTTTACTGGTTCTTCTTGCGGTATCAGACGCAGTTGTATGGTGCCCTGTATTGGGAAGCCTTCGATCTCAGGCTCGGCAGACAACTGATTGAGGGGGAATAATACAATTTCTGGCCATTTCCGGAAGCCTTCGCGCTGCGTCCACAAACAGCTCTCTGCTCAGGGCTGCGGGCGTTCTGGCGCCGGAGGATGTAACGGTTAATTTTTACGACGAGCTCGGCGAACTTCCGCACTTCAATCCGGACATGGACAATGCGCCGCCGCCCAACTCCGTAAGCAGATTCCGTCAGCAACTTCGCTCCGCGGCCGGTGTCATTATTTCTACTCCGGAATACGCCCACGGTGTCCCGGGCGCGCTGAAGAACGCGCTCGACTGGCTTGTTGCCAGCGGCGAGCTGTATGAAAAACCCGTCGCGCTCTTCAGCGCCTCTCCGCGTGCAACCCATGCCCATGCTTCGCTTGCGGAAACACTAACCGTGATGACCGCGAGAATCGTTTCGGAAGCGTGCATCGTATTGCCGCTCATCGGGAAAAACTTCGATAAATACGGAATCATTTCCGAACCGCATATCTCGCGTAAGATTCGTTCCGCTCTGATCGCCTTTGCCCAGGCCACAAGCCTCCAAGAGCAGCAGCGTTAACCGATCGCTCTTTTGCCTGATGCAGAGCAAGTAAAATCCGAGGAATAAGGAACGGTGCGAATATGAAGGAATTTCCCTTGCGGTCCGCCCGCTGGCTTCCAGTTGCCGGACTGTTGGTGGGGTCTTTGTTTTCAGGCGTCGCCCCGACGCCCGCACAGACCGGAAGCTACGAATTCAACGATTCCCATTTCCATTTGACCAACAACATCCAGGAAGGTCCCAGCATCCGCGATCTCATGGACATGATGGGAAGCAAGGTCGGCCGTTCAACGGTGTTTGGCGTCCCCCTCCAGCAAGAGTGGTTGTATGGCGTTGATGGAGAACGCGCGCCCACCTACTATCTTCCCTCCGATGCGCCGTTGTACTACTACTCGTTCACCGACGCGCGGATCGCGATGGCCTACAAATCTCTCCCGAAGGAACAGCAGGTTCGCCTGGATCCCATGATCGCCGGGTTCAATCCAGCGGACATGTACGCTGTTGATCACATTCGCCGTGTGCTTCAGACTTTGAATAAAATGTCATTGGAAAACTTGAGTGACTGCGTTAAACAAAACAAAGAGAACGGAGCAATTCGGGTGGAAAATGTCCAAGGAGATTCTCTACTAACAATCGAGAAGCCACACGCGGGGAGTTTCCCGCGTATGCTCACATCTATATCGATCTCCTTCCCGATGATGGCCAAATTCTGAAGCACTTGGCCGATGGTTTCATCGCCACCCGCCAATTAATCCTTTAGCGCGACGGCAAAAACTCGATTGTCCTGCCCGCCGCGGACGCGCTATGCTCACTCGCCGTGAATTTGGCGAACGGACCACTCCCGGGAGGCTTCATGCTTCGCTCATTTCGTTTTTCCCTCGTACCTCTCATCACCCTTGCGCTCTGGCCAATCTTTGCCTCCGCCCAAGGATCCTCTTTCGCCGTCGGCACCGCCTCCGCCGCGCGAGGCCAGAAAGCGACCGGTTACCTCGAAGTCCCCGCCGGCGTCGATGCCGCAACGAACATTCCTGTGGTCGTCGTGAATGGCGCCAAGCCCGGACCCGTCCTCGCTCTGGTCACTGGCGCCCACGGCACGGAGTACGCTTCTATCATCGCTGTCGAAAAGTTGATCGCCGATCTCGACCCCGCCAAGATTTCAGGCGCGGTTGTCCTCCTGCCACTGGTCAACATCGCTTCGTTCGAACAAAAAGTCCCGCACGTCAATCCAGTAGATAACAAGAGCATGAACCGTTTCTATCCAGGCAAAGCCGATGGCACGCAGACGGAGCGAGCTTCCTTCCTCATCACCAAGCAGGTCGTTGACCGCGCCGACTACTTGATCGACTATCACGGCGGCGACCTCGACGAGAGCCTCCGGCCCTACGCTTACTGGGGACCCACCGGCAAAGATTCACAGGACCGCATCTCCAAGGACATGGTTCTCGCTTTCGGCCTGGATCACATCATCATTTGGCGCGAACGTCCCACCGACCTGGCGGCCAGCCGCTACCTGGACAACACGGCTTCTCTACGCGGGAAGCCTTCGATCGTTGTGGAAGCCGGGCATGCCGGCACGGTCGAAACCGACGATGTTGCGCTGCTTGTGAACGGCACTCTGAGCGCCATGCGCGCCTTGAAAATGCTGCCTGGCCAGCCGCGCTATATCGAAAATCCCGTGTGGCTCGAAAAGATCGTCGACGTCATTTCCGACGGCCCCGGCATCTGGTATCCGCTGGTCAAGCGTGGCACGTACGTTCAGGAAGGCATGAAGCTCGGTTACGTCACCGACTATTTCGGAAAAGTCATCCTCGAACCCCGCGCTCCCGCTGCCGGCGTGGTCCTTCACGTCAACGCCGTTCCCTCTCTGAAAAAAGGCGACAACATCGCCAATCTTGGCGTCGTGGCGTCGAAGCCGCCGCTATGACCCAGCTCGCGAGAAGTCGCGGAGGGCCTGACTATCTCGACGGGCCAAAGCTATAACTCTCATTTTCGCTGAACAAAGCTGGCCCACTTTTATACCCACTCTCGATAAAAAATGATTACAATTGGTCGCCGTCAGCCCAAAAATCGTGCGAGATACACTCCGTTCGCAACATTAGCCCGCGTCCGGAGCTTCAGCGTCAGCGGTGCGCCAAGCCAGCTTCTTGTCGACTCTCCGTCAGGGTGTCTTGAGATAAATGTTACCGACGTTATGCTCGCGGAGCAGGGCATTGAACGCCGCCAAATCTTTCGCGACCAATTGCTGAAAGTCTGCAGCCGCTTTGTCGCCTCGCTGCTTAAGCTCTTCCTGCACGGCCGTCTGTTGGGTGGTTGGCGGAAAATCGGCGTTGCTATCGAGCTGGCTGAACAGGTAGTCCACCTTCTGCAGCAGCATGGGCGCCCAACGGCAGTCGTCCTGGCCGCGGCCGGTGAGCTTGAGCTGGAGCAGGGTTCCCTCGATCGATGACAGTTGTTCGCCCAGGTCGTCCGCTGCTTTGTGCAGAGGTTTTGCAGCGTCGTCCGTGCCGAGTTCCTTCCCCAGCGCGGCGAGTTGCACCCGCAGCGACTCGATCTGGTTGACGGTGGCAGACATGGCGTTCATTTCGTCGTAGAGAGCCATCTGCACGCGGGTCTGCGCCTGAACGTCGGTCTCTGAACCGGCAGTGTGCGGATCCTTCAGCACGGTCAACTTTTGCGTCAATTTGGCGTCTCCGACAGCCAGCGTCACCGAGTACGTTCCCGGAGGCACCAGGACGGCGAGCCGCGCCATGGCGGGGGGTTTGCGCCAGCCTTCCGGGCCAAACGGAACGTCGGGCGCGTATAGCGGCGTAGTCCGCAGGTGAATTTGCGTGGTGCGCTCGGAGCGCAGGTCCCACCACACGCGGTTGATGCCCGCTTTGACTTCGCAAGGGGCGGGATCGGCATCGGGATGCTCTTCTTCCTCACTGCTTTTCTTGGCTTCGGAGGCGCCAGGCTTGGGCGCACGGCATTCGATCTCTCGCACTTTCTTGCCGGCCGCGTCTGTGATGGTGAGCTTGGCCACCTCTTTTTCACCCAGGTTGGCCTTGAGGAAAAAATTCAGGGACGCGCCGTATGAAGGGTTTTTTCCAGTGGATGGGTCATACTCGACGGCCGCCGGCTGCGCCACTTCTTTGAAACGATAGGCGTCACGCGGCGCAAATAGGTGTGCTTTTGCTGCACCGATCTCCGGCGTGAACTGCTGGAACGCAGTGATGTCGTCCAGAATCCAGAAGCCGCGGCCGTACGTGGCCACGGCGAGGTCGTGGAACCTCTCCTGAATGGTGAGCCAGTAGACCGGCGCGTGCGGCAGACCGGCTTGCAACGGTTGCCAGTTCTTCCCGTCGTCAAAGGAAATGTAGAGTCCACCCTCAGTGCCCAGATAGAGAAGCCCCTTACGGACGGGATCTTCGCGCACGCAGTGAGCATAGCTCAGCATGTTGTGCGGAAGCCCGCCGGTGATCAGCGTCCAGGTTTTTCCATAATCGGCGGTCTTGTAGACATACGGGTCACGAAAGTTTACTTGGTGGCCGTCAACGGTAAGGTAAGCCGTGCCCGCGTCATAGCGGGAAGCCTCGATGTTGTCCACCGTGCCCCACTCGGGAAAGTTGGGGAGATTCTTCGTGACGTTGGTCCAGGTTTTTCCGGCGTTGCGCGTCACCTGTACCTGGCCGTCGTTGGTACCGGCCCAAATGAGGCCCGCCTCTTTGGAGGACTCAGTCAACGCAAAAATCACGCCGGCATATTCGACGCCGATATTGTCGGGAGTGAGCCCGCCGGAAATCTGCTGGCGGGATTTGTCATTGCGGGTCAGGTCGGGACTGATGATCTGCCAACTGTTGCCGCCATCCGTGGTGACATGCACAAACTGGCTGCCGACATAGACCTTGTTGTGGTCAAACGGAGAAATGGCGATGGGAAATTCCCAGTTGAAGCGGTACTTCACGTCTGCCGCTGGGGCGCCGGCAACATAATCGGGCCAGACCTCAACTTCGCGATCCTGGTGGGTGCGCTCATCGAAGCGGGTTACGGTGCCGCCAATGCTGCCGGAGCCCGTGCCGGTGGACCAGATGATGTTGTTATCCACGGGATCCGGCATCGCAAAGCCGCTCTCGCCCCCGGCCACCGGATGCCATGCGCCACGCGGGATGTTGTTGCCGAGGAAGCCACCGAACTGCAGGCTGTTGCTCGGACCGCGCCACGAGGGGCCATCCTGCCGATTGCCGTAAACAAAGTAGGGGATCTGATCATCCACAGTGACGTGATACATCTGTGCGATGGGCAGGTTAACGTGGTTCCAGGAATTTCCCCGATCCACGGAGATATTCACGCCGCCGTCGTTAACCACCGCCATGCGATCCCCGTTGCTGGGATCGATCCACATTTCGTGATTGTCGCCGCCGGGATCAGCCGGCATCTTGGTGAGCGTGTGGCCGCCATCGAGAGTCCGTGAAAATGACGCCGAGAAGAAAAAGACTTCATTCTCGTTGTCCGGGGCAATCTCCGTGCGGGTGTAGTAATGCGTGCGCCCGCGGAGCTGCCGGTCGGAGTTGACCATCTCCCAATTCTCACCGCCGTCGTCGGAACGCCAGAGTTGCCCGAGTTGCCCGGGGCCGTTCGGCTGCGGCACCCCGTCACCCGTTTCAATCTCCGCGTAGACACGGTTAGAATCTTTTTTGGCGACGCGCACGGCGATTCGACCCACGGGGGAGTGCGGGAGTCCATGACCTTCGAGGCGCTTCCAGGTTACGCCGCCGTCCGTCGATTTGAACAAGCCGCTTCCCGGCCCGCCGCTGGTGCGTCCCCAGGTGTGAATCTCGATCTGCCACATTCCGGCAAAAAGAATTTTGGAGTTGTTGGGATCCATTCCCAGGTCCGAACAGCCGGTGTTTTCGTCGACGAAGAGAACTTTGTCCCAGGTCTTTCCGCCATCCGTTGTGCGGAATACCCCGCGCTCCGGCTGCGGCCCGTAGGCGTGGCCCAGCGCGCACGCCAGCACGATATTGGGATTGCTTGGATCGATCTCCACGCGGCCAATGCGTCCCGTCTTTTCCAATCCCATTAGGGACCAGGTCTTGCCTGCGTCGGTGGATTTGTAAATTCCTTGCCCGACAGAAATATGGCTGCGGATGAATGATTCGCCGGTTCCCGCCCACACGATGTTTGGATCACTGTCAGCGACAGCCAGTGAGCCGATTGACGATACCGGTTCGGAATCGAAGATGGGATTCCAATGGATGCCGCCATCCGTGCTTTTGAAAATACCGCCCGAGGCCGCGCCGACATACCAGATGTTTGGCTTTCCCGGCACTCCGGCGACGGAGGTTGCACGGTTGCCCTCCGGGCCGATGTAGCGGTACTTGAGCTGACCGTACGCCTCCGGAGCGATTGGTGATTGCTGCGCCTGCAACAGGCATGGGGCGGAAAGCAGCACGGCAACTGCGATCGCTATGAGGTGAATCGCGGTATGAAATCTCGCAAGCTTCAACATGGTGAGCCTCTCCGGTATAAATGACATTGGGATGCGGGGATGATACAAGCGGAACGACAGCAGGTCAATTGCAGCGCGCGTCGTAACTCGGTGTCGTAAACGGAGATCGTGATACGCTCGTTGCCATGCGGATCTTTTTCTTTCTCTTGTGCTGCCAGTTAGTTGCTGGTGCCGGCGCTGCCCGCGAGCCTGAAACGGAGAACGTTTCGCGTCCACGCGTTTTTCTGATTACGATTGATACGCTGCGCGCCGACCACGTTCATTGTTATGGGTACCAGGGAATTCGCACGCCGGCGCTGGATCTGGTGGCGGAGCAAGGGATCCGCTTCACGCAAGCATTCACACCCAGCCCCATCACGAATAGCTCGCACACAAGCATAATGACCGGACTATTGCCGAGCTCGCATGGAGTCAGCGACTTCGGCGTTCCTTTGGCGACGAAATATCCGACCCTGGCGGAATTGTTGACGAAGGCAGGGTACCGCAGCGCCGCATTCATCGGCGCCGTGATCTTGGACAGCAAGAATCTGGCGCCGGGTCTGGATCGAGGTTTCGAGTTTTACGATAATTTTCCGGAGCACACGACCACCAAATCCCGGTGGGGACGAATCGAGCGCCGGGGCATGGAAGTGGAGCAGCACGCGGAAGCGTGGCTGAACACGCACCCCGACGGCACACAGTTTGTTTGGTTGCACTTCTACGATCCGCACGATCCGTACGAGCCGCCTCCGCCGTATTCCGAAATCTACAAAGACAGGCTGTACGACGGAGAAATTGCGTATGCGGATTCCGCGTTGGGGCAGTTCCTGACTTACCTCAAGAAGCAGGGATGGTATGAGGGAGCGCTGATCGTTGTGGTGGGCGATCACGGAGAAGGGCTGGGCGAGCATAACGAAGATACGCACGGCATTTTTCTTTATGATTCGACGACGCACGTTCCATTGATTGTGAAGCTGCCGAACGAACGCGAAGCGAGTAGAACGGTTGAGCGGCAGGTTCGAACGACAGACATCATGCCCACGATTTTGAGCCTGCTCGGGATTGCTGCACCTCTAAATTTGGATGGCGATTCCCTGGAGCCGTTCCTTACCAGCGGCGAGACGGATGGCCGCACTGTGTTCGGAGAAACGGAATATCCGCTGCGGTTCGGATGGGCCCCTTTGCGATCAATTCGAAAGGGAGGCTTCAAATTTATCGAGGCGCCGAAGCCGGAGTTGTACGATCTTCGCGCCGATCCCGGCGAATCGCGCAATCAGTACGAACCGTGGAATGGAACGGTTCAAAAATTGCGTAAAACGCTTGCCGAGTTGAGCGCCAAATCACCGGCGACCGGCAAAGCTTCGCCTGCGGCGGTATCCACCGGCACCGTGGATGAGTTGCACGCACTTGGGTATTTAGGCGCGGCGGACGCTGGAAGCGCCACCGATGTTCCGGAACCTTCGCTGTTGCCCAATCCGAAGGACAAAATTGAGCAGCAGAATCTGCTGCACATGGCGACGATGGCGTTCGAGGAGGGCGAGACAGAAAAGGCCCGAGCGGCCCTGGAGAAAGTGCTGCAACTGGATGAAGGCTCCGCGCTCGCGCTGCGGCAACTCGGCCGGATGGAAATGGCTTCCGGGAACTATGGCAAAGCCGCGGGTTATCTGCGACGGGCGCACGCGGCGAACCCGAATGACGCGGCGGACGGCCTTGCCTATGCACGCGCGCTGGAGTTGAGCGGCGATCTGGCAGGCGCGCGGGACGTGCTGCTGGCAAGCTTGAAGCTGAACCCGGAGCAATTTGAAGCGCGGCTCGCGCTGGGGCGCGTGTATCGGGGCCTGAAAGAGTTGAACGCGGCGGAAGACCAATTTGAGGCGGCGGTGCTGTTGCAACCCGGAAGTTCAGAAGCACAGATCGAACTGGCAAAGACGTTGATCCACCGGAAAAAGTTTGCTGATGCAGCGGAGTTGCTGGAAGCGGCCGCCGAACCTTCGAACCGCAATCCTGAAATATTCGAGTTGCTCGCGCAGGCTTACACCGGCCTTGTGCGGCGGCAAGAGGCGCAGCGGGCTCGGATGCGAGCGAAGGCGCTGCGGGAGTCGAAGCAGCCGGAGTGAGCGGCTGGCGGGTGAGATCGAAAGAATTTCCGTGGTGAAAACCAAAGAACGGGCCGGGCTAGCCCCTACAATGGCTTCGGAGCACAGGCTGAAGCCTTTGCTACAAGGTTATTGTTTCGCGGCAACTTTATTGTCGGTCTTTTCGAAAATCTCCGTCAGAACGCGCCCGCGCATCTGCTTTGGTTGCTCGATGCCGTAAATGTGCAAGATGGTCGGCGCCACGTCATACACGCTGACTCCCAGGCCCATCAGCCGCAAATCATGCTTGATGCCGGGTCCCATCGCGAAGAACGAACCCGGAACATCATCGCCATCGGCAAAATCGTGCTTGGCGATCACGGGGGTGGTTTTCTCGTGGTCCATGTGCGCGTGGGGATCTTTCTCTTCGAATTCGCGCAGCGGCTTGATGCCGTGGTCGGAGAAGATAATCAGATACGTGTTGTCGTCCATGTGCTTCAAGATCGAGCCGAGGACCTTGTCGAAGGCCACGTACTGGTTCGGAAAAGCATCCTGGCGCACGCTGTTGATGCTGGGATTGTAGCCAACATTGAACGGCGAGATGGGGTAAAGCCAGTGCCCGGTGCGGTCTTCGCAGGACTGCGCCAGGAAAGTGAACTCGGTGGGGTGGTTGGTCAGCAAGTAGTCGAACAGCTTGGTCTGCTGGTCGCGGATGACCTGTACCTTATCTAGCCAGGAGTTGATTAGTTCCGTTTCATGGCCCTTCAGGTCGCTCGCAGCCGGCATGCGCTCGCAGTCGATATAGAAGTCGCCGACATTCTTCAGGAGTTCGGGTTGCAAGCTCTTCGGATAGACAGCGTCTCCGCCCATCACTTCGCTGAGCTTGGGGGCGCAGAGCACGCCGTCTTCACAGTTTTTGCCGCGCGTCAGCATCCCGCTGATCATGTATCCGTTTACGGGCATGACCGGAAAAGTGGCCGGGACGTTGGCCATACCGACGGTTACCCCGCTTTTCGAGAGAAACGACCAGACAGGCTCTTCCTTCATCATGTTGGTGTTGGCCGTGATCCCGCCGACGAGAAAGCCCGTGACGCCATGCTCCTCCGGATTGGTGCTGGTGAAGAGTGTGGTGTAGACGCGGGGACAATTGGGCGCGGAGACCGTACGCAGCTTTCCGTAGGCGCCGTTCTCGATCACCTTCGACAGATTCGGCATCTGGCCCTTCAGCAGCAGGGGACGAATGATGTCCAGTTCCATCCCGTTGACGCCGAGGACGATGACCCGCGGTTTTGGTTTGGAAGAGGTTTGTTGTTGCGCAAGAACCGGAACGGCCAGTAAAAAGACGGACAGAAATAAAGAGAATTTTCTTGGAACCATGGAACACCCCTGGAAATAAAGGCAAATTATATAGTTGGGGGTTGTGGGTGTCCAGCAAAGGCCGCGGGGCGCCGGTGCTTCCCTCAGCGAGTTGGAGCTTTCAACCGAGCGGCTTCGGCACGCTGGTTCGCGGCATCCGCGGAGCGGCCCAGCTTTTCGTAATCGTCGGCCAGGAAGGAATGCGCCTCGCTGGAGTCCGCTTGCACCGCTGCGGCCTTTTCCAGATAAGGGAGGGCTTCATCGAAAGTGCCGTTCAGAAATAGCATGCGGCCCAGAAGCAAGTTTGCGCGGTAATGGTCCGGCTCTCCCTGCAGGACAATAAGAAGATTTTTGGCCGCTTCTTCGGGCCGCCCGGTTCGGGCATAAATGGAGGCCATCGAATAGCGGGCGTCGCTCCAGTCGGGCCGGTTTTCCACCAGGATTTCGAAATGCGCGGCGGCAGTCTTGAGATCGCCGGTTTCGTAGAGGCAGATAGCCAGCTCATACTGCGCCATCAGCGCATCCGGCCGCAGCTCGACGGCTTTGCGCAGGGGAGGAATGGCCTTAGCAAACTTGCCATTTCGCGAATAAGCGATGCCCAGGTAATACTGCGCTGCCTGGACCTGCGGGTCTTTCGTCACCACATTCACCAGCAGCGGGATGACGCTGGCTTCCTTCCCTTCCTCGATGGCCAGGCTGGCGTCGTGCATGTCGTTGGCAACGTCAATGCGATCCTTTGGGTCTGTGCGAGAGATAGGGCGGGTCGCACTGGAAGCCGTGTAACCGAGTGCGGACAACTTCTCCCTGCTCTTTTCGTCGAGGTTATCCTGCAAGGCCTGCGGGGCGTTTTCGCTGATTCGCTTGACGAAGCTATCTAGCTGGACGGCGAGGCGGACGGCGGTGGGACGCTTGGTCGCATAGAGATTGGTCTTCGCGCCGGGGTCTGTGGCCATATCGTAAAGCTCGGGCTTCGGTGCGCGCACGTAGAGCTGGCTGCCAGTCCGGAGGGAAACGAGGGGGCTCCAGCCGAAGGAGCGTTCGGAGTGGTCGCCTGCGGCCATTGACGGACGATTTTCCGGGTGCGGATTTCCTATCAACGGGAGAAGTGAACGTCCCTGCATCGCCGGAGGCGGCGTTTGGGCGAGCGAATCGATCAGGGTTGGCGCCAGGTCCACCAGGCTCGCCGTGGCGCTGACACGCTGGCCGGCGGAACGATTGCCGGGCAGCTTCAGGAGCAGCGGCACATGAATAGTGGAGTCGTAAAGAAAAATGCTGTGGGTCAGTTCGCCGTGGTCACCCAGGGATTCGCCGTGATCGGCGGCGACTGCGATCAGCGTGTTGTCATACAGCCCTTGGTCGCGGAGATAGTCGAACAGCTTGCCTACAATGGAATCTACATAGGCGATGCCGGCGTTGTACGGTGCGTTCGCGAAACGGCTGCGGAACGGTTCGGGTGGGTTGTAGGGATCGTGGGCATCCCATAGATGAAACCACAGGAAAAACGG
>DASYXF010000099.1:0-12260 GCA_035935335.1 Candidatus Acidiferrum sp.
GAGGCGGCCTGACCCTTCGCGACGCTCAGGGCAAGAAGCCGCCCCTACCATTCCGGTGTGATTCGCTTTGGAGTGCGCGTCCACCCTTCTTGAGTCAGGGCGGGCCTAAAGGTGGACGCTACGTGAGCACATTTCAGGATCCCGTGCGTCCAATGACTGGGGTTGTGTTCGAGGGAAAACCAATGAAAAGCAGATGGGAAATGCGTGCAGCACTGCTGGTGCTTGTGGCAGGGCTGGTGTGTGTAGGGGGCGCGAACGGGCAGGAATACCCCGTGGCGACGAAGACGCTGAAGAACGGGATGAAAATTCTGGTGCAGACGGACCACAGCATCCCGAACGTGGCGCTGTACACGTTTTACAAGGTGGGGTCGCGGAACGAGCGGCCGGGGACGACCGGGCTGTCACATTTTTTCGAGCACATGATGTTCAACGGCGCGAAGAAGTACGGGCCCGGAGAGCTTGACAAGGCGATGGAATCGAACGGCGGATCGAATAACGCGTACACGACGCGGAATGTGACGGTGTATCAGGACTGGTTCCCGCGGACGGCACTGGAACTGATCTTTGATATCGAATCGGACCGGATTCGAGATTTGAGTTTTGATCCAAAGAAAATTGAGAGCGAGCGCGGCGTGGTGGCGAGCGAGCGAAGAAGCAGCGTTGATGGACAGAACGAAGGCGTGCTGGACGAACAGCTGTGGGCGACGGCGTTTATAGCGCATCCCTACCAGTGGCCGGTGGTTGGCTGGATGAGCGATATCGAGCACTGGACGATGGAGGATTTGAAGCATCACTTTGAGATGGGGTATTCGCCGAGCAACGCAACGATGGTGATTGCCGGGGATGTTACGCCGGAAGAAGTGTTCGCGCTGGCGGAGAAATATCTGGAGCCGATACCGCCGCATGCACCACCGCCACCGGTGACGACAACGGAGCCACCGCAGATTGGGGAGAGGCGGTTGGTGGTGCGGAAGCAGGCGGAATTGCCGCTACTGATGATTGCGTATCATGTGCCGCAGACGAATAATCCGGATTTTTACGCGCTGAACGTGATGAGGTCGATTTTGTTCCAGGGGGAAAGTTCGCGAATGTACCAGCGGCTGGTGGACAAGGATCAGATTGCGCTGGATGTGGAATCGGAGTCGGACAATGCCTTTGACCCGACACTGCTAGTGTTCCTGGCGCAGCCGAAGGAGGGAGTGGACCCGGCGACCTGCGAGAAGGCGATTTACGAAGAGGTGGAAAGGCTGCAGAAGGCGCCGGTTGAGGACCGGGAGCTGGAGAAGGCGAAGAACTTCCGGCTGGCGGAATTTTACCGGCAGGTGCGGACAATTAATGGACGAGCGAACACGCTGGGGACGTATGAGGTGTTCTTTGGGGATTACCGGAAATTGTTTGACGCGGCGAAGAACTACAGCGGGGTTACGAAGGAAGACGTGCAACGCGTGGCGAAGCAGTATTTCGGAGCGAACAATCGAACGGTCGCGACGCTGGTGCCGGAGAACGAGGAGAAGGGCAAGCCATGAGAATGGGGAATTTTGGGGGAAGGCCAATGTGCTTGCCGGCAGGATGCCGGCGCTACCTATGGGCTCGATTGGCGCTTCTGGTTGCGCTGCTGATGGGGGCATCGCCCATTTGGGCGCAGAAGTTACAGATGCCTGTGCATGAAAAGGTGGTGCTGAAGAACGGATTGACAGTGCTGTTGCTGGAAAAGCACAGCGTGCCGATGGTTAGCGTCGCGGGGCTCGTGAAAGCGGGAGGATTGGCGGATCCGGCAGGGCAGGAGGGATTGGCTTCGACGACCGCAGGTTTGTTGCGGAAGGGCACGAAGACGCGGACGGCGCAACAGTTCGCGAGTGATATTGATTTTATCGGCGGGACATTCGAGGCGGATGCGGGAGCGGATTACTCGAGCTTTGCGGCGGAATTTCTTTCGAAGGACACGGCGAAGGGGCTGGAACTGGTGGCCGATGCGCTGCTGCATCCGACGTTCCCGCAACCAGAAGTGGATAAGCTGCTGGCGCAGTCGGTGGATGGGGTGAAGGCGGCGAAAGACAGTGCGCGCGACGTTATTTTCGAATACTACGAAGGCTATCTGTACAACGGGAAGGGCTACGGGCGACCGACGGGCGGCGACGAGATTTCGCTGAAGAAGATTCAACGCGATGCGATCGTGAAGTTTTACGAGAGCTATTACACACCGGGGAATACGATCCTGGTGGTGGCCGGTGATTTCCAGCCCGCGGAGATGGAGAAGAAGATTGAGGGTGTTTTTGGCGCATGGCCGGCTAAGGCGGCGCTGGCGGTTAAAACAGAGCCTGCGGTCCCGATGAAGGGCAAAAAACTGCTGTTGGTTAATAAAGCAGACGCAACGCAGACGTATTTTGTGATCGGGAATGTGGGAGTGACGGCGACGGATCCGGACCGGGTGGCGATTGAAGTGGTGAACGCGGTGTTCGGCTCGCGGTTTACGTCGATGCTGAATGAGGCGCTACGGGTGGAATCGGGATTGTCGTACGGGGCGACGTCGTTTTTTTCTCTGCAGAAGGAGCCTGGACCATTTGCGATGTACAGTTTTACGCGCAACGAAACCACAGGGAAGGCGATTGACCTGGCGCTGGAAGTGTTGAAAAAGCTGCACACGAACGGTATTACGGCGGAGCAGTTGAGCTCCGCGAAGAGCTACTTGAAGGGGCAGTTTCCACCGACGATCGAAACGTCGGGGCAACTGGCTCGACTGCTGGTGCGGTATGAATTTCTGGGGCTGGATGACAGCGAGGTAAACCAGTTCGAGCAACGGATTGATGGAGTGACGCCGGAAATGGCGAAGCAGGTGATTGCGAAGCATTTTCCGCTGGAGAATCTGACGTTCGTGCTGGTGGGGAAGAGTTCGGAGATTGCACCGATGGTGAAGAAGTATACAGACAAGCAGGATACGAAGGAAATATCGGCGCCGGGATTTTGGGCAGGGATGAAATAGTTGGGGCGCGGAACCGTTAGAAAAGGGCAAAGGCGCCCGCCTCGGAAGGCGGCCGCTACAAAAGAAAGAGGGAGGGGCGAGCCCCTCCCCTACAAAGAGTTTGGGGATCAGGAGGAATGGAATGCGTAAGTACTTCGGGTGGTTGATGGCGGTGGGCTTGCTGGTTTGCGGGAATCTGGCGGCGGGGGCGGAATCGCCGTTGCTTCTGCAGCAGCCTACGATTTCGAAGACAGAAGTGGTGTTTGTTTACGGCGGGTACTTGTGGAGCGCGCCGCGCGATGGGGGAGAGGCGCGGCAAATGACCACGGGAGGGCACGAAACGCATCCGGCGTTTTCACCGGATGGGAAATGGATCGCGTTTACAGGGGAGTATGACGGGAACGCGGATGTGTATGTGATGGCGGCGGAAGGCGGCGCGCCGAAGCGATTGACGTGGCACCCGGATGCGGACGTGGTGGCGGGGTGGACGCCGGATGGGAAGAAGATTCTTTTCAATTCAGGGCGCGAGGCTTACGCGGATTTCGATCGGCTGTACACGGTGGCTGCGGACGGCGGGGTGCCGGAAGCGCTGCCGATGTGGCGGGCGGAGGCGGGGTCATATTCACCGGATGGGTCGCACGTTGCGTATGTGCCGAATTTGAAATGGCAGGCGGCGTGGAAAAGGTATCGGGGCGGGCAGACGACGCCGATTTACATCGTGTCGTTGCGCGATCTGCAGTTGACGAAAATCCCGCGTGAAAATTCGAATGACTCGAATCCCGTATGGTTTGGCGAGACGATTTATTTTCTTTCGGATCGCAACGGACCGGTGAGCCTGTTTGCGTACGACACGAAAGCGAAGGCTGTGAAGCAGGTGGCGGAAAACAAGGGGCTGGATCTGAAATCGGTTTCGGCCGGGCCGGATGCGCTGGTGTACGAGCAATTCGGGGGATTGTTTCTGGTGGATCCAAAAACGGGAAGCGCCAGGCACATTGAGGTGCAAGTGAACGGCGACTTGCCGGCAACACGGGCGCACTGGGTGAAAGCGGCGGACAAAATATTGAATGCGGGGATTTCGCCGACGGGGCAACGGGCGGTGTTCGAGGCGCGAGGGGAAATCCTGACGGTGCCGGCGGAGAAGGGGAATATCCGGAACATTACGCGAACGGTAGGAGCGGCGGAACGCGACCCGGCGTGGTCTCCGGACGGGAAGTGGATTGCGTTTTTTTCGGATGAGTCGGGGGAGTACGCGCTGCACCTGGTAGACCAGAGCGGATTAGGCGAAGTGAAGAAGATCAATCTGGGGAATCCACCTTCGTATTTTTACGGACCGGTGTGGTCGCCGGACAGCAAGAAGATTGCTTATACGGATAAACGATTGACCCGGTGGTACGTGGAGATTGAGAAGGGCACACCGGTGAAAATTTCGACGGAGCGGTTCGAGGACCCGGGAGGATTTTCGACGGGGGCGTGGTCTCCGGACAGCAAGTGGGTGACATACGACAAATACCTGGAGAACCACCTGCACGGGGTGTTTGTGTATTCGGTGGAGAGCGGGAAAGAGACGCAAATTACCGACGGGACGGCGGATTCGCGGTATCCGGTGTTCGACAGGGATGGGAAGATTGTGTACTTCGCGGCGAGCACGGACGTTGGCTTGTCGGCGGGTTGGTTGGATCTTTCGAGCTTTCAGCACCCGCTGACGCGCAGCGTGTATGCGGTGGTTTTGAAGAAGGGCGAGGCGAATCCGGTGGAGCCGCAGAGCGATGAGGAGAAGGTAGGCAAGGAAGAGAAGGGTAAAGACGCGGACAAAGATAAGGATAAAGCGAAGGACAAAGGAAAGGACGGCGGGAAAGAAGGAGACAAGGAGAAAGGGAAGGAAGGGGAGAAGAAGGAAGAAGCCGCAGCGGTGACGATTGATTTTGATGGCATCACGCAGCGAATCGTGGCGCTGCCAATCCGTGCTGCGAATTATGAGCAACTGGATGCTGGGAAGGCGGGAGAGCTGTTTCTTTCGGAGAGCGCGGATGTGCCGCGGTTTGGAGAACCGGGGCTGCAGACAGTTTCGAAGTTTGAGTTGAAAACAAGAAAGACGGAGCCTTTCACGAGCGGGGTTAGCTTTTTTGTTGTTTCGTCGAATGGAGAAAAGGCGCTGTTCCGGCAGGGACCGCCGCAGAGCACTGCGTGGATCATCGCGGGGACGGCTGCGGCGCCGAAGGCGGGAGAAGGAGCGTTGAAGCTGGGGGAGATGGAGGTCTACGCTGATCCGCGGGCGGAGTGGGACCAGATGTACCGGGAAGTCTGGCGGATGCAGCGGGACTTTTTTTATGATCCGGGGCTGCACGGGTTGAATCTGGGCGCGGCAGAGAGAAAATACCGGGCCTTTTTAGCGGGCGTCGGAGGCCGGGCCGATCTGAACTACCTGTTTACGGAAATGCTTGGCGATATCACCGTCGGGCATATGTTCATTGGCGGCGGAGACACGCCGAAGGCGAACCAGGTGAAAGGCGGGCTGCTGGGGGCGGACTATAAGGTGGAAAACGGGAGATACCGTTTTGCGCGGATTTATAACGGGGAAAACTGGTATCCGATGCTGCGGGCGCCGCTGACGCAGCCGGGAGTGGAAGCGAAGACCGGCGAGTACCTGATTTCAGTGAATGGAAATGAAGTGCGCCCGCCAGAGAGCGTTTACAGCTTTTTTGAAAATACGGCAGGGAAACAGATCAAAATCAAGATCGGGCCGAATCCGGATGGGAAGGATGCGCGGGAAGTTACGGTTGTTCCGGTGGACGATGAATTTCCGCTGCGCAACCGGGCGTGGGAGGAGGACAACCGGCGCAAGGTGGACGAACTGAGCGGCGGCAAGCTGGCGTACGTGCACGTGCCGGATACGGCGGTGGGCGGGTGGACGAATTTCAACCGCTTCTACTACGCGCAGACGGGGAAGTTGGGAGCGGTGATTGACGAGCGCTACAACCATGGCGGGGAGATTGCTGATTACATTATTGACATACTGAAGCGGCCGCTGCGGAATTGCGCGATATCGCGAGAGGGGGAAAAGTTCTGCTCGCCTCTGATGCAGATTTACGGGCCGAAGACGATGATCATCAACGAAATGTCGGGGTCGGGCGGCGACGCGTTGCCGTGGATGTTCCGGCAGGACGGCGTGGGGCCGCTGGTGGGGACGCGGACGTGGGGCGGATTGGTGGGGATTTACAACTATCCGCGGCTGCTGGATGGCGGGCGAGTGACTTCGCCGCGGGTGGCGATTTATGGACTGCACGGGGATTGGGAAGTGGAGAACCGCGGGATCCCGCCGGATATCGAGGTGGAGAACGATCCGGCGTCGGTAGCGGCGGGGCACGACGCGCAGTTGGAGAAGGCGGTGCAGGTGACGCTGGAGGCGCTGAAGAAGAATCCGGTGGTGACGCCGGAGCATCCGGCTTATCCGAATTATCATAAGAATTGAGATACGGAGAACAGCGTGAAGATTCGGATCTGAAGCTGAGTTGGTGACAAGACGGCGGCGCGCCTCGGAAGGCGGCCCTACAAAGGCAAGAAAGCTGGCCCCGTAAATTCATTCGGGACGCAAGAGGCGCGGTTAAAAGACCAGCGCTACATGTAAGAACAAAGAGAAAATGCGAAGAGCGGCTCGCGGACTCGCCAGGGCACGATTTATCGTGTCCCTACAAGGATTGGGTTGAGATGCCAGAATTGCCGGAAGTGGAGACGCTTGCGCGGGGGTTACAGAGGGAGGTTGCGGGACGCTGCGTGTTGAGCGTGGAGCTGGGGAAGACAGATTTTATGGATAATCCCCCGGAGATTGAGCGGGAGTTGCCGGGGTCGCGGATTGAGCGAGTGGAGCGGTACGGGAAGTTCATGCTGCTGCGGTTGCAGCGCTCGCAGGAGAAAGCGGGTGTTGACCAGGAATCGGCGCTGCTGGTGCACCTGGGAATGACGGGCACGATGGTGCCGAGGCCGGTGGGCGAATCGCGGGCGAAGCATACACATCTGGTGGCGCTGTTGGATGACGGGCGAGAGCTTCGGTATATTGACCCGCGCCGGTTTGGAAGGATCGCGTGGCTGGCGGGAGAGAAGCTGCGGGAGGAGTTGCTGCGGTTTGGCGCGGATCCGTTGCTGATTTCGCTGGAGGAGTTTGTGCAGCGGATTCGCGGGCGGCGGGCACGCATCAAGGCCATGTTGCTGGACCAGGGAGTGCTGCGCGGCGTTGGGAACATCTATGCGGATGAAAGTTTGTGGAAGGCGAAGATTCATCCGGCGCGGATTGGGGCGCGGTTGACAGCGGAAGAGATCGAGAACCTGCTTGAGGCGCTGCAGCAAATCCTGGAAAAAGCGATTGTGTTGCGAGGATCCTCGATTTCCGACTTTCTTGACGCTGAGGGAGAGCCGGGAGAGTATCAGCTGCACCATAAGGCTTACGGGCGGGAAGGGAAAGCGTGTTACCGCTGCAAGACGCCGATCCGGCGGATTGTGGTGGCGGGGCGGAGCAGCTTTTTCTGCCCGAATTGCCAGAAGGGGCCGCGCGGTGGAAAAAGAGCGCGGCTGGCGAAACCAGTTCGGCGGCATGGTGCGTCTAAGGGGACAGCGAAAGTTGCTTTACGAAAGAGCTGAAGGGTCCTGCACAAAAGAAGAAGTTAGAGACCTTAGAGATAGTTCCTTTCCATGGAGAGTGGGATGAAAAAGAACCGCAAAGTAGCCAGTGTGGCCGGGTTGGCGCTGTGCCTGGTGGTTGGCCGGGCGTGGACGGCGCGGGCCGCAAACGAGGAATCGAATCCCGTTGCAGCGGCAGACGCGAAGATTCTGAGCGAGATCCACGACCATAGCGAGTTGATGGAGAATCTCGAATATCTCTCCGACGAGATCGGACCGCGGCTGACGGGTTCGCCGGAGTTGAAGCGGGCGAACGACTGGACCGCGGAGATGTTCAAGAAATACGGGCTGACCAACGTGCACCTGGAGGCCTACAGCATTCCGCATGCGTGGGAGCGCGGAAAGGCTAGTGCGCGAATCATTGCCCCGACGGAGCATCCGCTGACGATCGCTTCCGCGGCATGGACACCTGGGACGAAAGGGAAAGTGCATGGACCTGTAGTGTACTTTGACGCGAAAGAGCCCAAGGACTTTGAGAAGTTCAAGGGGAAGCTGAGAGGCGCGATCGTGATCGCGCGCGAGCCGCAGCCGTTATCTCCGCCCAGGCAAATCGACCAGAACCGCGAGATTTACCACCCGCTGGAGGAGCCGCCGGCACGAGTTGGGGAACCCGCCAAGCCAGACCCTTACGACAAGTATCTGGAAACATTGAAGGCTCGATATAAGTTTTGGAAGGACGAAGGTGTGATGGCGGTGCTGGCCGATTCAAATAAGCCGCACGCGCTGCTGAACATGACCGATGGCACGACGGAACCGTTCGAGATGGGGCCGCTGCCATCGGCATTCGTGACCGGCGAGGGATACCGGATGATTTACCGGATGCTGAAGAAGGGTCCGGTGGAGGTGGAGATTGAGATTTCCAATTCGCTTTCGAAGAAGCCGGTGGAGGTCTACAACACGGTCGGGGAGATTCGTGGGGCGGAGAAGCCGGACGAAGTGGTGATTCTGGGGGCGCACTTGGATTCGTGGGACCTGGGCACGGGGAGCACCGACAACGGGACGGGGTCGATGGCGGTACTGGAAGCAGCGCGGACGCTGGCGAAATTGGATTTGAAGCCGAAGCGTACGATCCGGTTCATTTTGTTTACAGGCGAGGAGCAGGGGCTGATCGGATCGAAGGAGTATGTGAAGGCGCACAAGAGCGAGTTGGGGAAGATTTCCGGGGCCTTGATTCACGACAGCGGGACGGGGAGGGTGCTGGCGATCGGGCTGCATGACAACTATCAGGACCGGCCGATTGTGGACCAGATTATTGCGCCGCTGGGCGAATTGAAGATGCTGGAGCCGACGACGGCACGGGAGTATGGCACGGATAGTTTGTCGTTTGACGAAGTGGGAGTTCCCGGGTTCTGGTGCGCGCAGGATATCGCGGAATATTTCAAGACGCACCACAGCCAGTCAGACACGTTCGACAAGATCTGGAAGGACGATATTAATCAAGGTGCGCAGGTGCTGGCGGCCTGGGCGTACAGTACGGCGCAACTGGCGGAAATGTTGCCGCGGCGGCCGGTGCCGCCGATAGCGCCAGCTGGAGCGATGTTGGCGAAGCCGAAGTCGGATCCTATTGAAGAGACCGACAAGAAGATTATTGAACAGGTGAAGGGCGACGCGGAGAAGTTGAAGGGCGACCTGACGTATTTGACCACGCAAATTGGGCCGCGGCTTACGGGTTCCCCCCAACTGGATCGAGCGAGCCATTGGACAGAGGAGCAGTTCAAGGCGCTGGGACTGGAGAATACGCATCTGGAGAGTTGGAGCATAGCGAACAGCTGGACGCGCGGGCCTGCTACGGGGCGAATTGTTTCGCCTGCGGTTCACGAGCTGACTTTGGCGGGAGCAGGATGGTCACCGGCAACGAACGGAACGGTTAAGGGTGAAGTGATTGGAGTGGACGCGGAGAAAATCGAGGACCTGGAAAAGTACAAGGGGAAGCTTGGCGGAAAAATTGTGATTGTGACGCGGCCGCGGGAGATGGAGGCGCCAGGCGATCCGATGCTGACGCCGTTCGGGCAAGCCGCCGGGCCGCTAAATCATCCGAAGAACCAGGCGAATTTTGACTACAGAGCTTACATGCAGATGCGCGCGGCGCTGACGAAGATGTTGACGGAGGAAAAGGCGCTGGCGATGCTAACGGGCTCGGAGAAGATGTACGGGCTGATGAATATGTCGACGGCTTCGCGAGAGTATCAGCCGGCGGCGTTTCCTTCGGCATATCTGGAGAGAGAGGACTATCTGCTGATCTGGCGGATGCTGGAAGCGGGAACACCTGTGCAGGTGGAGCTGAATTTGCAGGGTTCGTTCAGCGGCAAGCCGGTGGAGGTGTACAACACCGTGGCGGAGATTCGCGGAACGGAGAAACCGGATGAAGTGGTGATTCTGGGTGCGCATCTGGACTCGTGGGACCTTGGCACCGGGGCGACGGACAACGGCACGGGTTCGATGGCGGTGCTGGAGGCGGCGCGGGCTTTGCAGAAGCTGGGAGTGAAACCGAAGCGGACGATCCGGTTTGTGCTGTTCACGGGAGAAGAGCAAGGACTGAATGGATCGAAGGCGTATGTGCAGGCGCATAAGGATGAACTTGCGAAGATCTCGGGTGTGCTGGTGCACGATACGGGGACGGGAAAAGTGCTGACAATCGGGCTGATGGGAAATTACAACGTGCGAGAGACGATGGACCGGGTGCTGTACCCGATGGCGGAACCGTTGGGAATTATGGAGCCGACGTTGCGCAGCGAAGGCGGATCGGACCATGTGCCGTTCGATGCGGCGGGGGTGCCGGGATTCTGGTGCGTGCAGGAAGTGGCGGACTATGACAAGATGCACCACTCGCAAGCGGATGTGCTGGATCACGTGCGCTGGGACGATTTGACGGAAGGCGCGCAGGTGCTGGCTGTTTTCGCATACAACGTGGCAGAGTTGCCGGAATTGCTGCCAAGAAAGCCGATGAAGAAGGAAGAGGCGAAATAAAGAAGTAAGGATGTAACGAAGGAAAGAAAGAACAGAAAAGGCGATGCGAGTGGTGGTGCAGCGGGTGAGCCGCGCGAAAGTGACGGTGGAAGGGCGGGTCACGGGAGAGATTGGACCCGGGCTGATGATCCTGCTTGGAGTCGGGAAGGAAGATACTTCGCAGGTGGCGGCTGCGATGGCGGAGAAGACAGCTAACCTGCGGATTTTCGAAGACGAGCAAGGGAAAATGAACCGGTCGCTGCTGGACGTGAAAGGAAGCGCGCTGGTGGTTTCGCAGTTTACGCTGTACGGGGATGCGCGAGGGCAGAGGCGGCCGAGCTATATTGCGGCGGCGCCACCTGAGCTGGCGAAGAGGCTATACGAGGAGTTTTCGGAGGCGTTGCGCAATCTGGGAATTTTGGTGGGCAACGGGATATTTCAGGCGATGATGTCGGTGGAGCTGGTGAATGAAGGCCCGGTCACGATCCTCATCGATTCAGACAAAGCGTTTTAAGAAGAGCGCGGCGCAGCCGACGCGCGGGGAGTGGAATGCTGAGCGCGTAGTGGTTGAACTGCGGCGGCTGGGAACGAAGCGCAATGTGGAAGGAATGGCGAGATACGGAATTCGCGCCAAGAAGGTCTTCGGAGTTTCCAAACCAAAACTGGATGCACTGGCGAAGAAGATTGGGAAGAACCACGCCCTGGGGCTGAGGTTGTGGTCCACGGGGATCCAGGATGCGAAGATTCTGGCGGGATTGATCAGCGAGCCGGAGAAAGTGACAGGCGCGCAGATGGAGTTGTGGGTGCGGGATTTTGACAATTGGGACAGTTGCGATGGAACCTGCTGCCACTTGTTTGTGTTCGCCGACGCTGCGTGGGACAAAGCGTTCGCGTGGACAAAGCGTAAGGACGAGTTTCAGAAGCGCGGCGGGTTTGCGCTGGCGGCTTATCTTGCGTATCGAGACAAGGCTGCAGCGGATTCAAGATATCTGAAATTCCTGAAGGTGATTGAACGGGAAGCCGGGGACGAGCGGAATTTTGTGCGGAAGGCCGTGAACTGGGCGCTGCGGAATATCGGCAAGCGGAATCTGGAATTGAATCGCGCGGCGATTGCGACGGCGAAACGTCTGCGGGGTACTGAATTGCGGGCGGCGCGGTGGATTGCCGCGGATGCATTGCGCGAGTTGCAGGGCGAGGCGGTGCAGACACGGTTACACGGGAAAGCGAAGAAGAGCGATGGGACCGTCAATGACTGAGGTTCGCATACGGCGGGTGCGTTCGGCCGATGGGAAGAGGATTGCGGAGCTTTCCGGTCAGTTGGGGTATCCGGCGACGGAGAAGCAGATGAAGGGGCGGCTGAGGGATGTAGTTAAGGATAGAGATGCAGCGTGTTTTGTGGCCTTGTCGAGGGGCGGCGAGTTGGCCGGGTGGATTCATGTGAGCACCACGCCA
Organism: Candidatus Acidiferrum sp.; assembly: GCA_035935335.1. Taxonomy (GTDB): domain Bacteria; phylum Acidobacteriota; class Terriglobia; order Acidiferrales; family UBA7541; genus Acidiferrum. The sequence continues at coordinate 12,029 of DASYXF010000099.1, forward strand.
CTGCTGGAGGTGGAGCGGCGGGCGGAGGTGAATGGGTTGGTGGTAGATGAGGCCACGCGGAGCCGGGGCGCGGGAGCGATTTTGCTGGCGGCCGCGGAGAAATGGGCTCGTGGGAAGCGGTGCAAGAGCATGTCGGTGCGGTCGAATGTATTGCGGGAGCGGGCGCATGGATTTTATTTGCGGAATGGGTATGAGCATTACAAGACGCAGAAGGCGTTTCGGAAGGGATTGT
>DASYXF010000100.1:0-21591 GCA_035935335.1 Candidatus Acidiferrum sp.
AAAAACGTGATCAACGAAAGGATGGGCAGCGCGCGGACGCCCGCTTCCATCGCTTGCGAAACGGCGCGCTGAAACCGCAGCGGCTTCCCCTGAAACGGGCCAATAAACGTGAAATACGCGGCGCGGCCGGCCAGCGACGTCAGGGCGCCTACGTAGGCCAAGCCGCCCTCGACAGAGCTGCCTATTTTCGCAAAAAATTCCACGTGTTCCGGCTACCTTTGCGGGGAAAAGACCTGGCTCGGGCGCTAGGAAGCAAGCGCCTGGGCTTCACTCTCGTGTATCTCGAAAATTTTCTGCAAGCGGGAAAGCTCCATCACTTCGCGCACAGTCTTGCTGAGGCCGTAGAGGATCAGGCGGGAGCCCATGTCGCGCGAGGCTTTGAGGCCTTCGACAAGGGAAGCGATGCCGGAGCTGTCAATGTACCGAACTTTCTCCAGATTGAGGAACACTTTGGCCGTCTTCTTCTCTTTGATTTCCTGCAGCAACGCCTTACGCATCGCCGGCGAATGCGCCAGGTCAATGTCCCCCGTAATATCGAGGATGGTGCCACCAGTTGCCGGTCGGGCCGCTATCTGCACTTCTGTTCTCCTTCTGATGCTGCTGCCTGGGAAGTGGGCGACAAATATTTAACCATGCGCAAGAGATTCTTGCCTTTCTTGCGCGTAAATTCAACTTCGTCCATGCTCTCGTGGATGAAGTGCAGGCCGAGGCCTCCGGGACGTATATCGTCGAGCGGCCGGCCTTTGAGTTCGGCCGGCTTGACGGGCACGCCTTTGTCCGTCAGCAAAATCTCAATTCCACCCTGCGCTGCTTTCTGCCCGCCCGGCTCGACGCGGCTGCAGCTCATCTCGATCGGCAGGCCGGGGCGCCCGCGGTAAGCGTGGCGCAGGACGTTGGCGAGGGCTTCATCCACGGAGCGGACAATGGCGCGCGTCTCGGCGTCCTGAAAGTGCAACACTTCGGCAGCGCGTTCTACGGTGGCCCGAACGAGGCATAATGCTTCCGGATTGCTTTTCAACTCCAGTTTCAAAAGCATTTCCGCCTTGGCCTGGGCCTTTCCGCGTGCCGGCTTTCCGTTTTTATTTACCCGTCGACCGCGCACTCGTACACCCGTCCCTGGATAATGATATGGGAACTCCGTTGTGTCCCGGTTGCCCGGCGGGGAGACAATGCCATGTTCCTAGTCCCCTGACAACCGAAAAATTTTGAGATTCAGAGGACGGAATGCAACGGCAGTTTGCAAAACCGTTTGATTCTTATTCGCTGACCGGGGCCCTGGTGCGACCCAATCCTCTTACACGAGCAGACTTGAACGGTCATCAAGTCAACGGGCTCTCTCGTAAACTTCTCTACTCTTGACTTGAAGTAAAAAACGGTAGAGTCTCAGTCGGCTGATCGAATGACCCGCCCGAGGTCATCTAGGACTATGTTTCTATGAGCGATCGAACCGGGTGGAGTACCTATCAGGGTTCAAGTACCGTAACTCCGCCGATATTTCGCGATGCGGGTTATTTCTCGCGCCGACTTTCCTATGCGGCCAGCATACTGCCTGCCCTTGTGGGCACCGGAGTGATTGCCGGCTGGTACCTGAACATCCCCACCCTTACGCAGCTGGCCCCTAGCCTTTCCTCAATGAAACTGAACACCGCGTTGTGCCTGACTTTAATTGGAATAGCGGTGTGGCTGCAAGCGCCACTCGAAATCAGCGCTTTGCGGCGATGGCGGTCGCGGATAGCGGCTGGACTAGCAGGGCTGGTGTCCGGGCTGACGCTGATGGAGTACATCTTCCGGACTAACCTGGGAATTGACCAGCTCCTGGTGCAGGATGCGGGGAATCCAAACTTTCCGGGGCGTCCGGGAATCAACACGGCGACAGCACTGTTTTCGCTGGCGTTGGCAATGCTGTGCCTCGAATGGAAGGGCAAAATCACGCGATTCGCTTCATTGGCGCTTGCCGCAATCGGAATTTGGTTGTCGCTCCTCGCGCTACTGGGGTATGTGTACAGTCCTTTCGCCAGCAGAGGTCTGGCATCGTACACCGGCATGGCGATCCATACCGCGCTTTGCATTCTCCTGCTTGGTGTGGGAGTCATTTCCCTCAGGCCAATTCCCGGATTGGCGCTGTTGCGGCAGGAACCAGAGGTCAGCCAGATCCTGGTACGGAAGTTGATGGTCATGATGCTGGTTGGGCCCATTTTCATCGGCTGGCTGGCATTATGGGGGGAGCGCCTGGGGCTGTACCCGAATATCTACCGAATGGTGATCATGGCGGGAAGCCTTTCGACTCTGCTGGCTATTTGTACCTACTATTCGTCGCTATGCATTGCAGAGTTGACGGCTCGACAGCGTGCCATCGAGGACAAACTTCGGCTGGGCGAAGCGCGGCTGCGCGCAATTCTTGACAACGAACCGGCGTGCGTAAAGTTGCTGGCATCGGATTGCAGGCTGCTGGAGATGAACCGCTCCGGCCTGGCCATGATCGAAGCGGATACGCCGGATCAGGTTGTGGGGCAATCGGTGCTGGCGATGATTGACGCGCCTTATCGTCAAGGTTTCCAACGCCTGACGACGCAGGTTTTCGAAGGCCGGCCGGGAGTGCTGCAGTTCCAGGCCACCGGACTAAGAGGCTCGCGCATCTGGCTGGAGACGATGGCCACACCGTTGCGCGATGATAACGGAAGCGTGGAATCCGCGCTGGGGATCACGCGTGACATTACCCAACAAAAGATAGCCGAAGAAGCTCTGCGCGCTTCGGAAAAGAAATTCATTTCCATTTTCAATTCCAGTCCCGACGCCATCACAATCAGTGAAATTGAGAGCGGCATCTACGTTGAAGCAAACCGCGCCTTTCTGGAGATGACCGGATATTCGCGCGAAGAAGTTGTGGGGCGAACGATTCTGCAGTTGGGAATCTGGACGGAGCCACAACTGCGGCAACATCTGGGCAGGTTGTTACAGACCTATGGAGTGGTGAGAAGTTTTGACGCGGAGTTTCGGCGAAAGAATGGAAAAGTGATAGCCACCCAGCTCTCCGCGGAAGTGATCGAGGTCGACGGCGTGAAGTGCTTCCTGGTGATCACTCGGGACGTCAGCGAGAAAAAATCGCTGGAACAACAGTTGCGGCAAGCACAGAAAATGGAAGCCATCGGCCAACTGGCGGGCGGCATCGCGCATGACTTTAACAATATGCTGATGATCATGCTCAGCTATGCCGAACTGATATCAGGCGCGGACAAAGTGAGTCCCACGGTTGCGGATTACGCTTCACGAATCCTAAAAGCCGGGCAAAGCGCCGGGAGCATTACCCGGCAACTGCTGGCCTTCAGCCGCAAACAAGTGATGGAGTTCAAGATTCAGAGTTTGAATTCGGTTGTGGGAGAGCTCGGCAAAATGCTTCCGCGGCTTCTCGGAGAGCAAATACAGGTTGAATATATGCTGGACGCGAATTTGCCGCCGATCAAGCTGGACCGGGGGCAAATGGAGCAGGTGCTGGTAAATCTGGCGGTGAACGCGCGGGATGCCATGCCCAATGGGGGAAAGCTGACCATAGCGACAGGCACAAAGGAGTTCGATCGAAGCTACGCCGATATTCATCCGGCGGCGCGCCTCGGCCGCTTTGCCATGCTCAGCGTGACCGACACCGGCACGGGTATGGACCGGGATACGCAGGCCAGGATATTTGAACCCTTTTTCACGACGAAGGGCGTTGGCAAGGGCACCGGCCTTGGATTGGCGACGGTCTACGGAATCGTGAAACAGAGCAACGGATTTATCTGGGTATATAGCGAACCGGGTAAGGGTACGGCGTTTAAGATCTATCTGCCGATAGAAGGAGGAAAATTGGACGATAGTGCGCCGCTGGAACTCGAATCCGTTCCGGAACAGGGAACAGAAACCGTCCTGCTGGTCGAGGATGAACGGGATGTGCGTGACGCAATCAATGAGTATCTTTCGGGTTGCGGCTACAAAGTGATTGCAGCACGTGACGCCGACGAGGCTCTAGGCGTATGTAATTCCCTATCGCCGGCTCCTGACGTAGTTTTGACGGATGTGGTGATGCCTGGAGAACTCGGCGGCCCAGACCTGGTTGTGGCCTTGAGGAAGCTCTTTCCGGGAATCAAATCGATTCTGATGTCCGGGTACACTGACCGCAGCATCAATGCAACGAATGCAGATGCGTTCATTGGAAAGCCGATCTCACTGCGGGAGCTGAACCTTCGAATCCGCCAATTAATGAATGGCCGATCGCAGACCTGATGAAGCCGACCTGTGGCAGGAAACGGACCTGCGGCCTGCTCTGAGCGTAGCCGAAGGGTCACACTCCTCTGGCCTTCCCGCTGGCTCTACTCGCCGGACGGTGTACAGTCGGGCGGCGAAGCGAGGTCTCACTGGTGAACAAAAATCTGGCAAAAGCGGCGGCGGTTGGAGCACTGGGCGGTTTTCTGTTTGGTTTCGACACGGCGGTTATTTCCGGCACGACGCAGGCGCTTACTGGCGCATATCACCTCACACCGGAACATCTGGGCCTGACGGTTTCGATGGCGTTGATCGGAACGGTGATCGGGGCAATGACGGCAGGCATCCCGGGACAAAAGTACGGGGGCAGAGAAACGCTTCGGGTCCTGGCCATCTTTTACGTGATTTCGGCGTTGGGCTGTGCGTTTGCCTGGAACTGGTACGTGCTGCTGGCGGCGCGGTTCATCGGCGGACTGGGCATCGGAGGGTCATCGGTGCTTGGGCCTGTCTATATCGCAGAACTCGCGCCCGCAAAAATACGTGGGCGACTGGTGGGGATGTTCCAGATCAACATCGTCATCGGCATCTTGATGGCATATCTCTCGAACTACGTTATCGCCACCTTCGGGTTGGGAAATGCCGAGTGGCGCTGGCAGTTGGGCATCGCGGCGCTGCCGGCCTTTATTTTCCTGGTTCTGCTGTTCGGTATTCCACCCAGTTCGCGCTGGCTCGTGACGCAGAAGCGGGTGAACGAAGCGCGCGGCGTACTGCAATCCATGGGCGCGGAGGACGCGGAGGGCGAGCTACGCGAAATCGTGGAATCCATCCACGTGGACAAGCTGCAGACGTCCGAACCGCTCTTCCAATAGAAATACCGGCTGCCGATTTTTCTGGCCATCACCATCGGCATGTTCAACCAGCTCGCCGGCATCAACGCCATTCTCTATTACCTGAACGATATTTTTGCGGCGGCGGGCTACGACAAGGTTTCCGGCAGCTTGCAGGCGGTGGCGATCGGCTGCATGAACCTGGTGGCGACGCTGCTGGGAATGACCATGATTGACAAGCTTGGGCGAAAAACGCTTCTGCTGATCGGCGCGGTGGGGACAGCGTTGTGCCTGTTTGGAGTGACGGAAGTTTTCTACACGCAAAGCCACCGTAGTTCCCTGCTGTGGCTGCTGGTTGCTTACATCGCGTTCTTCGCGATTTCGCAGGGCGCGGTCATCTGGGTGTACATCGGGGAAGTGTTTCCAAACCGGGTGCGCGCCAAAGGCCAGGGGCTGGGGAGTTCCGCGCACTGGGTGATGAATGCCTTGATCGCGTATTACTTTCCGCAGGTGGCGAAGTCTTCGGGAGGCGCGCCGTTTCTGCTGTTTGGAGTGATGATGGTGGTGCAGTTTATCGTGGTGCTGCTGTTTTATCCAGAGACGAAGGGCGTCAGCCTGGAGCAGTTGCAGCACAAGTTGGGAATTGAATAAAACCGGTGCCGTCCGCTCAACGCGCCTCGATGGTCATCTCGATCCCGTACTTTGGGCGGAGAGTGACCAACGGCTCGGGAACGACCGGAAAGCCCTTGCTCAGGCGGAAGCGGAATTTCTGCGCGATGGCTGCAATGACCAGGGCGGTCTCTAATTGCGCAAAGCCTTGCCCGATGCAGCGCCGCGGCCCGTCGCCAAACGGAAAGTAAGCGCCCGGAGGCAATCGCGATTCCAGGCCGTCGAGCCACCGCTCCGGCAGGAAATGTTCCGGCTGCTCGAAAAATCGCGCGTCGCGATGCATTACCCACTGCGAAGCCAGCAACGTACTCCGCGGCGGAATTTCATAGCCGCCCACACTGACAGACTCCACATTCATGCGCGCCATGATGAACGCCGGCGGGTAAAGCCGCAGCGATTCGTGCACGACCGCGTTCAGGTAAGGAAGCTTCTCGAGGTCGGAAACTTCCGCGGGACGGCCCCGAAGAACGGCTCGCAATTCTTCATGCAAGTTCGCCTCAGCTTCGGGGTTCTCACTAAGCAGGTACCAAGTCCACACGAGCGCGAGCGCGGTCGTCTCATGCCCGGCGACGAAGAGAGTCATCGATTCGTCGCGGACCTGTTTTTCGCTCATCTGGCTGCCGTCTTCATGCATGGCGGACATCAGCATGGAAAGCAGATCGTTGCGCGGCTGCGTGTCGCGCTTGCGGTCGGAAATAATCCGGTAAATGAGCGAATCCATGTATTCAACTTCGCGCCGCGCGCGCCGGTTCGCCGGCGTAGGCCAGCTTGCGGGGACGCGCCACGGAGAGCGGCCCCGCCGCAGGTAATACCGCATCAGAAAGGTCATGGCCTTTCCGATGGCCTCGGAATCGCCGGCAAGCGTGGTGCCGAAGAGAGTGCGCACCGCGACTTCGAGGGTGAGCTTCATCATTTCCTCGGCGATGTTGCGCGTTTCCCCTCCGCGCCACTGCCGCATTCGCTCCAGCGCGCACTCCACCATCACCGGCGAATATTCATTGGTACGCGAGCGATGAAAAGCGGGCTGAGCGAGGCGGCGTTGGCGGCGCCAGAAGTCGCCCTCGCTTATGAGCAGGCCCTGCCCGAGCAGTGGACCGACGACAAGTTTCGTCAGGATGCTCTTGTGCAGCTTGGCGTGGTCGAGGATGAGCAGTTGCTGGATGTAGTCCGGACGATTAAGGAGGATGCGGTTCATGCGCAGCACGGGCATGCTGACGATGTCGCCGTAGTCCCGCGCCATCCGCTGCAAAGTGCCGAGCGCATCGTTGCGGACGTCGAGCGCGAGGCCGAGGATCGGCAAACCTTTGGGCCCGGGCGGGGCGTGGTTTCCGTTATTCGTCATTTGGGCCGGGCGAATTTCACTTCATCCACGCGTAGTACGCCACGTAGAACCAGCTGAAGATTCCGTGAATAATCATCCACAAGATAGAGTGGTGAACGCTCCAGGACAATGTGATCGAGAGCATGCTGCCGAATCCCCAGACGCCGACTCCCGCCGAACGGCCGCCGCCACCGTTGCTCATGAGAATGCCCCTTTCGCGCGCAAATGTGTGCAGCCAGTTTAACCCGCGGATTCCCTTTGTTGGGCAACGAAATGGTTCAGCAGTCTGCGGTTGATACAGAAATTGGACAGTCAGGAGGCCGCTGGCGCGCTTAGCGGGCGCGGCGAATTGATCCAACTTTTGAAAGCGGCCTAGCGCACGACAGATTTGGCGTCAACAATCTTGAATTTGTACCACGCGGTACCGTTGGGGTAGAGAGTGTCACGGATTTGGGCGTTGTGCTCGTCTCCGGGGCCGAAAGAGTCGGCGATCGAGCCCTGATTCACGAGGAGCGGCTTGTCGTTGGGGCCGATGTAGCTGGTCTCATATTTAATGTTGGAGTAGGTGTAGGCCGCGGATTTATTTTGCAGGGTAACCAGCCAGACGGCCGTGGTTCCCATGGGGTCCTTATTCATGGTGACGCGGATAATCTTCAAGTCATGGACCGGGTCCGCGGGAGAGGTAGGAGCAGCGGCGACGGGGGTTGACTGCTTCGGAGTCTGCTTTGGCATGAAATAAAAAACGGCGCCGGCGATCAGCAGGAGCACGAGGATGGAAATGCCGATGCGTTCATACTTTAGTTTGGATTCCTGTTTGTCCACTGGGACTTCGAACATGAGTGCCTCCTGGAAGCAATATATATGCTGAACGCATGACGGCTGCAAGCACAGAGGAGGAGGGGTGAATCTCATTGTAAATCGCCACCGCTTCGCCCCCGGCCGATTCAGAAACGAACCTACAAGGCAGAGGAAACGGAAGTGCCCGCGGCAGCGAAAACGGTGGACATTTCGGCCTGGGCAAAGGAGAGGAAGGTGCGTACGACGACCGGGTCAAACTGGGTGCCGCTGGATTCGTTTAGGCGGCGCACGGCTTCCTCGTAGGGAAGGCCCTTTCGATAGGGACGCGAGGAAACCATGGCGTCGAACGCGTCAATGACGCAGACAATGCGGGAGACGACGGGAATCTCCGTGCCTTTCAGCCCGGCCGGATAGCCCTTGCCATCGAAAGATTCGTGATGGTGGAGAATATCGAGAGCGGCGCGCTCGAAGCCGGGGAGCATGCGCAGCACCGCCCAACCGTATTCGGAATGCTTTTTCATCAGCGCGTATTCGTCCGGATCGAGGCGTCCCGGCTTGCGAAGGATGGCGTCGGGGATGCCAACTTTGCCGATGTCATGGAGAAGCGCGGCGACTTCGAGATTCTGCAGCTCAGATTCCTCGAGGCCGAGCTCCTGGCCGACGCGCATGCCCCATTCCGCAAGGCGAGTGCTGTGAACTCCGGTATTGAGATCTTTCAGATCGAGAAGTTGGTTGAACGCGCAAATGACGGAGTTGCGAAGCGCGGCGGACTGTTCTTCGAGTTGCTTGATACGGAGAGACTCCAGCGCGGCCGAAGCCGGGAATCCTGCCAACAGCGCTGGAGCCTGGTGATTCGCCATTTGCCTTTTAATTACAGAACAGAAGGCACGTACTGGAGCCGGACGAAGAGCCCGAGCTATTCACCCAGGCGGAGACGGCCTGGTAGACGTCCAGACGCCCGTGATTGAGGTCCGGTGTCAGTTGGATCGCGTGGGAGAGTGAGTTCGCCGCCTGGGTTTGATGCAGGGACGATCTGGCGCTGAGCATCAGCGCCGCAGTACCGGCTACCAGCGGAGAACTGAATGAGGTGCCGGACGCGCTAGCGTAAGTGCCGCCGGGGAAAGTGCTGATGATGTTCTCACCCGGAGCGGCGATCAGGACGTCCGCGGAACCGTAGTTGGAGAAGGAGGAGCGGGTGTCCCAGTTCGTTGTGGAAGCGATGCCGACGACGTAGCTGTTCAACGCGGCTGGATATACCGGTGCGCTTGTACTTTCGTTTCCGGCCGCCGCGACGAGGACGACGCCGGCCTTATTGGCGTAGGAGATGGCCTGGGTGAGCGACGGAGAATTGGAGGTGAGGTCGAAGCTCATGTTGACCACGTTGGCGTGATGCTGGGTGGCGTAATAAAGAGCCGCGACGATGTTCGAAAGATAGCCGGTGCCATTCGAAGAAAAGGCTTTCAGCGGAAGAATCTGGGCTTTGGGCGCGACCAGGTGAACAAGGCCGGACGTCATCGTGCCGTGGCCGAAGGCGGTGTAATCCGGGCCGTCAAGGACCGCAGCGGTTGACTGGTCGAGAACCGCAGCGGTGGACTGTTGGACGTAGCCAGGCTGCTGATCCTGAGAATCGGTGTCAATGTAGCCATTCTGCAATTCACTGACGTCGAGCCATTCGGAGGCGCCGGGCTGATTGCGAGTGAAGTCGTACCCGGGGAGAAGCACAGCCTGGAGGACGGGGTGATTGACGTCCACTCCGGTATCAATCACCGCGACAATGCCGGTCCCACTGATGCGGAAACCGTTCTGGGCATCCTGAAGACGGATGATCTGGGCAGCGGGCTGGGCTGAGTAACCGTGCCATACGATCGTGCCGTAGTAATTGACGGGAGCATGATCGTAGAGGCCCGAGGGAATGGAAGGCAGCGGGCGTTGGGGGATCGGCAAGAGCCGATCCGCCTCCACACTGACGATTCCGAGGAGGGATTCGACCAGATTCAAGGTGCCGTTAACGAGATTCGCGAGGAGATTATTGGTGGAGGTGACGAGAAAGGTCTGGCCCACCTGGCCGTCCAGGCCGCCCTGCACCTGGCAGTGCAAGAGATTACAGAGATTGAGGACGGAAGACAGGCCACCCGTCGTACGAACAATATAGCGATTCTGAGCTGCCGCGGGCTTGGAGGCGGCGAGCGTGAAGACGATCATCGCGGCGATTAGGGTGAATCGTTTCATAGTTGCAACCCCTAAGGGGTTCTCCCACAAGTGGATTACTCGTTAGATTGACGCGAAATGTTCCCTATAAGTTTCTAAGGAAAGCCACTCCGGGCCAATGGTACGAGCATGTCTTTCCGACTAAACAAACTTCCCATCGGCGTTGGTACTTTCGTACCAAGCTGGGAACGCGGGGAAACTCTTCTGCAGGGCCGTGGTTCATGCCTTCTCCTCCGGCAGACGACCCAGCGCTTCACGAAGCGAGATCACGATCGGCTCGCCGGAAGGCGTGGTAAAGGTCAGTTGCAAATCGCCGCTGTTTTTGACCTCGCTATTGAACTCGCCAAATTCGTTCGCCACGGTGTGGGCCACGTCACCGTGCATATTGGAAACCCGGATGCGGGTGCCAGTGGCGATGATTTTCGGGTCGCTGAGATTCAGGAGTTGGCCCGTCACCACGACCCGATTGTCTCCGGGCTTCAGTTCCAACTGCACGTCAATCTGGTAGGGATCCGCGCGATAAAGCATCTGGCGCGCGCCGGCTCCGGCAGATCGAACTCCCGCAAGCATGGGCTGCAAAAAACTGTCGAAGAGAAGCTTCACTTTGCTTTCCGTGTCTTTTTTCGTTCCAGCAAAGTCTGCACCGGCAAAGGCTGCCTTTGCGATTCTTACAGCGCTTTCCGGAGGCTGGTAATTCCCTTCCGCGGCCGCCGAAGCGCGAACCCGCTGCCAGAGCGATACCGTTGTCTGGCAAGATTCACACCCGGGGCTCAAGTGTTTCTCCATCCGCTGCTTCTCGTTAGTGCTTACGGCCTGATTCACGAAGTCGATCCATTTCTCAACGCTAAAGTGTTCCATCAGTCCCCCAGAATCCTTTCGGCACCCCACTCACTCCCCAGTGAATGGGATAAACGTTTTGCCCTCATTGGATAAGGGGAGAGAGGTAGTGGAAAAATATAGGCTATTTGAGGTTAGCTAAGCCTTTTGGAATCAGATAGTTTGCCGACCAACACAAAGGGGGCCCAGAAATAGGGGTGGGGATTTTGCTGGCGCAGTTGCTGCATGGCGTGCTGCAAGGCCCCGGCCATTTCACCCGTGCGGAGATATTCTCGATAGAAGAGTTTCATCAGCTCGGCAGTGCTTTGATCGTGGACATCCCACAGCGAGAGAAGAAGCGTGGAGGCACCGGCATAAAAAAGGCCACGTTGCAGGCCAAGCAACTCGTCGCCGGCCGCGACGAAGTTCATGCCGGTGGCGCAGCCGCTGAGGGCGACGAGATTGGCGTTTAATCGCATCTGGTAGAGATCGAAAAGATTCAAGTAGCCGTCGCCCAGGCGGATTCCGGAAAACATGGGATTGTCCTGCCGGTAGACACCGTGGGTAGCGATGTGGAGCAGGCCGGCGTGCGAACCTTGATCGCGAAGAACCGAGACGCTGGCTTGGCTGCCCGTTCGGAGGCTGGATTGCGGCAAGATGGCGGCGACGGATTGCGCTTCGTCGAGGATTTGGGGCGCGCGTTCATCGGCAATTCCGAAAACCAGGGAGCTCGTGTTCGCGCTGGCGAGCTTTTCCTGGCAGGCAAAGAAAACGGAGGCGCTGGGAGCGTAAGAGATGGTGAAAGCGTCGCAGAGATATTCTTCGTCCGTCCGGAGAGCATGGAAAGGAAGGAAATGGAGCGGCCCATGAGGCACGATGACGAGACGTTTGCCGGAACAATATTGGCGAACTGGCGCGATCAGTTCGCCGTAGAGGGATTCGAGGTGGCTTTGCGTGGCGCGAAGGAGTGGTTCTTCAAACTTCCGGACGTACTCACTGCCCATGCGGAATTTGGAGAGTTGGAAGCGCAGCAGTTGAAGGATGTGGGTGACGCGAGGAAGAACGGTGACGGGGAGAATGTGGATATCGCCACGGTTGAGGACGGCAGCCAGGATACGGTCACCCGCGGAAAAATATTCGATGAGAGTTGTGCCGGGCGGGAGAGCTGATTGCAGTCGCTCGACGGAAAGGCCGGAAGGAGCTTCGAGTGTGGTGTTTTCGCGCTCACGCGCGGGGAGCTCGCGCAGCGTCTGCAGCAACTCTTTCTCGTGGCTCTGCGCTTTTTTCTGCAGGTTATCGAGGCGCTCGCCGGATTTTTCCTCCGGGCGAAGTTGTTCGAGTTCAATGCGGTGGTAATACCAGTTGAGTTCCTCGCGCAAGTCGCGGATGCGGCGGACCAGATCGCTCTGGCCGGTTTCCCCGAGGGGGAGGCTTTGTCCACTTTGAAAGATCATTTCGATCATGCTGCGGGATTTGGCGGCTTCCATCCAGGCGAGCGCTTCCTCGGGCGTGGCGTCGGAGCCGTCACCGGAAATGAAGAGATCCAGAAGAGCTTCATAAACCTGCATCCTGTTCTTGAGGAAAGAGATTTTCAGCTCTTCAGCCTGCAGGCGACTGCGCATCGTTTCGAGTGACTCTTTGGCCTCAAGGTACGCGCGGAGAGCGGCGGGGCGGTCATTGCGAGCCTGCGCGAGTTGCCCTTGAAGAAGGCGAGCCTGATAGGCGAGAACCGGTGTTTGCAGATGCACCAATCGGGCAAGCGACAAGTCCGTTTCCTTTTGCGCTTCGGCGGGATCGCTTACCCGCAGAGCGATCCGCGCCAGGAGGAGATGCGCAAGGACTGCTTTGCCGTGCAGCACGGATTGATCGAAGAATGCGGCGGCTGCGGCGCAGAGGCGCCGGGCTTCGAAGAAGCGGCCTTCATGGAACAACAGCAACCCCTGGTAAAGATCGATGAGCCAGGGCCAGACGAGATTGTTTTCGCGGCCGAACATTTCGCGGGCTTTGGCGAAGCGCTCAAGCGCCTGGACAGTTTTGCCCTGCTGCGCGTAGGCCGTGGCTTCATTCGCCAGTGTTTTCGCGGCTTCGTAGCCCATGCCGAGTTTTTCGAAACGCAGGAAACCTTCGTGAGCCATCTCGCGGGCTTCTTCGCTGAGGTTCAGCTCCAGATAGATATCGGAGAGATCCAGGTGGCATAGCGCGAAGTGGTAGGCGTCGCCGGTCGCTTCGCAAGCGCGGCGGGCGGCGTAGAGGGCTTCGATCGCGTGACTGTATTCGCCGCGGAGATAGTAGAGATAGGCGATGTTGTAATCCGCCTGGGCCACAAGGAGCGGCATGTTGTATTCGTGACAAAAGGAGCGGGCGCGCTGGTAGGTGGCGAGCGCACGTGGAAAATCGTTCAGGCTGATCAGGCAGACGGCCATATTGCTGAGGACAACAGCGATGCCTTCGGAGTCTTTGTACGGCATCAGTTCGCGGTACGCGTTTTCGTAGTGGGCGATGGATTCTTCGAAGCGGTCCTGGCGGTGATAAATATTGCCGACGTTGATTTCGAGGCGGGCGAGGCGCCAGCGATCGTCGAGGCGCGTGAAGATTTCGCGGGCGCGCTCGAAGGATTGAAAGGCTTGTTCGTACTCGCCGACAAGGATCATGGGTTGAATGGAGCTGCTCAGGGTGCGGGCCATTTCTTTCGAATTGCCCAAGGACTCGTAGAGTTTGCCCGCGCGCTGGTGATGTTCGATGGCGGCGCGATGATTGCCGGTGGAATAGAGTGCGTTGGCCATCGCGCGCAGGGCCAGCGCGTGGGCTTCCTTGCGGCGAAGGCGTTTCGCAATGAGGATCGCGGCTTCGGCTAGGTGGAGCGCTTCATTCGTGCTGACACGAACCCGCTGGACGACGAGTTTTGCAAGTTGTTCGATGGTGGATTGGCGAAACAGTTTTTTGTGTTTTGCGAGAAACTTTCGGCGGGCGGCGTCGGTGGAGAGTTCACCCAGTTGCACGACCAGTTCTTCGCTCGAGATTTTAGGGCGACTGGGGGGCATCAGGAAAAACCCAGTTCCTCGAGCTGGCGCCGGAGCCGCTCGATGCATTTCTGGCGGGTGAATCCGATCGAGCCGATGGCGAGGCCAAGTTCCGCGGCCACTTCGGCATAGGGCCGCGAGGGCGATTCGAAGAAGAGCATTTCCACCAGGCGGCGGCATTGCGGCGTAAGCGTGGCCATGGCTTCGCGGAGAATTTGCTCTTCCTGGGTCTGCTGGACCAGGGTGTCCGCGACCGGCGGCGTCTCGGGTTCCGGCGTGTCTTCTTCGCTATCGCGACTGACGACCCGCTGGCCGATACGCTTCACACGATAGCACTCGTGATGAGCGACTTGCATGAGCCACTTGGGGAGCGCGCGAGGCTCTCGCAATTCCGGCAAGCGAACGAGAAGTTCGACGCATGTAGCCTGGAAGACGTCGGCGGCTTCCTGCGCGGGGAGATTGTATTTGACCGGGATGGAATAGATCAGGGCTTTGTATTTGTCGATGAGTTGCGACCAGGCGGATTCGTTGCCGGAGAGGCACTCTTTCACGAGCCGCGTGTCGTTCCATTTGAGTGCCGGCTTGGCTGCCGACTTGGCCTGAGCCTTGGCGCGGGCCGCGGTCATCGAGCTGCGTTCTCCCCGCCATTTTTCAGGAAGAGCTGTTCGACGTTCCACAGAACATATGGTTCGAGGACAGCAGGGTGGAAATTGCCCACGGAGTTTTTGGCACCGGCCAGAATATCCGGACTGGCGAGGAATATCATCGGCTGGTATTCGGCAAGGATTTCCTGGGCGCGATCGTAGAGCTTTTTTCGCTGATCGAAAGTGGGCGCATATAGCTGCTCTTCAATAAGGCGATCGATTTCCGCTTCCCACGAAGTTGCCGGGTGCGTCTGCGCGGGATTCCAGAGGTGCGTGCCACCGCTGGAAAGCCAGACGTTGATGTCGGAGTTGGGGTCGGCGTCGTAGCTGGCAATGCCCATAACGCAGGCATCGTACTCCCTGGTTTGCGTGACGCGGTCAAGAAGGGAGCGGAATTCGAGGGGAACGACCTGTACACGCATGCCGAGCTGCTTTAAATCATCCTGGAGGAGTGCCGCCATTTTGGAGCGATCGGCATTTGACGAGCTGGTGAGGATGCTGAACTCAACCGGCTTGCCGTCGGAATCCTGAAGAGTCGATTCGCCGTTTGATCCCGTGGTCCAGGAAAAGCCCGCTTCTTTAAGAAGCGCGCGGGCACGCTCAAGAGAGCGCGGAGGGCGGGGAAGGTTGGCATCGCCCCAGCGCTTGTTGCCCGGAGTTACCAGACCCCAGATGGCGGACCCGCGGCCCTGGTAGACCAGGTGGACGATGGCCTCGCGATCGGCGGCCGCGGAAACCGCCTGTCGAAATTTTGCTTCGCGGAACCATTTTTGTTTGCGCTGCATCTCGGGCGACGCTTTTTCACCAAGGTCGTTCAAATTAAAAAATAGAAAATTGTATTCGAGGCCCGGGCCGGCATCGGTGACCGTGTAGCCGTTCTGCTGGCGAGAGAGCACGGAAAAGTTTTCCGCGCCCAACTGGCTGATCATGTCGGTTTCGCCGGACTGGAATTTCAAAACTTGCGCGTCGGCGTTGGGCACGAAGAGAAAAACCAGCTCGGCAAGATACGGCAGCCGATTGCCCTTGCTGTCGGATTTCCAATAGTACGGATTGCGTTCCAGGACGAGGCGCTGCCCCGCGACGTATTCCTTCAAACGGAACGGCCCGAGCCCGGCCCATTGATTCGCCGCGCTGCCAGGGGAACCGATCTGCCCGAGCTTGCCTTCCTTGAAAGGCTGTTCGAGAAGATGGCGCGGAAGAATGGCCAGGCCATCGAACAGGCGTTCGCCGGCGCCGTAGGGTTTGGACATCTGGAAGGCGACGGTTTGGGAATCGATTTTTCTGACAGTGATGGGCTTGCCGCCGATGATGAGCAGATCACGCTGCGGCGCGTGGGTGTTTTCGTCAAGATAGACGCGGAAGGAGAAGAGCACGTCGTCGGCGTCCATGGGCTGGCCGTCGGAAAATTTCAAGCCCTTACGCAGAACGAGAGTGTAAGTGAGGCCGTCGGGAGACACTTTCCAGGACTTGGCGAGAGCGGGTTCGGTGAGTTGCGTGCCGCGATTAATGTGAATGAGGTCGGCCTGCATGACGCCGATGACTTCGCGGGAGCGCGCGTCGGCG
The DNA here is from genome assembly GCA_035935335.1 of Candidatus Acidiferrum sp. Classification (GTDB taxonomy): domain Bacteria; phylum Acidobacteriota; class Terriglobia; order Acidiferrales; family UBA7541; genus Acidiferrum. Next base: position 16,103 of record DASYXF010000100.1, read on the forward strand.
GCGATCAGCGGATTCAGGGTCTTTGGTTCGCCGCGAAGAGAAACGACCAGGCGGCCGCCGGAGCGGCCGATTTCACCGGGCAGAGTGAACAGTTCCTCTTTCGGATTATCCGACTGTGCATAGATAAGGGCCGGGAGAAAACCGATTGCGGAGAAAACCAGGAACACCCGGAAAAGAATCCGGCAGCGTGCGACCTTCGCGGGGCAGTTTCTCACGCCAGGCTCCCAAGACTCCTCCCTTTTATCTTGTACGGGTCGGCGCGTTCCTGCAACGCGCTCGCTAAGCCCAGGTATCCAAGGAAGAACGGCACCATGGCTAGGGCGGGCAGATACATCCACCAATAAGACACCAGCACGCTGTATTGCTGAAGATTGGACAGCAGGTTGCCCCAACTGGGGACAGGTTCAGGAACGCCGAGGCCGAGGAACGAAAGCGTCATTTCGGCTAGGACGTATTGCGGAATGAGGATTGCGGCCTGGGTGAGCAGGACGCTGGCGGCTTCGGGGAGGATGTGGCGGCGTAGGAGGTAGAGGTTGGATGCGCCAAAACCACGAGCGGCGCGGACAAAGTCGCGCTCTTTGGCGCTGAGGACGATGCCGCGAACGAGGCGCGCGGGGCGGGCCCAACCGACACCGGCGAGGACCGCAACGATCAGGAAGAAGGCGTGGAGTGGGTTTACGCTTAACGGGAGAAAGGCGCGGATGGCGAACAGAAGATAGAGCCACGGGAGGGCGAGGAACAGTTCGGCGACACGCATGAGCAGATCGTCGCGCCAGCCGCCGAAGTAACCAGCTACCGCGCCAATGCACCAGCCGATGAGTAGGGTAAAACCCGTGCCGAGGAGACCGGCGAGAAGCGACACCTGGCCGCCGAAGAGCAGGCGGGAGAGTTGGTCGCGGCCGAAGGCGTCGGTGCCGAGCAAGTAGATCCGATCCTCGCCCGCGCCGAAGAGATGGAATCGGCTCTGAAAAAAACCAAACAAGCGATAGCGGTCGCCGGTTACGAAGAATTTCAGAGGACGCGGCTGGGCCGTGTCTTCGATGTACTCGTCGAATGTTCCGGGGCGCAACTGAATTGCGTAGACGAAGGGACGAAGGTGAAGATGCCCGCGAGCGTCAACGATGTGCACACGCATCGGCGGCAAGTAGGGATTCTTGCGGTCTTGCTGAATCGGATCGTAGGGAGCAAAAAAACCCGCGCACAAAATTATTCCGTGCAGGACACCGAGGATGAACAGCCATAGTCTGACATTGCGGCGGCGGATCATCGCGAAGCGCTCTCCGTGCGGATTCGCGGATCGAGCCAGTAGAGCAGCATGTCTGCGAGGAAATTCCCTGCAGCAAGAAAGATGGTGGAGAACAGGACCCCGCCGATGACGATGTAAATGTCGCGGGCGAGAATGGCCTCCAGCAGGAAAGGGCCGAGACCCGGCCAGCTCATGACAACTTCGATGAGAAGCGAACCACTCAGGAGCGCGCCGATGCTAAACCCGAAGAGAGAAAGGAGCGGATTGGCGGCGGCCGGGAGGACATAGCGGACCAGAAGTGTTCCGCGGGGAATGCCGTGGCCTTCTGCGGCGAGAAGGAAAGGGGCGTGGAGTACTTCAGCGACGGCGGCGCGTACGTGGCGAACGAGAAGCGGAAGAGCGGAGAGGACGAGCGCGGCGACGGGAAGCATCATGTGGATCGCGAGGTCACGGATTTTTTGCAATGGTGAAAGCGATGCGAAATCGACGGAAGCCATACCGCCCGTGGGAAACCAGCCTGTTCTTACGGCGAACACGAGGAGGCCGAGAGCCAGCGCGAGATCGGGGATGACGAGAAGGACTGCGGTGCTGCCGGAGATCACACGATCTGGAAACCGGCCGAGGCGTTCGGCGCTCCAGACGCCGAGCGGTAGCGCAATGATCCAGGCAAGAAATGTCGCGGTGATGGTCAAAAGCACAGTATTTTTCGCGCGCACCAGCAAAAGCGGCGCCACGGGGCTGTTGTATGCGAAGGAGAACCCCATCTGGCCGCGGAGAACGGAATTGAGCCAAGAGGCATAGCGCAGAGGGAGTGGACGGTCGAGTTGATACTGGGCGCGCAAGGCTGCAAGCGTCTCCGGTGCGATTTGCGGGTTCAGGCGCATCTCGTCGAAATAATTTCCGGGCGCGAGCGTGGTGAATAGAAACGCAAGAATGGAGACACCGAAGACAAGGAGCAAAGCGTGAGACAGCCGGCGAAGGAGAAACCGCATCATCGTTGCGCCGCCGGGTACGGGGCGGGAGAGAGTTGCGGCACGGCTGCGAGGAGTTGGCGGGTGGCTTCGCTCGCGGGAGTTTTGAGGATTTTGGCGGAGGGGCCGTGCTCGACGATTTTGCCGTGGCTCATCACCGCGATTTCGTCGGCCATGTGAGCGGCCATGGTGAGGTCGTGGGTGATGAAAAGGAAGGTCATGCCGAGGGACGACTGGAGTTCGAGGAGCAGATTGGCAATCTGTGCCTGAACCGAGCAATCGAGGGCGGAAAGCGCTTCGTCAAGGACGAGAATTTTGGGCTCGAGCGTGAGCGCGCGGGCGATGGCCAGCCGTTGGCGCTGGCCGCCGCTTAATTCCGCTGCGGGCCGCTGGGCAATTTCCGCAGAGAGGCCGACTCTCTCGAGCAGGGAAAACGCTCGGGTCATTCTTTCGTTGCGGCTCAACTTCCCTTGCACAACCAGCGGCTCTGCGATGATGTCGAGAATTGTCCATCTGGGATTCAGGGAGCTTGCGGGATCCGGAAAGATGAGTTGGATTTGCGGGCGGATTTTGCATAGGTCGTTTTCCGTCGCGGTCGCAAGATTGTTTCCTTCAAACCAAAGATTGCCGGAGGTCGGGGGTTCGAGACACGCGATGCAGGATGCCAGCGTGCTCTTGCCCGAGCCGGATTCGCCGGCGATGGCGAGGGTGGTGCCCGCTGAAAGCGTGAAGGATACGCTGTCGAGGGCGAGAAATTCCTTCGGCGCGCCGACAAAATTGCGCTTCGCGTAACGCTTCACGAGATTTTCGACTCTCAGAATCGGTTCCATGATCCAGCCGCCTGCAGTCCCTCACTGCTGGTATTTAAAACAAGAAACGATATGCGTCTCTCCCAATTTCACCAAGGGAGGCTCAAATTCCCTGCAAACATCCATCTTCAGGGGGCATCTGGGTTCGAAGGCACAGCCTTTTCGAGGAAGCGATGATGGCGATGAACTCCCAGGGATGACCGGCAGCATGTGCTTGCGGTTTTTTCCACTATCCGCCGGCGCGGGGGGCAGAGATTCGAAGAGCGCTTTGGTGTAAGGGTGGCGCGGCGACTGAAGCACGGAATTCGCTGGGCCCCATTCGACAACCTGACCCGCGTAGAGAATCAGAATGCGATCGGCGAAGCCGGAAAGGAGAGCCGGGCTATGCGTAATGAAAATCATGGCGAGACCGAGATCTTCACGGAGCGAACGGAAGATGCCGAGAATTTCCGCCTGGGTGACCGGATCAAGCGCTGCTGTCGGCTCATCCGCGATGACGACTGCTGGATTGCAGGCGATGGCCTGGGCGATGAGGGCGCGTTGGCGTTGGCCGCCGCTGAGCTGATGAGGATACGAGCGCGCGATGCGATCAGCGTCGTCAGTAAAGAGCCTGCTGAAAATTCCGCGAGTGAGTCCGGCCAACTTCTTTTTTGACGAGGATTGGTGCGCGGCCAGCACCCGGCGAACCTGCTCGCCGACGCGGAGCGTCGGATGGAGAGCGAGAGACGGCTCCTGAAAAATGAGGGCGATTCGGCCGCCGCGAGTTTGCCGCAATTCCTGATAGCCGGCCTGGAGGAGATTTTTTCCCTCAAACAATACGGCGCCGCCGCCGATGTAGCCGTTCGGAGGTAGAAGCCGCAGAACCGACGCCGCGAGCGTGCTTTTGCCGGAGCCGGATTCGCCGAGGACGCCGAGGATTTCTCCGGGCATCAGGTCGAAGCTTACGCCCGACAAAACGGGACGAGAGCGGATTTCGCGCGAACGGTAAGAGACCTGAAGATTCTGGATTTCCAGAACGGATGCCATGACGCGGCCAAATCGGGCCTACCCCCACTGCGATTCATGTTGAGGCAGGAGCCGGGGAGGGACAAGGGAAACGTGAACCGTAGCGCACCAAAGGTAATTCTCTATCTTTTGAAAATAACCACATCGATATGCAAAAAATAGGTCTCGTCAGAAGAAATCCTAGGTTGATGCCCCTCAGGCAGCTTAGGGCTTTGCGGACGGCTGCCAGAGCTCAATCTTATTTCCATCCGCGTCGTAAATCCAGGCAAAGCGGCCGTAGGATTCATCCATTCGTTTGGGATCAATCTTTACTCCCTCTTGTTTCAAGCGGTCGAGCAAAGCATCCATATCGTCCACGATGTAGTTGATCATGAACGGCGCGTGGCCGGGATCGAAATAGTTCGATGAGGCGGGAAAAATACTTAAAACTGTAAAATGTTCCTTCTGCGGGTCGTCGTGTTCGCGCCACGGAAGCATCGCGCCTCCGCCTTTGTCGGTGAGTCCAAGATGCTTCGAATACCATTCGCGCATCTGATCACGATCAGCGGATTTGAAGAAGACACCGCCTATACCCAAGATGCGCCCGCGCTGCTCCATTTTGACGGGCGGCTTCGACTTTTCCGGTTGCGGAGATTGCACTTGCGGTCCTCCTTTTGAGCAGACCGATATGACCAACAGCGAGCCTAGCGCGATTGAGCTCCAAGGTATGGTTTGCATGCGCGGATGATACAACGATTCGATTCCGATGAGAAAAAAAGAAGGATTGCAGGAGCCCAGGAGGGTGGGACCCCGCAATCCTACACGGGCGCGTAATACCACCGATTGTCGTTGCCCGCCTTTGCACGAGCGCCGCGACCGAGGTGGTTAGCGAATGCCGGCGGCCGTTGCCACAGCCGGCGCGGGCCGGTTGGAACCGACGTCGTCGCGCGGAGTCATCGAGAGGACGAGGTATTCCCGCTCCTTGCTGTCGTCTTCAGGAACGCGAAGAAGCATTTTGTCCTTGTGAATCCGGAATTGAGCGGTTTCGCCAACCGGCAGGAGGACCGGGTGCTTGTCGTCCTTCGGCTGAATCCGATAGATCACGCGATCGGTTTGCAGGACATATTCCTGACACAACACCTGCCTGGTGTTTTTGTGCTGGCCATCGGTGCCGAAGATTTCACCCGCGATAGTCTTGCCGTCTTTTTCGGAGTAGCCGCAGGCGGAAGAGTCCATCTTTACCAGCACGGCCTTTTCATAGGCGGGTGGGTCCTTTGCCAGAACCACCGATCCCATCGCAAAAAACAGTGTTGCTACAGTCGCTGCTCGCATCCTGTTCCTCCTGAAATTCGTTGAGTGCCGTTGTTCAGTAATCGGATAAGGGCCGCCCCGGACAACAGCGGGCTTCCAAAAGCCCACTCTCCCTTTGGCTGCTGCCCGGTTACGAATAAAGGGCCCCAGGCGGCCGGAAAAATATAG
>DASYXF010000101.1:0-3087 GCA_035935335.1 Candidatus Acidiferrum sp.
GAACAGACCCTGACCTCGAAGCGGATTCCTCGTGCCATGGACCTGTACCGCTTCGTGCTGGGGATCGTGCTCGGCCTCTACATCGGCTTTCCGCGGCTGAACCAATTGCGCTTCATCGCACGCGATCCGATCCTGACGGGCATTCTCAAAGTCGGCAAGCTGCCGGTGCAATCCACCTTCTGGAGATTCGTGAATGCGCTGCATCGCAATGTCGCCCGACAGATTCTGACCATTATGCGGACCATGCGCGAAGGGGTCTGGGAGGCGGCCAATGTGAAACTGGAAGTTGTCACCATCGACACCGATACCACCGTGCACACCCTTTACCGACAACAGATGGGCGGACGCAAGAGCTACAACCCGAAGAACAAAGGGAAGAAGAGTTATCAGCCGATGTTGACGTTTATCGCCGAGACGCGCGAATACGTGTGGGGCGAGTTGCGCAATGGCGACCGTCCCAACGGCAAACAGATGGGCGATCATCTGCGGAATGTGCGTGCGACGCTGCCGCCGGGCGTGAAGCAGATCTACGGCCGGGCCGATTCGGGGTTCTACTGCCGGGAAGCCGTCGAGGCCTACGAGGAGTTCGACGCCCGGTTCGTGATCTGTGCGCGCAAAACGGCGCGGTTGGTCGAGGAACTACGCCAAGCCACGTGGAAGCCGTCGTCCAAGACGGATGCTGACGCGGAGTGCGAATTCTATTACCAGCCGGAGGGGTGGAGCAGAACCTATCGGTTCGTGGCACTGCGCTACGAAAAAGCGCGCGAGGAACTGGAAGAAGGGGAAACCGAGCAGTACCAGTTGTTCGAGACCAGCCAGTACAAGTACCGGGTCTTGGTGACCGACATGAGCGATCCGATCCATTTCGTGGTCTGGTTTTACGGCCAGCGTGGTGGCGCCGAAAACCTAATCAAAGAGGCGAATAACGATGCCGGACTGGCGGCGCATCCGTCGCGCCGCTTTGACGTGAACGGCAATCACTTCCAGTTGGCGATGCTGGCCTACAACCTGAACTGCTGGCTGATGCTGTTCAACCGCGAGCCGCAGGCCGATGCCACCCAACTGCGTCACACAACTCTGGCGACCTCGCGGCTGCGCTTCCTGTTCGTGGCGGCCAAGATCTGGCGCCACGCGGGCCGCACCGGGGTGAGCTACAGCGACCACTACGAGGAGAAGGGTGTTTTCGAGCGATTGATGGATCGGCTGCGCCGGATTGCGCCCCGTACACAGGGCTACGCGCCGGTGATGATACCGGCCTTGCGCTGAAAGACTCCCGCTCGCCCTTCGAGCGCTGTGCATAGAAATTTATGCACTGGCGGCAAGCGCAACGGAGCGAGTCACTTCGGCGCGGGCTTAGTGGGAACTGATGACAAGGGGCTCTCGGGAGGACGACGAAAAACCGGAAAATCGAACTGACCTACTCAAACACGAGGACATCAACCGAGTGGACCCGGCGCTCGGGACCCCAGTTGTGTGCATAATTCAGGTGGAATCGTGTTGTTAAGGAAAGGATCGCGAACCAAGCCCGAACCCGACGGATTGTTCCGAGTGCTGTTGAAGTCGTAAATCATACCTTGGCGCACCGGGTTTCCCAGCGGGTCCGTACCAATTACGTTTCCGAGCTCACTTGAGAAGTCACCCTTCACCATGGCCGGCGTCGGGATTGTGTATAGCGTGGAGGTGCCAAATGTACCGGGGACGGCGGCGCCGAAAGAATTGAACCGAAGGCCTTCGTAATTGGCGAAGAAGAACGTGCGATTCTTGATGATCGGGCCGCCTACGGAAACACCGAACTGATTCTGCTTCCAGGAGCCTTTGGACGATCCGGCTTTGTTGGCATCCCAGGTATTGGTGTTCAGGTGGTCGTTTTGAAGAAATTCATAGGCCACCCCGTGCAGTTGATTGGTGCCGGACTTGAGGGTCACCTCCATCACGCCGCCACCGCCACGCCCATACTCGGCGTTGTATCCGTTGGTGAGAATGCGAATCTCGCCTATGGCGTCGGGCGGAAGCGTAACCACGTACGCGGCAAGGCCTTGATAATCGATGTTGTTTTGGTTGTTGTCCACGCCGTTCAACAAGTAGTTGCTGGTGCCCATCGAGGGCACCCCACCCGCGGAGAAGCCCCCGCCGAGGGCGCCCGCCGCACCGTTCTCGTCTGCCACGACGCCCACGGCAAGGCGGGCCAAAAAGGCCACCTTCCTTTGACCCCCCAATGGCAATTCGGACACGGAGCGCGAGCTTAGGTCGCCGCCGATGTTTGTGTTCTCCGTTTGGAGCAGCGGAGCCTGAGCAGCAACCTCAACGCTCTGGCTGGTTTCGCCCACTTGCAGTGTAATATTGACGCCTACACGATCGCGGGCCGTCAGCAGCACATCGCGCTGGACTGCGGTCTTGAAGCCCGGCGCTTCGACTTGGACCGTGTACGTGCTCGGCTTCAGCGCCGGGCGAACATAGACGCCCGTCGCATCGGTAGTGACGCTGTAAGCAAGGCCAGTCGATAGTTCAGTGATCGTGACCTTGGCCGCGCCGATGACCGCTCCGCTGGGATCGGTCACCGTGCCTGTGAGTGTAGCCAAATCACGTTGCGCTCGGGCGAAACCTATTAGTGAAACAAAGAGAAGAAGAAGGCGAACACTTCGCTGTCCGGACATGGGACCCTCCCCTTGCTGCCGATTGCTGGACGTTTGTATATCACGGGCGGCAGCCTTTCGCAACAAAAAATGCCGTTGGCCAGTGTTAAGAAGTTGTGTGCGTTCGATGCCAGGGAGAATGGTCTGAAGTGACTCGCGCCGGAAATCCCGGACTCCGGTCATACAGATGGTGCTCGTAACATGCAGTCTGCGCCAGGTGCATTGGGGACTTGGCCCTACATCGGGCTCTTGGCTATTTTCGGCCACAAGACGCCTTCGTCTTTCTTCGTGACTGGCCCCAGGCCTTTGTATACGAACTTCTGCACGCGCTGTCCGCGGCGAGTCTCGGCCGTGAACACGTCGCCTTTTGAATCCGTAGCAACGTTGTGTACCGCATAGAACTGGCCAGGCTGGCGCCCGCCGTCGCCGAAGCTCGTCAGGACCTCGAGCGTGT
>DASYXF010000102.1:0-4631 GCA_035935335.1 Candidatus Acidiferrum sp.
AGCGATCCGCTGCAAGCTGATTCACCGTATGAGTTACAGAGCTTCGGTTCTCCACCAACTCTGGACGCCAAGCGGTGAGACAAACACTGCACGGGAGTTTTGTGTCTTGACAACGCCTTCGCTCTTATCGAGCGGCACCCACGCTAGCAGCCCGGTATCTTTGGGAGAAACTGCCAAATGGTATACTCTGCCAGTGCAATTCCATCAGGCAAAGCAAACCTATCTGCCACCGGCCAGTGATGAGTTGGCTTTGTCCGCGCTTGCGGGCTATCGGTTGCAGGGCCGTTTGAAAAAACGCACTGTCATTTTTTGGGCTGTGGTCTTTCTTCTCTGCGTTTCCGGTCCCGGAGTCCACCCTCAAGAGCTTCCCCAAAATTCCAATGATCGACAGAGCCCACCATCGCGGTCAGTGTTGCGAGCAACCACAAGGCTCGTCCAAGTGAATGTGGTTGTGCGCGACAAGAGCGGAAAGCCGGTTGAAGGGTTGCAACCGGAAGATTTCATCGTTTTCGACCAAGGCCAGCCCCAGAAGATTGCTGTGTTCTCCCTCGAATCAAGCTCGGCGATGACGAGAGCGGCGGGCGGTGCTCTTCCTCCGGGTCGTCCTTCCAATATCTTCACGAACCGGCTGGAACGGAGCGGTTCATTGCGACCGAGCGTCACTATCGTTCTGTTCGACGCACTGAATACTCCGATGGACGACCAAGCTTACGCCCGGAAACGGATCATTCAATTTCTCGGGACTCTGCACCCAGAGGATCATGCGGCGATCTACCTGCTAACCACAAAGCTTCAAGTTCTTCACGAGTTCACACAAGACACGAAGGAGCTTCTGGCAGCTTTAGAACACTTTCATGGAGGCAGTTCTGCTCTTCTCGACTCTGCCACTCCGAGTCCCTTGGATCCAAACGCAATCGCCTCTGACCTATCCGATGCGTCCGACGCGACGGATTCTATCCAACGCGCCTCGCTACAGAATATTCCGCCGGCCTTGGAGCAGCTTCTCAAGAACGCCGATGGTGCCCTGATGGATTCGGCAAACGTGAATCGCGCACAAATCACAGCGGCTGCGTTTGAATCGATTGCCGGCCATCTCGCTCGCATTCCCGGCCGGAAAAGCATTGTATGGGTATCCGGAAGTTTTCCTATCCAAATCGGTTATGACGCCGATACCTTGATGAATCTGGCGCGCGAACAGCGTTCTTTCGCGCCAGAGCTCGAACACGCTGCGGAAGTTCTCGATCAAGCTGGCATTGCGGTCTATCCCGTCGACGCACGAGGACTTCGCTCCGGCGCCATTCGTCCGGAACAGCGGTCCAAGCCATCTACATCCGTTGCGCATGGTTCCGACGAGGACGAGTTCTTCACCATGAACCTGCTCGCTGACCGGACCGGTGGAAAGGCTTTTTACAACAATAATAATCTTGTGGGCGCGATGCGCACGGCTCTTGCTGACGGTGAATCGAGCTACATGATCGGGTTTTACCCGGCTCACGGAAAATGGGACGGTAAGTTTCACGAGCTCAGGATCAAGGTGCGTGCACACGGCGACGAAGTTCGCTACCGCAAAGGTTATTTCGCCTTCCCAGAGCCAACGGGAGAAAAGAAGCAGCGAGAGGAAAAGGAAACCCTCGATGCGGCCATCTGGAGTCCCGTCGAATCGACGGCGATTGGCCTCGAAGTCAACGTCCAGGGGCCTCCATCTGCAGCGGATCGAACACTGGCGCTGAGTCTCGGCATGGACATCAAGGAGATTCTTCTGGAGGAAAAGGAAGGGCGGTGGCGGGGCAAAATTGAACTGTTGTTTCTTCAGACGGGACAAGACGGCAAAACTCTCGATGAGGAGACGAAACTCGTCACTCTGAATCTCGACGGGGAAAAGTACAAATCACTACAAGAGAATGGTTTTTTTGTCGTCCGGCACCTCCCGATTGTTCCGGCGGCGAAGACCGTCCGAATTGTCGTCCGGGATCGAGGTACGAGCGCGCTTGGCACCGTGACGGTTCCAGTCAATCAATGGTTCCCGCCGGAAGCCGCCAATGAAGGCGGTCTCCGCAGTCCTTCGAACTCACCAGAGCAGTAAGAGAAAAAGCCTGGGGCTCCCGCGACGCCGCGTCGCAGCGTCGAAGGAATAAAGAAGAGGAAACCCTCGGGACGGGACGTTCCTTTCAAATCCAAAATTACTTCCCAATAGCGCAGTTTCCCTCTAGCCTATCCCCTATCTCAACATACAATCACCAATCTACTCCCAATCCAGGAGCTCTCATGAACATCCGCTGCGTCATCACCGGCCGCAACTCCTCCGGCAAATCCGTCTTCGTCAAAGACGCCCTCGTCGCCCCGATCACCCTCTCCCTTCTCCCCGGTTTCGAGTTCCATCGCCTCTGGGGCGCCGACACCATCCCACAACTCCCCAGCGACGGCACGCCTCCTTCGCATCCCCGCTACTTCCCTCCCGCCGGAGGTTTCCGTTTCGCTTTCTTCACCGTTCCTCCCGGCACCGCCAAAATTCCAGAGAACACCGATCTCCTGGCGGCCTTCGCCGAAATCCAGGTCAAACTTCCCGGCATGGTCGAAGTCCTCGAACCGATGCACCCCGGTATGCACACCACAGACACCGTGGACTTCGACGTCGTCCTCTCCGGCGAAGTTTTCCTCGTCCTCGACGACGGAGCCGAAGTCCTCCTCAAAGCCGGCGATTCCGTCATCCAGAACGGCACCCGCCACGCCTGGGAAAATCGCTCCAGCAAGGATTGCATCATCGCCGTCGCCCTCGTCGGCGCGGAGCATAGCCGCTGATCCTTGTCCGCCACGTTTTCCGCGGCTCGGCCGCCAGAAAGGTCCGTGCGTGAATCCTCTCAAATCTAAATTGCTCGCCGCCGCTCTCTGCGCTGGAGCGGTCATCCTCGCAGCCGCCGCCTCCAGCCACACGCAACAATCCGCGATTTCGCGCCCGCCTCTCGATCCTCCTCCCTATTGGGCCTACGCCGTAAACCCTCCCGCTTCTCCTTCCGATGCTTCGCCTAGACCCGACGAAACCGTGCTGCTGCGCGTTCCCGGCAGCAAACTCTCCTTCACCCATTCGCAAGTCCACGATTTCTTCAATGTCCCGGACTGGCATCCTGCCTCTCACCCTCAGATGCCCGCCATCATCGCCCACGGCCGCAAGCCCGACGTTTATGCCTGCGGCTACTGCCATCTCCCCAACGGTCAGGGACGCCCGGAAAATTCCAGCCTCGCGGGACTCTCCTCCGACTACATCCTCCAGCAACTCGCCGACTTTAAGAGCGGCGCGCGCAAAGGTTCGGATCCTGACCTGAAACCCGTCAGCAACATGATCGCCGTCGCGGCCAATGCCAGCGACGACGAAATCCGGACCGCGGCCAACTATTTCGCAAGCATGAAACCCAGGCCATGGATCCGCGTCGTCGAAGCCAAGTTTGTTCCCAAGACTCACGTCGCCGGATGGATGCTGGTCGTCTCCACGCCGCACGAGATGGAATCCATCGGCGATCGCATCATCGAAATCCCGGAGAATCTGGAGCGCACTGAACTCCGCGACGACAACTCCGGCTTCATCGCCTATGTTCCGCTCGGAAGCCTCAAACGGGGCAAGAATCTCGTCACCACCGGCGCCAGCGGCAAAACCATCATCTGCTCCACCTGCCACGGACCCAATCTCAAGGGCCTCAAAAACGTGCCTTCCATTGCCGGGCGCTCCCCCAGCTACATCGTCCGCCAGCTTTACGACATGCAAAGCGGCGCCCGCAACGGCCCCAATCTCGCCCAGATGAAACCTGTCGCCGCCAATCTTTCCATATACGACATCATCGACATCGCGGCTTACACCGCTTCGCTCGAGCCCTGAAGCCTGCGAATTTTCCCCCATCCTTTTTGCTTGCTACTCCATCGAATAAAAGGTATGAAAAAAGAACCCACGCGCTGGAACATTCCCAACGCATGCTCCGCGCGCGTATTCAGCGCAACCTTGCTTGACCTTTGTTTCAGTGGTCTCTATCACTCAGGAGGATCCATGAAGAAAATCTGGCTCGCCATCCCGCTGGTTTCCCTGCTCGCGCTCCCCACCATCGCGCAGGACAAGCAGGAAAAAGAAGACAAAGAAGAAAGCCGCGTCGAAAACGCAGGCAAAGTCCTCAAGGAAATTCTCGACGCTCCTGACAGCATTCCGCAGGACGTCCTCGACAAGGCCGACTGCGTCGTCATCCTTCCTTCCGTCCTTAAATTCGCCATCGGCTTTGGTGGCAGTTACGGCCGCGGCGTCATGACCTGTCGCGCCGGTGATTACTTTAACGGTCCTTGGGGCCCTCCGACGATGATGGCGCTTGAAGGCGGCAGCGCCGGCCTGCAGCTTGGCGGCAACGCCACCGATTTTGTTCTCCTCTTGATGAGCCCCCGCTCCGCCAAGAGCATGCTTGACAGCAAGGTCAAGCTCGGTGGCGACGCCAGCGCCGCGGCGGGCCCTGTTGGCCGCACCGCCTCCGCCGAAAGCGACGTCGCCTTGCGCGCCGAAATTCTCTCCTACTCTCGCGCTCGCGGGCTCTTCGCCGGCATCTCCCTGGAAGGCTCCACCCTCCGCGCCGACAACAATGCCAACAAAAAACTTTACGGCA
>DASYXF010000103.1:0-2205 GCA_035935335.1 Candidatus Acidiferrum sp.
GCGCGGAGGAGGATGCGCGGCAAGACAAGCTCCGGGCAAAAGGGATTGCGAGCAGAGGCAAAAGACTCGCAGAGGTCAGTTGCCGCCTGAAGGCGCGGGCTTAGCGAGTTCATCAGTAACGTGAGGAGGCAGCGATTTCACGCGCTTAATGAACGCGGCGATGGTCCACAGGCGCTGGTCGGAATCCCACATGCCATTGGAGAACATGCCGGAGCGGCGGATGCCGTGCTTCGCCACCCAGAAGATTTGCGCTTCAGTGTATTCCGTGCCGACGAGCGGGAATTGCGGGATGGGCGGATAGAGGGGCATGGGATCGTTCGGCTTCACCTTTCCCGGCGCGCCGTGGCAGCCGCCACATTCACCCAGATACATTTTGCCGCCGGCGACCAGATTGTCGTCGGTGGGCGCGACGGGATTAGGCATTTCGGGTGCGTGGCGCCGTACCGAAGCATGCACGGCCGCACGCATCAGCCGCGTTTCGAGCGCCGAGCCGGGATGATCGCCGCGAACCTCGGCAAAGCCAAGCAGCAGATAACAGAGTGTGCCCGTAGCGAGAACTGCCAGCGTGGTGAAAACCCCGAGCAAGAAATTCTTCACGATTTCCTCCTTGAGGGCGGAGGCCCCGACGGCCTTTTCGCGCTGGGAAGTGAGATGCGGGAAGAGTCAATCGCGGCTGGCTGTGGGCTATAATGCCGGAACTTTGCGGGCCGGGACGGGGGAGCATGGCGATGAGCACAGCCGAGATGGCGCTCGATGAACCAAAAAACTGGAGCGCGGCCAAGCGAGTGGGCTTCCGGTTCGTGTTTTCCTACCTGGTGATTTACAGCTTTCCGTTTCCCATCGGTGTGATCCCGTGGACGAACTGGCCAGCTGACAAATACGAAAAACTGTGGGAGGCGATGATCATCTGGACGGGCAAGCACGTGCTGCACCTCGCCAAGCCCATTACATTTTTCCTGAGCGGGAGCGGGGACAAGACCTCGGACTACGTGCAATTGTTGTTGTTCGTCACATTCTCAGCGGTGGCGACAATCGTGTGGACGCTGCTGGACCGCAAGCGGAAGGACTACCGGCGGCTGCACGAATGGCTGCGGATTTACGTGCGCTACGTGCTGGGATACACGCTGCTCGGGTACGGTCTGGACAAAGTAATCCCCAACCAGATGATTCCTCCCGGCCCGGAGAAGCTGCTCGAGCCGTTCGGTGATTTTTCGCCGATGGGATTGCTGTGGTACTTCATGGGGTTCTCGGCTCCTTACATGATTTTCGCCGGCGGCGTGGAGACGCTGGGAGGATTGCTGCTCTTTCTGCGGCGAACGACACCGCTGGGAGCGCTGGTGGCCTGCGGGGCGATGTTCAACGTGGCGATGCTGAATTACAGCTACGACACTCCGGTGAAACTGTATTCGACGAACTTGTTCCTGTTCGCTTTTTTCCTGCTGGCGCCGGATTTGCGGCGCGCGGCGAATGTGCTGGCTCTAAACCGTCCGGCGGAGGCGGCCAAGCTGGATTTCCCGCTGGAGTTGCGTGCGCGATGGATGCGGATCTCGCGGCAGGCGGCGAGAATCGCGTTCGTGGGATTCACGCTTTTCACGCTGATCAAGGGCGGGATCGCCGAGCACCGCCAACTGACTGCAAGGTCGCCGCTCTATGGGGCCTACAACGTGGAAGAGTTCAGAGACAACGGGCAAACGCTGCCGCCGCTTGAGACTGACACGAAGCGGTGGGGCAAAGTCGCGTTTCATTTTCCGACGAATATGGTGGTACGGATGATGGATGGGAGCGCGAAAGGCTTTCGCACGGATTTCGACACCGCGAAGGGCATCGTGACCCTATCGACATTTCAGGACGCGGCCAAGAAATACGCCATGAATTATTCGCGGCCGGATGCTGAACATGTGGTGTTGCAGGGGCAACTGGAAGGGGAAACGGTGGTCATCAAATTGAAGAGGATTGACGAATCGAAATTCCTACTCATCAGCAGGGGATACCACTGGATCAACGAGTATCCGCTGAACCGGTGAGGATTGGGCGGCGAGAAAGAGAGGCGATATGGACGAAAGCGGGGGCTGTGAGATAATGCGGGCAAGGAAGGCTTCCTTGAAAATCGCGTGCGCGATGTTTGCGATACTGATTTCACCCGCGGTGATTTTTGCGCAAGGGCAAAGCGCGCCCGCAGGAGCCGGCGCGCAGGGAGTGCAGCGC
>DASYXF010000104.1:0-2008 GCA_035935335.1 Candidatus Acidiferrum sp.
CGGCACCACCTATTTCTATTTGACTCAGCCCACGAATTTCACGGACTCCAAGATAACGGACGCGATGACGGACGGCGAGATTTTTTGGAAGATCACCACGGGGAACCGTCCGATGCCGAGTTATAAGGACCGGCTAACCGAAAATGATCGCTGGGAACTGGTGAGCTTCTTGCGGACGTTCGCGCATCCGCCCGGAAATCCCGCCCCGTCGAGTCCCGCGCCGGCTCATTGAATGGAAATCAATCGAGCAAAGAAATCGCGCAGGCTTAAGGTGTCCGCAATGATTAGTAGATCTTGGCCAGCGCGTCGGCGACTTCTTTCAGGTCCGGGAGCTGCAAGATTTCGTAGTTCTTGAACCATGCCAGTTTGCCGTTGCGATCCACGATGGCGATAGCGCGCCCCGTGATGCCTTTCTCGGGCAGGTACATGCCGAATTTTTCGGCAACCGCGCCGCGCGGATGAAAATCGGCGAGCAAGGGATAGTGGATGCCCATTTTTTCCGCCCAGGCCTTGTGCGACCACACGCTGTCCACCGACAACCCGAGGACCTGTGCGTTCAGCGTCTCGAATTTCTTCATGTCGTTGACGAAGCAGGCGTGTTCATTCGTGCAGACCGGGCTCCAGTCGAGCGGGTAAAACACGATGACGACGTTTTTCTTGCCCTTGAAGTCGCCGAGCTTCACTTCCTTTTGGTCTTGATCCTTCAGCGTGAATTCCGGTGCAGGTGATCCCACAGCAATCGCCATGACGCCTCCTGGAAATTTGAAATCGCAGAATTGCGAACGAATCGTTTGGCCCTAACGGCGCACCATGATATCCGAAGCTCAGTTTGGAAACAAACGCAGTGCGGAGAATTCAAAATTCGCGCAAGGCAGCGGCTTGCGCTAGTATGAATCGATTCGCGCGGAAATTTATTCCGCGCAGCATAAGCGATGGCGCGGCTTCCCTATAGCGAAGCGTACCCGGAAATCTCCTTTCGCCCGCGAACCACGAACTGGCTGGCGCGTCTCATCCGCATGCCCGCCGAATGCGTCCACCTCGACGGCAAGCCGCAATGGATGGCTACATTCCTTCCTGACAATCTCTATCTGCGCGGCAAGAATCGAATTCTGCGCGATCCGGCCCGCCCCGAGGTCTCGCTGTGCTGCGAATGTCTGACCGAGCTTCTGTGGAAAGAACTCGCAGCATTTCCCGGCCAGGTGATTGCGTTCGAACCCCACGGCGAGTCAGTGACGCAGTATTTCTTCGTGGCCGCGCCGGACTTTGATCATGCTGGCCTGCAATCAGAGGTCTCCCAAGCAATCAGCGGCCGGCTGAGCCGAGGCGCCAGCTCTTGTAAAAGCTGTTCGCGGCCCGCGACCTGGCAATGGATTTCACAAGAAGAAGTTGCAAGCCAGGACGATGTGGGACACATCACGGCGGCAGCGGGAGAGCCGCTGTGTGCCGAGCACGGCGCGAAGCGCCTTTGCCTTGCGCTCGCCGGGATCGCGCAGGTGAACCTGTTCTACGTCAACGTGCCCTACGGGGAAGGCGGCGCGTATCTTTGGATTTGAAAATGGAAACGCCAAAGAGACTGAAAATCTCTGCGGCAGGCCCCTCGAAAAGAGGTTATTTTTGTGCCATGGCGACCTGCTGGAGCCTCTGTCCCAGCTTGTCGAACTCTTTGGCAAGCTCTTCCGGCAAGCGCTTCCCAAACTTGTCGAAGAATTTTCCGATGCCTTCCTGCTCTTCGACCCATGCCTGTGAATCCACATTGAGGAGTTGCCGCATCGTGTCGGGAGAAATCTGCAGGCCGTCCAGCGTGAGCGAATCCTGCGCCGGCACGAAGCCGATGGGCGTTTCGGCAGCGTTGGCGCGGCCCTCGGTACGTTCCAACATCCACTTCAGCACGCGCACGTTTTCGCCGTAGCCGGGCCAGAGGAACCTTCCGTCTTCGCCCTTGCGGAACCAGTTGACGTGGAAAACTTTTGGCGGCTTGACGACGCGCTTGCCCATCTCCAGCCAGTGC
>DASYXF010000105.1:0-9656 GCA_035935335.1 Candidatus Acidiferrum sp.
ACGTTTTCGTAGTCGCGGGTCTGCTGCTGGATGACCGTCCAGCGTTTAACGAAATCGGGGCCGGTGCGGTAGGCGGCGACGAGTGTGCCTTGATCAGAGCCGTTGGGGCCGTTGAGAGTGACGGGAACGTGGCCGGCGAAGTAGCTCTTATTTTTGGATTGCCAGATTTCGACGCCGCTGGGCAGAGTGTTTTGCAGGGCGCCCTGTTCGCCGCTGATGCTGCAGATGTTGAGTGTGCGGTCTTCCTGTTGGTCGTCGCAGACAACGCCGCCCTTGACGAATTTGCCGTGGGAGTCGAAGACCCAGACGGCGTCGAGGCCGATGGCAAAGGCGTGTTCAAGAAAGGATTCCGAAGTTTCGCCGGCGTGCTGCGCGGCCTGATAGCCGAGAGAGTGAAGGCGCGGGAGTGTGCCGCGGCCGAGATCGTTCAAGAGCTTCTGGGTTTCCTCCGAGGCGATTTCGAGGGGCCGGGGGAACCAGCGGCCGAGGGTGCGGTTGAGCAGGGAATAACTCACGAAGAACATGAAGACGATGGGAAGCAGCGAGATGGCGGTGGCGCCGAGGACCATCTTGGTTTTGAAGCGGGCACCGAGGTGGTCTTTGCTGCGCTCGGCCCAAAGGCGGACGATGCTGCGGGTGAGGATGAGGCCAAAGATGAGCAGGGCGGCGGTGATGAAGCTGGAGACGGCATAGAGGGCGATGACTTCGCGCCAGGATCGCGGCTCTAGGGGAACGTCGAGAGAGCCGAGGGTGAAGACAGCGGCGAGGAGGAGGGTAACGAAAATGCCGCCGAGGGTAAGTTGAATACGAAGCTTGTAGCTGGAGCCGCTCATTGGGAACCTTCGACGGGTTGCGGCAGGAAGGATCGTAGAGCGCATTGGGAACAGAGCGGGGCGCGGGAGCGGCAGAAGGCTTTGCCGGTGTGGACGATGAGGGCGTGAAATTCGTTGAAGAGTTGGGGGTCGTTGGGTAGACTTTTTTCGAACAGCCCTCGAAGCCCCTCGTACGATTCTTTTCCGGTAGCGAGTCCATGGCGTTGCAGAATGCGCCGGGTGTAGGCATCCACAACAAAGACGGGGTGACGCCCTGCGTAGAGCAGGATGGAATCGGCGGTTTCCGGACCGATGCCGTGAACGGCGAGGAGTTGCTGCCGCAACATTGCGGTGGGAGTGCGGAACATTGCGGTGAGCGAACCGCGATGCTTTTTTCGAAGAAACGCAACGAACGTCTTGAGCTTGCGGGCTTTTTGGCGGAAGTAGCCGGAGGAGCGGACGAGGCGGGCGAGTTTCGACGGGGAGACAGCCGCGATGGCGGAGGGCGTAAGGAGTTTCGCCTGGCGGAGATTGGCGATGGCGCGGGCGGCGTTCACCCAAGTGGTGTTCTGGACGAGGATGGCGCCGACGATGATTTCGAAGGGCGTTTGCCCGGGCCACCAGTGCTGCTCGCCGTGAGCGCGAAAAAGGGCATCAAAGAAAGCGGCGAGTGGCGAGTAGCGAGTGGCGAGCAGGAGCGCGGAGGCGTCGTCGGCCGAGTGCACAGGGGTGATCGATTGTCCCGCGGATTGGGACGGCCGACAGGGACGGGGAATATGCGCGGAAGTGACGGGTGTGGGGGTTGCGGACATCTCATTCGCACGATATCCACGGGATGCCGGCAAGTCAAGAATTGGAGAGAAGGGGAAAGAGAAGAAGGCGCCTACCGTTCGCTTGCGCTGAGGGCAAGAAGCCGCCCCTACATGCAAGTCAAGAAGGCGACACTGTCCTTCGTTTCGGCACCCTGTTCAACTGTACAGGTATTAGCGAATTCACAACGATGGGTCAAAATCGGACACCGCGCGCACGGCCTCTTTGCTATGTTTGGCGTTAGGTGCACGATTTCTCGGGAGCGCTGCGGATGTCTGTCCGTTTAGGCGAAATTCTACTGAAGGAAAGCCTGATCACCCAGGACCAACTGGATAAGGCGCTGGAATTTCAGCGTTCGAACGGTGGGAAGCTGGGAAGCTGCCTGACGAAGATGGGCTTTATAACCGATGATGACATCACCGGTGTGCTTTCGCGGCAGTACGGCGTGCCCTCGATCAACCTGAAGTACTACGAAATCGATCCCAACGTCATAAAGCTGATTCCGCAGGACACGGCGCTGCGTTACCAGGTGGTGCCGTTGTCGCGTGTCGGCTCCGTGCTGACGATCGCGATGACGGATCCGACGAACGTCTTCGCGATGGACGACATCAAGTTTATGACCGGCTTCAACGTGGAACCGGTGGTGGCGTCGGAATCGGCGATTGGCGAAGCGATCGGAAGATTTTACGGCGGTGGGGCGGCCAGCCACGAAGAGTTGAGCAACCTGATGAAGGACCTGGTGGACGAGGACCAGGAGTTGGAACTGGCGGCGGAAGAGCAGGAACTGGACGCGGCTTCGCTGGAGAAAGCCGCGGAAGAAGCGCCGATCATCAAGCTGGTGAACCTGATATTGACGGATTCGGTGAAGCGGGGGGCGAGCGATATTCACGTGGAGCCCTACGAGACGGAAATGCGGGTGAGGTTCCGCGTTGACGGCGTTTTGCAGACGGTGATGAATCCGCCGATGAAGCTGCGGGACGCGATCACCAGCCGCATGAAGATCATGGCCAAGCTGGACATTGCGGAAAAGCGGCTGCCGCAAGACGGCCGCATCATGATCAAGTACAAGGCCGACGGGAAGAAGAAGGAATTGGACTTCCGCGTGTCCACGGTGCCGACGCTGTATGGCGAAAAGATCGTGCTCCGGTTGCTGGACAAGGAAAACCTGCGGCTGGACATGACCAAGCTGGGTTTCGAGCCGGAGTCGCTGAAGAAATTCGAACGGAACATTTTGAAGCCGTACGGGATGGTGCTGGTTACGGGGCCGACGGGTTCGGGCAAGACGAACACTTTGTATTCGTCGGTGGCGCGGTTGAACCAGGTGGACACCAACATCATGACCGCGGAAGACCCGGTCGAGTTCCAGTTGGCGGGCATCAACCAGGTGCAGATGAAGGAACAGATCGGGCTGAACTTCGCGGCGGCGTTGCGCGCATTTTTGCG
Source organism: Candidatus Acidiferrum sp. (assembly GCA_035935335.1). Taxonomy (GTDB): domain Bacteria; phylum Acidobacteriota; class Terriglobia; order Acidiferrales; family UBA7541; genus Acidiferrum. The sequence goes on from DASYXF010000105.1 coordinate 3,066, forward strand.
GCAAGACCCCAACATTATTCTGGTCGGCGAGATTCGCGACTTTGAAACGGCGGAAATCGGCGTGAAAGCCGCGCTGACGGGCCACCTGGTGCTTTCGACCCTGCACACGAACGACGCGCCGTCGACGATCAGCCGCTTGATGAACATGGGGATTGAGCCGTTCCTGGTGGCGACTTCTGTGAACCTGATTTGCGCGCAGCGCCTGGTGCGCCGGATTTGCGTGAACTGCAAGGAAGAGCTGGAAGTTCCGGAGCAGGCGCTGATTGACGCGGGGTATACGCCGGAAGAAGTGAAAACGACGAAGATCTATCACGGCAAGGGCTGCTCGACCTGCAACAAAGGCGGCTACAAGGGACGCACGGGTTTGTACGAAGTGATGGAAATCAACGATGAATTGCGCGAATTGATCCTGGTTGGCGCTTCGGCCCTGGAACTGAAGAAGAAGGCGATCGAGCAGGGAATGATTACCCTGCGGCGCAGCGGATTGATTAAGGTTGCGCTGGGCCAGACCACGATGGAAGAGGTTTTGCGCGAAACCGTTTTATAAGCAGGAAAGGGTGCAGAGATGGCAGGAATAACGCTGAGCGAATTGTTGAAGAAGATGATCGAGATGGGAGGGAGCGATCTCCATATCACGACAAACAGCGCGCCGCGGGTGCGCGTTCACGGCCACTTGCGGCCTTTGGACATGCCGCCGCTGACGGCCGCGGACACGAAATCGCTGGCGTACAGCGTGTTGACGGACGCGCAGAAACACCGGTTTGAAGAAAACCTGGAGCTGGACTTTTCGTTCGGGTTGAAGAACCTGGCGCGCTTCCGCGGCAATTGCTTCAATCAACGGGGCGCCGTGGGAGCCGTGTTCCGGACCATACCGTGGGAGATCAAGGGCTTCGATGCGCTGGGATTGCCGACGGTAGTGCGCGGACTGTGCGACAAGCCGCGCGGCCTGGTGCTGGTGACCGGGCCGACGGGTTCCGGTAAGTCCACGACACTGGCGGCGATGCTGGACAAGATCAACGCGGAACGCGAAGAGCACATGATCACGATCGAGGACCCGATCGAGTTCCTGCACAACCACAAGAAGTGCCTGGTGAACCAGCGCGAAGTACACGCGGACACTCACTCGTTCGCAAATTCGCTGCGCGCCGCGTTGCGCGAAGACCCGGACGTGGTGCTGATCGGAGAAATGCGCGACCTGGAGACGATCGAATCGGCGTTGCGCATCGCGGAAACCGGCCACTTGACGTTCGCGACGCTGCACACGAACTCCGCCGCGTCCACGATCAACCGTATTATCGACGTTTTCCCGGCGCACCAGCAGCCGCAGATCCGCGCGCAGCTTTCGATGGTGCTAGAAGGGATTCTTTGCCAGGCGCTGCTGCCGCGCGCGGACAACCGCGGCCGGTTGATGGTGATGGAGGTTCTGATTCCGACGCCGGCCATCCGCAACCTGATCCGCGAAGACAAGATCCACCAGATTTATTCGGCGATGCAGACGGGCACGGGGCAGACGGGCATGCAGACGTTCAACCAGGGGCTGGCAAACGCGTATTTTCAGAAGCAGATCACGCTGGACATGGCGTTGTCGCGGTCTTCGAACTCCGACGAACTGCAGGACATGATCAACCGCGGGGTGGCCACGACGGCGGGATCCACGGGGAAGGCTCCCGCGGGACGCACGCCGGTGGGTTCGAAACATTAAGGGATTGCTTTCGGGTGACGGAAGGACAAAACTTTTAGAGGTTGAGGAGGAAAGGTTATGCCGGTTTTCACATATCGCGGAACGAATCGGTCGGGCGGATCGGTCGCGGGAGAGATGACGGCCGCCAGCAAGGCCGAGCTGCAGACATTGCTGCGGCGGCAGCAGATTACGCCGACGAAGATGTCCGAAAAGGGCAAGGAGTTCAACCTGCCCACGTTCGGAGGAGGCGTCAGCGCCAAGGAACTGGCCGTGTTCACGCGGCAGTTCTCGGTAATGATTGACGCCGGCCTTCCGCTGGTGCAGTGCCTGGAAATTTTGGCCAGCCAGCAGGAGAACAAGTTGTTTCAGAAGGTGCTGACGGGAACGCGCGGCGCGGTGGAAGGCGGGAGCAACCTGTCCGCGGCCATGAAGCAGTATCCAAAGGTCTTTGATCCGCTCTACAGCAACATGGTGGAGGCGGGCGAGACGGGCGGTATTCTTGACACCATTTTGCAACGGCTCTCGAGCTACATCGAAAAGAACGTAAAGTTGAAGGCGGCGGTGAAGTCGGCGCTGATTTACCCGATCGGCGTTTTGACCATCGCAGGGCTGGTCATTACGCTGCTGCTCTGGAAAGTGGTGCCGATCTTCGCGACGTTGTTCGCAGGCTTGGGCGTGGATCTGCCGTTGCCGACGAAGATCGTCATCGCGATGAGCAATTTCGTGGGCAGCATCTTCGGCTTGCTGATCGTGGTGGGTATTGTGGCAAGCATCTTCGGACTGAAGGTGTGGTATGGAACTCCCGGAGGACGCTATTTCCTGGATTCCCTGATTCTGAAGCTGCCGGTACTCGGCATCCTGATGCGCAAGATTGCCGTGGCGCGCTTTACGCGGACGCTGGGAACGCTGATTTCCTCCGGCGTGCCTATTCTGGAAGGGCTGGACATCACGGCGAAGACTTCGGGCAACGCGGTCGTGGAGCGGGCGCTCTTTCAGGTGCGCAAATCACTTGAAGAAGGCAAATCGCTTACCGAGCCTTTGAAGGATTCGGCGGTTTTCCCGGGCATGGTTACCCAGATGATTTCGGTGGGCGAGCAGACCGGCGCGATGGATGCCATGCTGCAAAAGATCGCGGACTTCTACGAGGATGAAGTCGACGCGGCGGTGAAGGACCTCTTGACGGCACTGGAACCGATCATGATCGTGTTCCTCGGTACGGTCGTCGGCGGCGTGGTCATCTCCATGTACCTGCCGCTGTTCACGCTGATCGGAAAGCTCAGCAACAGCCACTAGGAAGATGTCAAATTGGAAATGGAGGGCAGGAGAAACGCTTCTGTCCTCCATTTTTTCTTTAAGATGGTAGTAGCAATGGGCGGGCAAAGCGGGGGGCGGCCGCTCCGAGCATGGAACAGTCACTAAATCGCCGGGAATGGGTGGACTGGCTTACGCGGGTTCGCCTGCTGTTGATCGCCCTGATATTGGGAGTGGGCGTCGTCTGGCCGCAGTATGTTCCCGCTCCGGCCTCACCGCGGTTTTTTCTTCCCATCGTCATCTTGTGGATCACCATCGGGATATTGCACCTGATTCTGGTGCGTTTGCTGCCGGAGGCTTCGTGGCTCGGTGGTTTGCAGGTGTCGTGCGACGTGGTGATGATCAGCGGAATCGTTTACACAACCGGGCTGCAGGACAGTTATTTCACGTCGCTCTATTTGCTGGTGATCATTGTGGCCAGCATTCTGTTCAGCCGGCAGGCCGCGTTTCTGACGGCAGCGGTGTGCCTTGGGGCGCTGGGCCTGCTGACCGGGTTGGTGCATTTTGGTCGGCTGGCGCAAACCTCTCTGGCGGCGCCAACGGTGGAAAGCCTGCGGATGTGGTTTTTGAGCAATTCGTTCGGATTTCTGGCGATCGCGTATCTTTCCAGCCTGCTGGCCCATTCGCTGCGGCGGAAGAGTTCGGAACTTGAGGAGAAAAGGGAAGAGTTGCTGGAGTTGCAGGATTTCACTTCGGACATTATTCACTCCATGCGCGGCGGGTTGGTGACAACGGACATGGAGGGCCGGGTGGTGCTGCTGAACCGGACCGGCGAGGAGATCCTGGGCCGGACCTTTGCGGAGTTGCGAGGTCACGATCTGCGCGAAGTGAGCGCGGAGTTCTGGCAGCACGAGATAACGACGGTGCCGGAAAAGCTGTCGTTGCGGCGCGAAATCGAAGTGCGCATTCCCGGCGGGCAAAAGAGGTATCTGGGAATCTCCGTGTCGCCCCTGCGAACGAGAGACGCGCAGCGCAGCGGATACGTTTTCAATTTCCAGGACCTGACGGAACTGCGGCGACTGGAGCAGGAAGTGGCGACGAAAGAGCGGATGGCGGCGGTGGGAAGGCTCTCCGCGGCGATCGCGCACGAAATCCGGCAACCTTTGACGGCCATGGGTGGAGCGGTGAAAGAGTTGGCGCGGCTGGTGCCGCTCGAGGAGGACGAAAAGAGCCTGGTGAACATCGTCAGCCGGGAATCAGAACGGCTGAACCAGATCATCACGGACTTTCTGAATTTTTCGCGCGAGAAGTCTTTCGCATTTCAGGAAGCGGATGTGCGGCCGCTGCTGGATGAAACGCTGACGCTGTTGGAGAGGAAGCCAGGGCCTGCGCAGAAATTGCAGATTGTGCGGGCGTTCAATGGGGCGGCCTCCGTGGCGCGGGTGGATCCCAACAAGATCAAGCAGGTCTTCTGGAATCTGTGCGACAACGCGGTGAGGGCGATGCCACAGGGCGGATCGCTGACGGTGGGCATCGAGAACGCGCCTGACTGGCTGCGCATATCGTTCCGGGACACGGGGATCGGCCTGGACCCACAGCAGCGGGCAAAGATTTTCGAGCCGTTGCAATCGAATTTCGAAGGGGGAACGGGACTTGGGCTGGCCATCGTGTATCAGATTGTGCAGGCCCACAACGGGCGCATCACGGTTCACAGCGAAAAAGAGAAAGGCGCGGAATTTATCATCGAGCTTCCGCGCAGTGGATGAGGCGCTATGCAAGCGACTAAAGTGATGACGAGAGAGGCGAAACGGGAAGCGGCGCATATTCTCGTGGTGGATGACGAGAAGTCGCTTTGCGAACTGCTGGAGATCACCTTCCGGAAGGATGGTCATCGCGTGGAGGTGGCCAACGGCGTGGAGACCGCGCGGCGGAAGCTGGAAGGGTCTTTGTACGATATCGTTATTTCCGATATCCGGATGCCCGGGGGGACGGGGCTTGATCTTTTGCGGTTTGCGAAAGAGATTGCGCCGGATTCTTTTTTTCTGCTGATGACCGCTTTGCCGGATTTGGACACGGCGGTGGATGCGCTGAATTCCGGCGCCGACCGCTTCGTCATCAAGGATCACAACTATGTGGAGCAGTTGCGCCGAGCGGTGGGCGAGGTTTCCGAGAGCCTGAAGTGGAAAAAGGAAGCCGGATACCTGCGGCGGGAACTGCGGCGGCTGACGGGACTGGACAATATCATCGGGCAAAGCCCGAAGATGAAGGCCATCTTTGACATGATCCAGACGGTGGCGCCGCAGAACAGCCGCGTGCTGATTACCGGGGAAAGCGGGACTGGCAAAGAGCTGGTGGCGCGGGCGATTCACGAGAACAGCGCCAGGGCGCAGACTCCTTTCATAACGATCAATTGCGGGGCCTTTCCGGAAACGCTGCTGGAGTCGGAGCTGTTCGGGTATATGAAGGGCGCGTTCACCGGCGCAAATGAAAACCGGCGCGGGCTCTTCCAGGCGGCGCACGGCGGCACGCTGTTCATGGACGAAATCGGAAACATGAACCTGGCCATGCAGGTGAAGCTGTACCGGGTGCTGCAGGAAGGAAAGGTGCGGCCGCTGGGGAGCAACGACGAAGTAGACGTGGATGTACGCGTAATCGCGGCCACGAACAAGGACCTGGAAAAGGCGATCGCGGCAGGCGAGTTCCGGGAAGATCTGTTTTACCGGCTAAGCGTGATTCCGATGCATGTGCCGCCGTTGCGGGAGCGCCGTGAAGACATTCCGCTGCTGACGCGGCATTTTCTGGAGCAGTTCCGGAAATCGATGGAGAAGCCCATTCAGGGGATATCGCCCGAGGCGATGAGCCTGCTGGAATCGTATGACTGGCCGGGCAATGTACGCGAACTGGAAAACACGATCGAGCGAGCCGTGGCGCTGGAAACAGGAACGGAGATCAGCGCGAAGGTGCTGCCGGAACGGGTGCATGGGATTACGCCGGCGGTAGGGGCTTCCCTGTCGCAGTCGGCGCCGGTGCAGATTCCCGAAGAGGGGATTGATTTTGAGCAGGTGGTGGCCGGGACAGAGCGCCGGTATTTGGAGGCGGCGCTTTTGAAGGCAGATGGAGTGCGGACGGAAGCAGCGCGAGTCCTGAAGATCAGCTACCGGTCGTTCCGGCATTACGCGAAAAAGCACAACCTGTGAAACTTGGTGTAACCAAGAAGGGTCAGAGTACGTTTCGCGCATGATTCAAATCGGGGCAGTCAAAGAATGTCGACATTTAATGTCGTTTTGGGATGCCCTTAACTGCCGTTCTTTGAGCGCTTGAAACATGGTTTTTTCATGGAAAGTTCTACCACCCTGCCCACCCCTTTCAAGTAATTGATATTAAGGACTTAATGGCGAAGAACGCGATATTCAGTGAGCTGTAGGTTTGGCCACCCGAATGCACTTAGGGATAACGTGCTCAGGCACCAAACGCTCTCTCAAGGAGATCTCATGAAGAAGCAGAAGGGTTTCTCTCTCATTGAGTTGCTGATCGTCGTGGCGATCATTCTGATCATCGCGGCTATCGCAATTCCGAACTTGCTGAAGTCGAAGATGGCGGCGAACGAATCTTCCGCGGTCGGCTCAGTCCGTACGTTGAATACGGCTGAGGTTACCTAC